>NZ_CAKUAL010000001.1 GCF_934636505.1 uncultured Ellagibacter sp.
TCCGGCCACAAGATGATGGCGGGCACGGGGATCGGCGCGCTTTGCGGCACGCGCGAGGCGCTCGAGATGCTCGCTCCCCGTGATTTCGGCGGCGAGATGGTGGGGAAGGTGACGCAAGCGCAGACCACCTGGGAAGAGCTTCCCCTGCGCCTAGAGGCGGGCACACCGAACTACGTCGGTGCGATCGCGCTCGGCGCGGCGTGCGACTACCTGAGCAGCTTGGGTCGCGAGGACATCGCGGCGTATGAGTCCGACCTGGTCAGCCATGCAGTTAGCGCTCTCGGGGAAATCGAGGGACTTCATATCGCGGGCTCGCCGAAGGAGCGCGCGGGTCTCGTCTCGTTCACGATCGACGGGGTGCACCCGCTCGATCTGTGCACGCTTATCGACGCGCGCGGTGTCGCCCTGCGCAGCGGCCACAACTGCGCACAGCCCGTGCTCGATTGGCTGGGAACGAGCAGCGTGGCGCGACTGTCGCCGGCATTCTACAACACGACGGCCGAAATCGACTTTGCCGCGAGCCAGATAGACCGTGCCGCGCAGATGCTCCGAGCCGCACGGTCTCGCAAGTAAAACTACAGCGCTCCGTCGCCGAACGAGATCGTGCCCGCCTCGCCATCGACGATGCGGCCGATCTTCCACGCCGCGCGCCCTGCGCGCCGCTCGAATTCCCGCTCGAAAACCTCTGCCTGGTCGGGAGGTATGGCTGCCAAGATGCCGCCCGAGGTCTGTGGGTCGCAGATCACCCCCATGCGGTTGTCGAACTCATCGTCGTCGAGCGCACCCTGCCGCACGTATTTCTCCGCGAGGTCCATGATGGAAAACGCTCGATTGGGACGGCAGTACGCGCACGAGAGCTCCCATACGCGATCGAAGGTGGGAATGGCGCCGAAGTCCAGCTCGGCCGCCACGTTTGACGCTTCGAGCATCTCGTGAAGGTGCCCCGCCAGTCCGAATCCCGTCACGTCGGTCGCCGCGTGGACGCCCGCCGCAACCATGGCCTCGCCGCCTGCGATGTTGAGCTCCATCATCGACTCGACGGCAGGTCGGAACTCCTCTTGGCTGATGAGCTCGTTTTTCACGGCGGCGCTCATGATGCCCGTGCCGATGCGCTTGGTGAGGTAGAGGACGTCTCCCGCGATCGCGCCGCCATTGCGTACGATTTTCCCAGGATCGACGGTGCCGAACACGCACAGGCCGTATTTCGGTTCCTCATCATCGATCGTGTGGCCGCCCGCCACGAACGCCCCCGCCGCATGCGCGGTGTCGGCGCCGCCGCGCAAAATCTCCCCCGCGACCTCGGCGCCGAGCTCGCTGTCGAGCGCGAGCAGGTTTAAGGCCACGTGGGGGCGGGCCCCCATCGCGAACACGTCGGAGAGCGCGTTCGCCGCCGCAACGCGCCCGAACTCGTACGGGTCGTCCACGACGGGCGTGAAGAAATCGACCGTGAGCACGGCTGCCGTCGTTTTATTGATTTCCCACACCGCCGCGTCGTCGCTCGTCTCGAACCCGAGGAGAAGTTTGTCCTTGTCGGGCAAATCGATTGCCGGCGAGAGGCAGTGCAGCGCATCTTCGAGGTCACCCGGACCCCACTTCGCCGCTCAACCGCCCTTGCTGGTGAGCTTCGTTAGCGCAACTTTTTCCTTCTCACTCATGGGCAATCTCCTTCCGAGTCGAATTCAGTATACCAGCGCCGTACGGGACGACGGCGTCCTTGCCTTCCCTCCGATGACGCTCCGCTCCTTTCCACCCGACGTCGCCGGGGGAGGCGTCGTCTATTCGAAAGCCCTGCCATTTCGCAATTGGGAAGGCATCGTCGCGGGGAATTTGCGCGCATCATTCCTCAAGGTTGATGAAAGAGGGAAAATCAACCCATTTCCGTGCCAGATTCAACCTGTCCATAAAGCGGGCTATTCTCTAATAGGATAGTGCAGGTCAATTCAACAATATCTTACAAAACCTTCACATTGCAAAAAATACTTTCTGAGCTTCCTTTGAAAATGTTGGAGAGAAAGATGCGTTAACCCAGGTCAAGTATCAGTTTGCAAAGGAAAGGCCGTTCCCCCGCCAAATAGTCCTTTTGCGGTCTCATTTGTTGAATTTGTGTCGACAAGTCTCGTACCATGAACAATCGACGAAAGGGCAGCGTATGCCCTGACGCGGTATAGACGAGGGAAGACGAGAATTTGGAAGGAGAGACGAGATTATGAACCTGACACGCAGGGGCTTCATGAAAGCCACCGGCGCAGCGTTCGCGACGAGCATGGCGTTCCAGTTGACGCAGCAGTCGCCTGCTTTGGCTGTTGAGTCGAACAGCGACTGGAAGCTCGTGAACACTGAAGAGTACACCAACATCTGCTGCTATTGCGCAGGCGGATGCGGTTCGCTTCTTTCGGTGCGCGACGGCGAGCTGATCAATCTCGAAGGTGACCCCGACCATCCCATCAACCAAGGTGGCTTGTGCCCGAAGGGCGCGGCCATGTTCCAGCTCCGCAACATTGTGGATCCGGAAACGCGCGAGGTCATCAAGAACCCCGATCGCGTTACTAAGCCGATGGTGCGCCGCCCCGGTGCTTCCGAGTGGGAAGACATCACCTGGGAGGACGCCGTCAAGGAAATCGCGCGCAAGGTTAAAGACACGCGCGACGCCACGTTTGAGGAAACCGACAAGAACGGCCTCACCGTGAACCGCACCCCGGCAATTGCCAGCCTGGGCGGTAGCCAAGAAAACTCCGAGGAGGAATACCTGATCCTCAAGATGATGCGATCGCTCGGCGTGATCGCCATCGACAATCAGGCGCGTGTTTGACACAGCCCCACCGTTGCCGGTCTGGCAGCATCATTTGGTCGCGGCTCTATGACGAGCCACTGGTGCGACTTCCAAAACACCGACGTCATCCTCCACTGCGGTTCCAACTCCGTTGAGAACCACCCGGTCAGCTCGCTGTGGCTTGGCAAGGCCCACGACCGCGGAGCGAAGTGGATCGTCGTCGATCCCCGCTATACCCGTACTGCTGAGCAGGCGGATATCTACTGCCCCATCCGCTCGGGCACGGACATCGCCTTCTACGGCGGCATGTATCACTGGATCATCGAGAACCTGATCGATCCGAATCTCGAGAAGTACCTCGCCACTGGTGAGATGGGCGACTACAACTACGAGTACCTGCTCAACTACACGAATGCGTCTTACCTGCTCGACCCCGAGTTCGACTTCGACATCGAAACCGGCCTCTACTCCGGTTGGGACGAGAAGACCAAGACCTATTCCAACCATTCTTGGCACTATCAGACCGAGAAGGAAGAGAACTGGGACACCTCCGCTTCGGGCGACTACGCCTGGGTTAAGAAGGACGGCGTTCCCGAGTTCACCACGCCGACGCTCACCCTCCCCAAGCGCGACATGACGCTTCAGGACCCGATGTGCGTCTACCAGCAGGTGAAGAAGCACTACGAGCGCTACACCCTCGACGCCGTGTGCGACATCTGCGGCATGGGCAAGGAAACGCTCGAGCTGGTGTACTCCACCTACGGTTCCACCGCAAAGCCCGGCCGCGCTGGCATGGTGCTCTACGCACTGGGCCAGACGCAGCACTCCTATGGCGCCCAGAACACGCGCGCCATGTGCGTTATGCAGCTGCTCCTCGGCAACATCGGCATCCCCGGCGGCGGTGTGAACGCTCTGCGCGGCGAGCCCAACGTTCAGGGTGCAACCGACATGGGCATGATGGTGAACGAGCATCCCGCTTACCTGAAGTGGGCAAACACCACCGATCGTTCCAGCTTGCGCAAGTGGCTGGAATCCCAGACGTATTCCGCCGGCTACTACACCAACAAGCCGAAGTTCATCGTGTCCTCCCTCAAGGAGTGGTTCGGCGATGCTGCAACCGTCGAGAACGACTACGGCTATGACTGGTGGCCGAAGGTTCCCTCCGAGAAGGGCGACCAGGACTACACGCATATCTCCACGTTCGAGCTCATGAAGCAGGGCGTCATCAAGGGCTACTTCAACTGGGGCATGAACCCCTGCCACTCGGCCCCGAACGCCGGCAACGTGCGCCGCTCGATGGCGAACCTCGATTGGCTCGTCGTGGCCGACCAGGTCGAAACCGAGTCGGCGGCCTTCTGGAAGGCTCCGGACATGAACCCGTCCGAGATCCAGACGACCGTGTACTTCCTCCCCTGCGCGCTCATCTACGAGAAGCCGGGCACTATCCTGAACTCCGGTCGTTGGCTGCAGTGGCGCTACCAGGCAGTCGAGCCGTGGGACCAGGCCAAGCCTGACCTCGAGATGTGCGACCTCCTGTGGACGGAAATCTGCCGTCTGTACAAGGAGGAAGGCGGTGCGAACCCCGACCCGATCCTCAACACGAAGTGGGATTACTACGTCAACGGCAAGATCGACTTCCGTCCGGTTTCCTGGGCGCTCAACGGCTACCGTACGGCCAATTCCGACTTCAAGGCGGGCAAGGTCGACCTGCTCAAGGGCTACTCAGAGCTCGGCGCCGACGGCTCCACCTCCTGCGCGATGTGGATCTACTCGGGCTTCTACAACAACAACGACGCGCCGCTCGATCCGGCCCAGCAGCCGATCGGTCGCCGCGACAACAACGACAAGTCGGGCCTTGGCCTGAACTCCAACTGGGCGTTCAGCTGGCCTTCCAACCGTCGTATCCTGTACAACCGCAACTCCTGCGACACCAAGGGCAAGCCGTGGAACCCCGACAAGAAGCTCATGGAGTGGGACGGCAGCAAGTGGGATCTGGTCGACCAGGGCGACTTCGTGTCCGCCAAGAACGGTCAGCCGGTTCCGCCGAACAACAACACGTTCTTCATGCTGTGGGAGCAGAACGCGCGTCTCGAATCCTACGGTATGGAAGACGGCCCGATGCCCGAGCACTACGAGCCGTTCGAGAGCCCGTTCGACAACGCGCTCAACGGTTCGCAGAACAACCCGATGATCAAGTTCACGGAATACGAGTCCACCGCCCATGGCGGAACCGACGAGTACCCGATCATCGCGACCACGTACTCCGTCACCGAGCATTGGCAGACCGGCGGTCAGAGCCGCTCCTGCCCGGCGCTCGTGGAGGCTATGCCGTCGCAGTTCTGCGAGATGTCCGAGGAGTTCGCCGCTGAGAAGGGCATCAAGCCCGGCGACAAGGTTCGCGTGTGGAACAAGCGCGGCTCCGTCGTGGTCGACGCCTACGTCACCAAGCGTCTGAAGCCGTTCACGATCCACGGCAAGACGCAGCATCAGGTGGGCCTCACGCATCACTTCGGCTGGACGCACCTGTACGGCACGGGCGACACCGTAAACGACCTGACCCCGAACGTCGGCGACCCGAACACCATGGTGCCCGAGTACAAAGCGTTCCTCGTCAACATCGAGAAAGCATAAGGAGGGGGTAAGACATGACTGAAATGGCTATTCTTTACGACACCTCCCTGTGCACGAACTGCAAGGGCTGCCAGGTTGCCTGCAAGGTGTGGAATAACCTGCCGTCCCCGATCGGCACCAACGAGAACAAGTTCTCCGGTTCGCTTCAGAACCCGGCAGACCTGAACGGCAACACGCGTCTGATTCAGACGTTCCAGGAGCGCGACGCGGTTCGCGGGCAGAAGCCCGTCGACTGGATCTTCAACCGTCGTTCCTGCCAGCACTGCACCGAGGCCCCTTGCGCCACGGTGTGCCCCGCTGGTGCCATCACGAAGGACGAGGACACCGGATTCGTCCACGTCGACGACTCCAAGTGCGTCGGCTGCCATTACTGCGAAGGCGTGTGCCCGTTCGATGTGCCGCGCTACCGCACCGAGGGTATCCGCGACTACGTTAACAAGTGCACCGGCTGCCCGGATCGCGTGGCTCAGGGTATGGACCCGGCCTGCGTTTCCACCTGCCAGCCCAACGCACTTCGCTTCGGGCCGCGCGACGAGATGCTCGAGCTTGCCCAGGAGCGCCTTGAGATCCTGAAGGGCCGCGGCTACGAGGACGCCGAGATCTACGGCGCCAACGAGATGGGCGGTCTGCATGTGGTCTCCGTGCTGAAGTACGGGCGCGAGGCCACGGGCCTTCCGGCCAACCCGTCCGCTCCGGCAACGGTGGGCATGACCCGCGTCATGAAGCCCGTCACGGGCGTCGTCACCGGCCTCACGGTTGTGGGCCTCGCGGCGATGTTCGCTCTGGGCGTGGGCTACAAGCGCGACAAGCTCGTGTACAACCCCGAGACCGAGGACACCGTCAGCCTGATCACCGGCGACGTCGTCAAGCACGGCGACGCTCAGGACGAGAAGTCCATCAAGGAGCACATCCTCGAGAATCATCCATTCGGCATCGGGAAGGGAGGCAGCGATGAGTAACGAAGCAGTGAACGTTTCTCCTGAGCAGCTTGCCGCTGACAAGCAGTTCCTCAAAGATCGCGAAGCCGCTGGAACCGAGCGCTACATCAAGCGCCACTCGCTGCAGGCTCGTTTGACGCATGGCATCGCAGTTATCGCCTGCATCCTTTTGTGCCTGAGCGGTTGCTTCGTGTTCATTCCGCCTCTGGCCCAGATGGTGGGCTCCGACGTCGTGTTCGTCTTCCGCATGGTGCACCGTGTGTGCGGCATCATCTTCGTCGTGGTTCCGCTGTTCAGCGCTATCGCCTCGCCGAAGGGCGTTGGCCACATCTTTAAGAACCTCTTTGCGAAGTGGACCTCCGACGACAAGAAGTGGATGGCGCTGTTCTTCCCCTACCTGTTCCTGGCAAAGTGGATTCACATGCCCGATCAGGACGAGGTGAAGTCCGGCCAGCGCTTCGCCGACGGCATGCTTTGGCTGTTTGGCCTGCTCATGGCTGTTACCGGTGTTATCCTGCTCATCGGCGAGCTGGGTCTTGCTCTCGGCACGACGGTTCATGGCGTCCTGCTGTTCCTGCATGACTTCGGCTTCCTGATGATCGCCGTGTTCGGCTTGGCTCACATCTTCCTGGGTGCGGGCATCTTCCAGCCGTATCGCGGCACCCACAAGCTCATGTTCGGCAACGGCATGGTTTCCGAGTCCGACGCGATCTACCACTGGGGCCACTGGGCTCGCAAGGAGATTACCGAGGGCAAGAACGTGGTTGAGAAGCCTGCAGCCAAGTAACTGATTCTGCCGGCCATTGCGGCTGGTGGAAAGCTTGATTCGGTGGACCCATCCGACAATCTCGGGTGGGTCCCCGTTCTCTGTGGAGATAAATGGCTCGCTATTTGCCCGCCTCGCGTCAAACGCTTGGGTTGGGGCGAAGCAGGCAAATACGATCGACGAGAAAGGCGTGAACATGAACAACAAGGCTGCCAAGCTTGCGGCGGAGCATTATGGGAAAACGCTCGATGGGGTCGAAGTCTCGCGCATCGATTTCTTCATGAGCCTGTGGGCGGCACTCGATGGCGCCGATGCAGCGGGGCAGACTGCTGCGGGCTATGAGGTGCCTCCTGCGGAGCGCGTGGCCGCGCTTTCCGAGGCGGAGATTCCCGTGTTCTCGAACGCCCCTGTGGAAATCGACGCCGAGGCGCTTGCTCGCGGAATGTCCGCGGTCATCGCCCGCGCTGCCGAGCTGGGCGGGTTCGACGACGAGATGGCTGCTGCGCTTACGGGCGTCAACTGGGATGACGTCATTGCGGCAAGCGATGTCGCCTTGGCAGGAAAGAAACCGATGGAATATCTGGCCGCATTCGCCGAGCAGCTGGTGGACGGCGGCATGACCGAGCTTCAGGCGCAGATGGGCCAGCTGTTCGCGTCGCTCGCGCTTCGTTGGCAGCTTGAGGGCCCTGCTGAGGCGGTGGCCCGCGCTCGCAAGAAGGCGAAGGTGTTCTACGACCATCAGATGCACTGCCCCGCATGCGGCGGCGATGCGACGCTCGCGCGCGTGGGCGAGGGCGGATCGGGCGACGGCCGCAACAAGACCTTGTGGTGCGCGCAGTGCGGAACGAGCTGGGAATTCGATCGCATCCGCTGTCCTCGCTGCGGCACGCGCAACCAGGGAAACCTGCACTACTTCAACATCGAGGGTGACGAAGGCCATCGTATCGGCACGTGCGACGAGTGCGGCAGCTATATCCGCACGCGCTTTGCAGGCGAAGGCGACAACGCGCCATATTCTCCCGAGGTCGAAGACGTCGTGATGGCTCGCCTCGACGCTGTGGCTATGGACCCCTCCTTTGCGGGCGGGTCGGCCAAGCGCACGGGCGAATAGGCGAGCAAACAGGCGAATAGTCGAGCGAACCGCGGGTGATGTGAGCTTTCTTCTCGCTGACGTGGGGTCTCATTCAAGGGCGTCGACATTGTCGGCGCCCTCGTTATTTCCCTGACGACGGTCCACCCAGAGATGCCTTGGCGTCAAAATGAAGTCACCAAAACCCCTCTCGATTCTGCCTTGCTCGTATTGAATCGTCGAAACCACGCAGGTGCGGCCTGGTTCCCCTATACTGATGCTCATCTCACAAACTTACAAGAAGGCGAGTTACACATGATCGAAGTGCTTTGGCACGGTCGCGGCGGGCAGGGGGCCTTCACAGCGGCACGGCTTTTGGGCGCGGCGTCCTCGTTCGCCGACGGCTCCTATGCGTTGGCGTTTCCCTCGTTCGGCCCCGAGCGTCGCGGCGCTCCTATGCGCGCGTTCACCAAGATGTCGCGCAAGCCGATTGGCGATCGCAGTGCGGTGAACAGGGCGAACTACGTTATCTACCTCGACGATACGCTGCTTGGCGAAGGTTGGGAGGACGAGCTGCTTCCTGATGGGAAAGTCATCGTGAACTCGGTGCGCTCGTTCGACGATCCGCGCATCGTCGCCATCGACGCAAACGGCATCTCTCAAGAAATTCTCGGCCGGCCGATTCCCAACACGGCGCTTCTCGGTGCGCTGTGCTCAGTGTGCGACTATGTGAGCGTCGACGACGTGAAGCGAGCCATCGAGGGCTATATGCCCGCGAAGCTGCACGAGAAGAACAAGCGCGTAGTCGATGCGGCGCTTGAGGCGGTGGGGAAAACTCGCGCAGCGGGAGTGGTCGCAAATACCGACGAGTCCACCGAATCCCAGGTCGGCGACTCTGTTTCACGTGAAACGGCCAAGGGGGAGTCTGCTCTTGCGCCCGCTTCCCGCGGCGAAGCGCTCATTCCCACGCTGCAAACCGCTGCGCTCGATCCCGCCGACTTCGCCCATACTACCTGCTACGACGGCGGTTACCTCGTGGCGAAGAACGCAGGCTGGCGCAATATGCGTCCGGTGCTCGATGCCGGGAAATGCACGGGCTGTCTGCAGTGTTACCTGTACTGCCCCGACGGCTGTGTCTTCCGTCCTGCGCGGCATGCGACCGATGCAGCGGGCGCGGCAGCCGTGGCCATCGATTATGATTTCTGCAAGGGGTGCGGCGTGTGCGTCGAGGTGTGCCGCTTCGGCGCGCTTGCCATGGTCCACGAAAGCGAGGGCGATGAGCGATGAAACGTTTCCTTTCAGGCGACGAGGCCTTCGCCGAAGGCGTTCGTCTCGCGAAGCCGCAGGTGATTTCCGCCTATCCCATCACGCCGCAGACCGTCGTCGTCGAGCGTCTTTCCGAGATGGTGGAAGAAGGCTCGCTCAAGGCGGAATACGTGCATGTGGAATCCGAGCATTCTGCCCTTTCCTGCGCGATGGGCGCATCGGCCACGGGCGCGCGCACGTTTACGGCGACCTCGAGCCAGGGCCTTCTCTACATGGCGGAGGTCCTCACCTACGCCGCGGGCGGGCGTTTTCCCATCGTGATGATGAACGCGAACCGCGCAACGGCGCTCCCGTGGAACATCTACGGCGATCAGCGCGATTCGCTGGCGCTGCTCGACCATGGGTGGATCCAGGCGTATGCGGAAAACAACCAGGAGGCGCTTGACCTGGCGCTTATGGCATATGCGGTGGCTGAAGACCCCGCGGTGCTCACCCCGTTCATGGTGAACCTGGACGGGTTTGCGCTTACCCACACCTACGAGACGGTCGATGTGCCGGCCGAGGAAGACGCCGATGCGTTCTTGCCGCCGTATCAGGCGACGAACTGCTTCGACTTCGAGCATCCGAAGAATATCGGATATTCCGCCGGCCCCGACTACAACCGCTACTTCAAATACTACGAGCACAGAGACATGCTCGGCGCATTCGAGGCGATCGATCGCGCGGAAGCGCGCTTTGCGGAATGCTTCGGTCGTGCGTATACAGGCCCCATCGAAGTGGTGAGCTGCGACGATGCTGAAGCCGTTCTTGTGACGCTGGGCTCGATCGCGGGGCTTGCGCGCGAGTCGGTCGCAAGGCTGCGCGCGCAGGGCAAGCGCGTGGGCCTTCTGCGCGTCCGCTACATGCGTCCCTTCCCTGCAACCCTCATCGCCAAGGCGCTTACGGGTGCGGCGGCGGTCGGCGTGCTGGAGAAGGACATCTCCTTCGGGGCTGAGGGCACGGTGTTCACGAACGTGAATTCCGCGCTCCAGCAAGCGGGGTGCATGGTGCCGACGTTCAACTTCATCGGCGGCCTCGGCGGTGACGACATCACGAGTGCCCAGATGGACGCCATGTTCGACGCGCTGCTCGATAGTGCGGGCGAGCGAGGGCGCGATGATACTGCCGCCAGGCGGAGCTGCGACGATGCCTCTACCGGCCAGAGAGCTGGACTCGGCCGCGTGAGCTTCTTTGGGATAGACTTTCCCGTTGCGGACCAGCCTGCATGCGGCGACGATTGCGAAGAAGGTGCGCGATAATGGCGATGAATGCGAAGAACATGCCTGCTGACGAGCTGTTTTTCGGGCATAAGGCATGCGCTGGCTGCGGCGGCTCGCTTGCGGTCCGTGCAGCGCTGAAGGTGCTCGGTCCGAACGCGGTGGCGGCACTGCCCGCGGGTTGCATGAGCGCCGTCGGCTTCAACTTCCCCCAGCTGTGCTTTGCGAACAACGCGATGATCACGCCCTTTGCGGCCACGGCGGCCGTGCTCACGGGTATCGAGACCGGTTTGCGGGCTCAGGGGAAGAAGCCCGACGATTGCACGGTCGTCGGCTTTGCGGGCGACGGCGGCACGGCAGATATCGGCATCCAGGCGCTTTCGGGCGCGATCGATCGCAACGACGACGTCCTCTATATTTGCTACGACAATGAGGCGTACATGAACACGGGCATCCAGAAAAGCTCGCTCACCCCCTTCGGCGCTAAGACCACAACGACCCCCGCAGGGAAGAATGCCCACGGATGCCTCACGCAGAAGAAGAACGTGTTCGAGATTATCGCAGCTCACGGGCTTCCCTATGCCGCAACGGCGAGTGTCGGGTATATGAACGACTTCCTGAAAAAGCTCGAGCGCGCGAAGGGTATCCACGGTATGCGGTTCATTCACGTGATCGCGCCGTGCCCGACGGGGTGGGGTGCCCCTGAGTCGAAGATGGTCGACCTCGCTCGCGACGTGGTCGATTGCGGACTGTGGTATCTCGCCGAATACGAGGGCGAGCAGGAGAGCGGCGTTCCTGGTGGGAAGTTCACGCTCAACCGCAAGCCCCGCGAGTTCGCGAGCGTGCGCGATTACCTGAAGAGCCAAGGCCGCTTCCGTGCTCTTAGCGACGAGGAGATTTCCCTGGTCGAGCGCTCGCGCGATGCGAAGTGGGAAATGATCGAGCGCGATTGGGCTTAACGCTAGCCGTCAACTCCTCGTTGCGCTTCGTGTCGCTCGCCCTTGTCGACGATGTCGACCGACTCGATGTTTGAGGCGTCACCGCCTTCGACTCGGTACTCGGTGAGGCGCAGGTCCATGGTCTCGATATCGCTCGCTGGCTTTTTCAGCTGCACAACGAGGGTCGATCCTTCCTGGGTGATCGACTCGATTTCTTTCCCGGGAATCGACCCTCCTGAAAGCTGCACTTGAATCCAGCCGTCTTGCGGTTTCCAGCCGCTGCCAGGCATGGCCACGATGGCGCCGCCGGAAACCTGCATACACAATACGGGCAGGTCGTCGTCTTGCGTCCATGTCCATGTGGCTTTGGCGTCATCCGAGGCACTGCAGCCGAGTGCCGTTGCGGCCACGGCTGTGCATGCTGTCGTTACAAATGCCCTTCTCGTCATATGCTTTGCCATCGTCGCCTCCGTTTCGAGCGGCTTTCATTGGCTGTCATTGTCCCATATTTGGCACTGGGCCGTCGAGCGAGCCTTGCCGCAAAGGTGGTTTTGAAACCAATTTGCCACCCCATCCATATTCTCTTACGCCGAATTAAAGTAAGTGATATGCTGAATCATTTCGTCGCCTTACTAAACGATTGGTACGTGAATCAATGAAACAGCAGGTGGCGATAAAGAGCGAACAATATATTGAGGTAACTATTTACGATATTGTCATCCTGCAAATACCCAAAAAGTGCTAGTATGTTGAATTCGTAAAAACCGCATCTGGAAATGTCCCTCTATAACAGAGGGCTTGCCTATGACGAGAGGCAATTTTGACCAGCTAAATCTGCGGAGATAGTTAGGCTGCAAGCTTCATTCGAAGCCTAGGCTGACGGGGTGAGGAACATAAATAACACGATAAATCACATGAGAGAGGCTAAGAGCTCGGCCAATTGCACATCATGGGGCAACAAGGTTGTCTCTGTCGTGCTGTCTGCCATCTTGCTGGGTTTCGGCTGGCCTGCCGTGAATCCTGCCGAGGTGTATGCGGAAGATGGCGCTGCCAATGGTGGAGGGAGCTCCCAGCTTTCTGACGACGCTGCAAACCTTGCGGCGACGTTGGGTGGGGGCGACGATGCTCCCGCTCGCCCGAGCGGCGAATCCGTGGGAATCTCTTCTCCTGCGCTTGTGGGCGTGGAATCAGATATTGCGGGCGATAGCGGCGACTCCAACACCCCTTCAGCCACTAACAATGAATCCGGCAAGGCTGCTGATTCTTCCGCCGTCGCGGACGCCGCGGTTGCACAGTCCCTCTCTATCACCGGCGCCGACACCGTCGCGCAGTTCTCCACGATGCAGCTGACGGCAACGACGAGCCCCACAAATGCTGAGGGGACTTACGTCTGGTCCTCGAACAACGACAATATCCTTACGGTCGACCAAAGCGGAACGGTGACGGGCGTCCGCCAAGGCGCCGCGACGGTCACCTTGAACTATACGAGCCCAGACGGTGCCACCACGCTTACCGCGACGCACGACGTGACGGTCACCTCCCCCACGGCTGCAACCAATAGCGCCCTCTTCTATTACCTGAACAACCCCAACGGATCGCTCGATTCCACCAGCACAACCCAGTGGACCAGCCTTGGTAGCGGCAGCGTGAACCTCACCGGGCTCAGCAGCAGCAATTTTCCAAAGGACAACGGGAAGACCGCCGTCTTCGATCGCGTTTCCGATCGTGTGATCACCTGGCCCGATGGTTCCACGGGGGACGAGTACCAGGTTGCTCGCGGAAGCAGCGACTGGAACAATATTTTCAAGGCGTACAAATCGGTAATCGAAGGGATGCTGCCGGGCGTCACGGTGACCGATGAGGACGTGGAATCCATCTGCGTCAAGCCGTACAAGCTGACGAACAACAACGATGGCTATCACGTCGACTGCTCCGTGTCCATCACGTGCCGCAACCTGTTCAACGCCCGTTATTACGTCGATGATCCGACGACGCCGGGCGAGGGATTCCAGCTTGTCGCCTCGAAACTGACGTACCGCGAGGGTGATACCACCGACATCGCCGACTTCGCCGACGTGAGCCTTCCGCCTTCCAAGACGGTTGGCGGCATCGAGTATACCTTCAATGGTTGGTATACCGACCAAGCATTAACTCAGCAGGTGGAGCTCCCCTATACGGTAGACGGGAACGTGAACTTCTACGCCAAGTATCTTTCGGGGCGCCAGGTCATCTACGATTTGGCGGGCGGAAGCTGGAACAACAGCGACGCTCTCGTGCATGCTGCTCAGGAGGGCTCGACGCAGACGGTGAAAGCCGAGCCTACCCGCGTGGGGCACGAGTTCGCTGGCTGGATCGTTTCGGGACTCGATGGTGTGACGACGCTTGAAAGCGGCGCGAGCTTCACCATGCCCGATAACAACGTTACGCTTACAGCGACGTGGATTGAGTTGCCCGCCTGCAAGGTGAAATACCTGGAGAAGGGCACTGACAAGGAGCTATCTCCTTCTGACACGCTCTACGGGCACGCTGGCGATGTTGTGACGGCGGACGCGAAGGATGACATCGAGGGCTACCACCTGGTCGATCCGTCGCAAGCGTCCGGGAAGGCGACGCTCGTCGAAGGCGAGGCGCCCGAGATCGTCTTCTACTATGAGAAGGACGCTGCTGACTACCAGGTGAACTATTACCTCAACGGCACCGAGCAGAAGGTTGCAGACTCCGAGACGCTGAGCGCTCCGTGGGGGAGCGAAGTTGCGGCTTCCGACCTTGCGAAGGGCATCGACGGTTACACTGCAGTGCCTGGTCAGACGGCAACCGCAACCGTTGAGCTCGACGGCAGCACCGTCATCAACGTCTACTACTATCAGAACGTGACGCTCACGGCGAATTCCGCAACGAGGGAATACACGGGCGAGCAGCAGCGCGTCGAAGGCTACACCTGCGATGTTGCAGAGGCCACGTTCGCAGGTGTCTCGCTTCTCGGCGGCAGGGGCACCGATGCGGGCGACTATCCGTATGCCTTTGCTGCGGGAGCGGTCGGCACGGTGAGCGCCGATGGCAAGTACATTGTCGCGAAAACGAATGACGGCAAGCTTTTGATCAGCGCAAACTCCCAGCAGATCGTCGTCAAGATCAAGGGCAACACGGGCGGCGGGAAGTACGACGGCACGGAGCAGAGCGTCGAGGGCTACGCCGTCTCCTACGTGGTCGGCGGCGCTGCGAGCATCGACGCCCCCGCCGGCTTCGATGCGGGCGACATCTCATTCGCGGGCGCGGCGAAGGCGACGGGCGCCGACGCGGGCAGCTACCCCATGGGCCTCAAGGCGGGCGACTTCAGCTACGGCGGCAAGAACTTCTCGAACGTCAGCTTCGAGGTCGAGGACGGCCGCCTCGATATCTCGAAGCGCGCGCTGATCATCAAGCCCAAGGACGCCTCCCGGGTCTACAACGGCGAGGCGCTCACGGCGAGCGAGTGGGAGGTCGTCGAGGGCTCGCCCGACCAGTTCCTCGCAGGCCAGGGTATCGTCGATCCCGTGTTCTCCGGCTCGCAGACCGCGCCGGGGACGAGCGAGAGCTCCATCGTCGGGTGGGGCTACCAGGAGGGCACCAAGGCCGGCAACTACGAGATCCGCACCGAGAAGGGCACGCTGAACGTGACCTCGCGCGGCGCGACCGAGACCATCACGGTCGAGGCCAACTCGACGATGGCGACCTACGACGGCAAGAGCCACTCCGCCGTGGGCCTCAAAGCCACGGAGTTCGTCGTCGGCGGAAAGACATACACGGTCTCCGGCCTCTCCACCGAGGATCCTTCCGCGACCGATGCGGGCACCTACACCAACAACATCACCGGCACCGCCAAGGTGACCGATGCGGCGGGCAACGATGTGACGGGCGAGTTCGACGTCGAGGTCAAGGATGGCTCGCTCGCCATCGACCCAGCTGAGGTGATCATCAAGCCCAAGGACGCGAGCAAGCCCTACGACGGCACGTCGCTTGTGGCGAGCGAGTTCACGGCCACCGGCTTCGTCGGGGGCGATGGCATCACGGGCGTGACCTACGGCGGGTCGCAGCTCAACTTCGGGGAGAGCGAGAGCACCATCGCGGGGTTTGCGGCGGCTGGTTCCACTAAGCTCACCAACTACCGGATCACTTTGGGCAAGGGTAAGCTCGAGGTGACCGCCAACGCCGAGAGGGTCGTCGTCACCATCAGGGAGAACAGCGCGACGTTCCCCTACGATGGCGAGGCGAAGACCGTCGAGGGATACGAGGTCGCAAAGATTTCCTCCGCCCTCTACAAGGAGAGCGACTTCGCCTTCGCGGGCGACGCCGCGCACAAGGTCGCCACCGGCACCGACGCCGGCGATTACGACATGGGCCTCCTTGCCGGCGACTTCGAGAACAGGAGCGCTAACTTCTCGAACGTGGTATTCGAGATCGAGGACGGGCAGCTGCACATCGTCCCCGGCGAGATCGATAAGGACGCCGTCACGTGGGACGCCCACGACGTGCAGAAGGTCTACGACGGCGAGCCCCTTTCCGCCTACCGTGCGCGCGCCTGGGACAAGCGCGGCAACGAGCTCTCCGTCGAGTACAGCACCGACGGCGAGACCTGGGTGAGCGACCCCTCTAAGATCTCGCTGACGCATTTCGGCCATCTGGCCGTTAAGCTCCGCGCGACGGGCGCCAACTACGCGGCCGGCCAGTACGCGACGGGCTCCGAGAGCGTCGCCATCACGAAGCGTCTCGTCACGTTGGAGTCCGAGGGCGCGGACAAAACCTACGACGGCACGCCGCTCACCAACGGCGCCGTCAGCGTCACGCCAAAGGGCGAGGGGGTCGGCTTCGTCGACGGCGAGGGCGTGGCCCTCACCGTCACGGGCTCGCAAACCGATGTCGGCGAGAGCGACAACACCTTCGTCTTCTCGTTCAACGAGGGGACGAGCGGAGACGACTACCTGGTGACCGCGAAGTGCGGCAAGCTCAAGGTGGCCGCGAACGCCGCCGGGGTCGTCGTCAAGATCAAGGGCAACACGGGCGGCGGGAAGTACGACGGCACGGAGCACGTCGTCGAGGGCTACGCCGTCTCCTACGTGGTCGGCGGCGCCGCGAGCACCGACGCCCCCGCCGGCTTCGACGCGGGCGACATCTCGTTCGCGGGCGCGGCGAAGGCGGCGGGCACCGACGCGGGCAGCTACCCCATGGGCCTCAAGGCGGGCGACTTCAGCTACGGCGGCAAGAACTTCTCGAACGTCAGCTTCGAGGTGGAGGACGGCCGCCTTGTGATTGACCCTGCGACTCTCACTGTCACTACGCGCGGCGCGTCGAAGCCCTATGACGGCACAGCGCTCACGGCCCCGGGGGAGATTTCGGGCTTCGAGAACGGCGAGACCGCCAGCTTCGCCGCCAACGGCAGCCAGACGCTTGTGGGCGCGAGCGCCAATTCCTACGCCATCGCGTGGGACGGCACTGCTAAGGAATCGAACTACAACGTCGTGGAGGGCGCCATCGGTACCCTCGAGGTCACCCCGAGCCAGGTGGCAATCACCGTCACGCCGCGCGACGGCAGCAAGGTCTACGACGGCAAGCCGCTGACCAGCGCTGGTATCGACGTCAACGGTCTGCCTGCGGGCTTCACGCTCGAGGCCGCGACCAAGGGCACCATCACGGACGCCGGCGAGCTTCTGGCCGCGATCGACGCTTCCACCATTGTGATCAAGAATGCCGCCGGCGAGGACGTCACCGCCCAGTTCGCCAATGTGACGTGCGGGAAGGCCCCGCTCATCGTGACCAAGCGTCCCGTGACAGTAACTTCCGCGACGGATTCCAAGGTGTATGACGGTGCCGCGCTCACCAAGCACGAGGCAACGGTGACAGCTGGGTCGCTCGTCGAAGGCGAGAGCTTCGGCTACGACTTTACGGGCGAGCAGACGGCGGTTGGCTCCTCCGACAACACCTTCACCGTAAAAGCTGGCGCGAACACGAGCCTCGATAACTACGAGATTACCCAGGTGAGCGGCACGCTTACGGTTATCGCGTACACGCCGCCGGCACCTGGCCCTGGCACGGACGAGCCGACGCCCGGCCCTGGCAAGAATCCGTCGACGCCGAATGGCCCGACGAATTCTTCCGATGTGACGCCGTCGGGTTCGACGACGCCGGACGATATGGGTTCCGTCCCGACGGCAACCGATTCGAAGGCGACCACTACGCCGAAGAGCGCCGACAAGGCAACTTCCGGAAACGACGCTCAATCGGAAGAGAGGCAGAGCCCCGATAGCGCATCGGGCGCTGAGCAGCCGACGAGCTGCTGGGTGCATTGGCTCATGATTCTCGGTACCATCGCAACGTTGGTTTACGGCGCGGTCGTCTCGCTGCGCCGCCGCCGCATGACCGCCGCTCTCGACAAGGAGATGGACGCGGTCTTGTCGGGGGCCAAGGAAGGAAGTGACAAGTAATGAAGAAGAGCAACTGGATCGGCCTCGCCATCGCCGTGCTGATCGACGTATTCCTTCTGTGGCTGTGGTTCTTCTTGGGCTTCAATCGGGTTGATAGCCCGCTTGACCTGGTAATTTCTATCATCTGGCTGGTGGCTATCGTCGCGGTTGCCGCGGCTGTCAATCGCCTTGAACGCCAGCGCGAGAAACGGCTGCGCACCATCTACGTGTCGTCGACGGCAATCTTCAACAAGGAACGCGGCCTCGTGTCGCTCGGATCTGCTGCGGCGGCGCCGAGCGTCATGGAGCGCATCCTGAGGGATATGGAATACGGCTTCGACCTGAAGGAGCTGCCGAAGCCGGAGGAGTTCAACTGCCGCTACGTCGTGCAAACCGACGAGTACAAGGCGGCTGGCGGGGAAGGCGGCGAGCCGACCTGGAAGGGGACCGTTGTCGCGATCGACCGTGCGGCGGGCAACAGGGAGATGCCGTTCTCCTCGCGCGACGAGTTGGCGGCCGCCCTCTCGTAAGAGGTGCCGCCTTCCCGACCGCCTTGCCGTCTTCAGCGTGGCCCCCCTTCTTGCAGTTCCCGTAGAAAGCGATTGGTTCCTGCGCGTTTTGCCCGCAAAAGCGCTACCATGTGGCGTTGATTTCGAGAAAGTCACGAAGGGGACCCATGTTATCCGAACGAGTGCTCACTAACCTGGTCAAAGGCATCGCCAAGCAGCACCTTGACCTGCATCCGACCGACGAGAAGTTCTTCCCTGGCCCGAAGCCCGGCGAGAAGTACATGCTCTACATGCACGTGCCGTTTTGCCAGGTGCTTTGCCCGTATTGCAGCTTCAATCGCTATCCGTTCCGCGAGTCCGTTGCGCGTCCGTATTTTGAGAATATGCGCAAGGAAATGATGATGCTCAAGGACTTGGGCTACGACTTCGAGAGCCTCTACATCGGCGGCGGCACGCCGACCATCATGCTCGACGAGCTGTGCAAGACGATCGACCTTGCGCGCGACAACTTCAGCATCAAGGAAGTGTCGTCGGAGACCAACCCCAACCATCTCGTGCAGCCGTGGCTCAACGAGCTGAAGGGTCGCGTCCAGCGTCTGTCCGTCGGAGTGCAAAGCTTCAACAACGACCTGCTCAAGCAGATGGACCGCTACCACAAGTACGGTTCGGGCGAGGAAATCTTCGAACGCATCGGCGAGGCGGTTCCGTATTTCGACTCGCTCAACGTGGACATGATCTTCAACTTCCCCTCGCAAACTGAGGACATTCTCTTCAACGACTTGGAGAAGATCGTCGAATGCGGCGCGCGCCAGACCACGTTCTCGCCGCTCTACATCTCGTCCGCAACCACGCGCAAGATGGTTGAGACGCTCGGGCGCATGGATTACAACCGCGAGTACCGCTACTACCAGATTCTCGACGGCGTGCTTGCCGGCGGCGACCACCCGTTCTTCGAGCGCGACACCATCTGGACGTTCACGCGCCTGAATGACCAGGGGAAAAAGGACGTCGAGCTGCCGTTCGAGGAGTTGCAGGTATCCTACAACGAGTACCCGGCGATCGGTTCGGGCTCGATCACGCACTTGAACGGCTGCCTGTACGTGAACTCGTTCAGCCTGCAGGAATACAACGACGCCATCCAGGCGGGGCACATGTCGATTATGGGCAAGTCGGTCATGGCGAAGCGCGATTTGGAGCGTTACTACTTCCTTCTGCATCTCTACCAGCTGCATCTCGACAAGCGCGCGTTCGAGCGCGAATTCGGCGAGCCGCTTGAGCTGGCGCTGCCGATCGAGCTGGCGTTCATGCGCGCGAACAGGTCGTTCGCGATCGACAACGACGACGAGCTCACGTTGACGACGAAGGGTCGCTACCTGACCCTTGTCATGTATCGCCAGTTCCTTTCGGGCATGAACAACCTGCGCGACCAGGCGCGTGCGGCGCTTTCCGGTCCCGAGCGCGAGCTGCTCTTCGGGGACGGCGAGCCGGAAATCCAGATGGCGTGCTAGGGGCTTTCCTTCCTAGCGGAACAACCTTATAGCTGGAAGCGAAGCGGGCGATCGGGATGATCGCCCGCTTTTGGTTTCGGGTTAGATTTGCTTCCTGCCGCCGATGCGGGGGCTCGGCCTTGTGGCGTTTGCGTCGTCCCAGGTCCGGCTCGCAACAAGTGAGCCTGCTCGTGCCTTCTAGCGGTTTTGCAGGTAGCGCATGAGGATGGTCGCCGCCTCCGCGCGCGTCGCGTTGTCGATCGGGTTGAGCCATGCCTTGTTGCTCGCGTCGATCTTGCCGGAGATGATTCCCTTGTCGACAGTCCAGCTCAGAGCCGTTTTCGCCCATGAGTCGACCGCGCTGGCGTCGGGGAACTGCCCGAGCTTCACGCCGTCGCTCGTGGGATTCTTCCCGTCCATCCGCTTGGCGAAGTTTGCCAGCATGACAGCGATTTCCTCGCGCGTGATGGATGCGTCGGGGCGAAAGTCGTTGCTGTCGCCGTAGCCCTTCACGATCTCGGTCGCGCGCGCCCATCGGATGGCGTTTCCGTAATAGTTGTCGTAGTCGACGTCGGAGAACGCGAGTGTGGACATGTCCGCCTGCGGGGAGCCCTGAAGCCGCCACAGCATGGTGATGAGCTGCCCGCGCGAAAGCGTGTCGTTGGGTCCGAACGTGCCGTTGTCGTAGCCTTTCATGATGCCGCGGCTCGACACGTACTCGACGGCCTGCAAATACCAAGCGCCGTCTTCCAAATCGCTGAACGCCTTGTTGGGCTCGGGCGTCGGGGTGGCGGAGCCACCGGGCGTCGGCGTCGGGTTGCTGGGGTCGGGCTTGCTGTCGAGGTAGGCGAGGCAGTCGGCGAGCTCGTTTCGGTAGCGATTCTGGTAGCTGGACACGTATTGGCTGTTCACGTAAGGCAGCTCCGCCACGTGGTCGACGATGTAGTTGCACAGCGTGGTGACGAACTCGCGGTCGCTCATCGTGCCGGAGAGTCCCGCGCCGTCGTAGTGCTTCCCGTAGAGCGTGCCGCCGACGAAGAACTGCATGCCGCCCGATCCAAACAGGTTGCAAATGCCGCTGACCAGGCCTTTCACGCAATCGCTTCGGCTGTCCATATTGAAGTTGTGCGCGCTGTTGTTGCATAGGCGCAGCGCGTACTCGACGTATTCCTGGTAGAACCAGCCGTCCTGCAGGCGCGAGAATTCCTCGGGATTCGCCTGGTACGCGGCGGACCACGAATCGTTTAGCCTCTTCCCCGTGTCGGTTAAGGCCTTCTTGCTCGAGTCGTAGAGTTTCACGTTCGAGATGTCCACGCTTGCGTCCTTCAGCCACGCGAACATGGAGTAGCGCGTCGGGCTGTAGTTGTAACAGGCGACGAGGAAATCCTGCAGGCCGAAGCGGTTGTCGAACTGGTAGCAGCCCATGGCGTGGTAGTTGTCGCCTGCGGAGAGGAGCATGTCATAGCCCTCGCCGCTCGTGAGCCTGTTGCCGCTCTCGTATTTCGTGAAGTAGAGGAATTCGTCGGAGAACGCGTCGTGCGGTGCGACGGTCGCGTTGAGGTTGACGCTTTGCAGGGTGATGCCCTCATCTTCTGCCTGGACAAATGCCTGCCTGTCGATGGGGATGCGGGTGGACGCAGGGGACGGGGCGCCCTCGCTTGCGGCCAAGGTCGAGCCGGCGTTCTCGTCACAAAGGGAATTCGCCTGTTGCTCAGGGGAAGGCGAGGCGGTCGCGCTGTCTTCTTGAGCAAACGCCATGGCGGGCATGCACCCGGTAACAAGGGCGAGCGCGCACGTGAAGGAGATAATCTTCGTCCGTAGGTCGGTCATGGGGTCCTCGTTTCGTTTAGGCTGCGTTTGTGGGTAACGTGACGTGACCGTGTTTCCCCTGATTGTAGCGTAGGCTTTCTCCGTGCGCGCGCTTATCGCCGTCATTTTTCGAAATCATAGGCAAAAATGCAAGCGATGTTGCCATATATCGCGAATCGCAATATACTGCGTATTGCAATATATGGCGAAAAGAGGTTCTCATGGGAAAGGTTGCGAGTGCGGAAGCGGCAGGGAGCATCATTAGACGGGTTCGCGAGGAGCGCGGAATCTCTCGGGCTTTTCTAGCGAAGCAGACAGGTATAGGGGCTCGCACTATCTATGCTCTTGAACAGGGGGAAAGCGAAAACTTCGGATTGGGGAACTACTTGAAGCTGCTTGATGTCCTCGAGATGAACATGTCGGTCGATCTTGATAAGCCGCTTAAACCGCCGACTGCTCTCGAGCCGTCGATTGAACTTCCCGAACTGAAAATGGCTGACATCTGGAGCCTCGACGGGAGTGGCGAAAAATGACGGCAGCATACAGCTATCTAGACGTATATATTGCGGGCGTCTTCAGCGGAAAGCTCGCCGAGGACGGCCACGGCGGATTATCGTTCGAATACGACTTGAAGTATCAAGGGGTTCCCCTGTCGCTGTCGATGCCAGTCGGACTTCAGAGGAATGGCGATCGGGTCGTCCGTCCGTATCTTATGGGGCTTCTTCCTGATGAACAGAGCACGCGGAACGCAATCGGCCTTCGGTATGGGATATCCCCGAACAACCCATTTCGCCTGCTCAGCGCTATTGGGCTTGATTGTCCAGGCGCTGTTCAGGTTTGCCAGCGAGGGGCAACCTTGCCCTCGGAAGACGATCGGCGCGATTTGACGCCGCTAATCGACGAGGATGTTGAAGAGAAGCTTGCTGCTGTGCGGAGGAATGCTGCTGCCGCATGGATTGACGGATCGGAAACGGAGGGCCGCTGGTCACTTGCGGGCTGCCAGGCTAAATTCACTTTGCGCGAACAAGATGGCAAGTGGTTCGATTGTTCGGGCGCGGCGGCCTCGACGCATATCGTAAAGCCAGGGGTGGCTGGAATGAACAACCAGGCACTTGTCGAGTTTGCTTCGATGCGAGCGGCTGCGAAAGTCGGCTTGCCCGCGGCTGAAGTGGATTTCTGCATGTTCGGCAGCGAACCTGCTGTTGTGATAAAGCGCTACGATCGCGTGCGAGACGAGAAGGGACGCGTTCTGCGAATCCATCAAGAAGATCTTTGCCAGGCGCTCGCCGTTATGCCCGACGCAAAATATGCCGAGCAGGGAGGGCCGACGACGCCACAGATAATCGACTTGCTAAAGGCGACGGGGAAGAATGCACGGGAAAACGTCTACCGCTTCATTCTCTTTACCTTCTTCAACTATCTCATTGGCGCAACGGATGCGCATGCAAAAAATCACTCGCTCATGTTTCTCTCTCCCGATGACGTGAGAATTGCACCCCTCTATGACGTTGCGTCGATCGCCCCTTATCGTTCTTTGGCGCCATCGAAGCGGAAGCCTTTGCGCGCTGCGTTGCCTATTGGCGGCGAAAACAGGTTTGGAATGCTCGGTGCGAAAAACGTGAGGAAGATGGTCGCGGATTGCGAGCTTGAGGAGATCGGCCTCGATTCGGATTTGCTTTGCGGAAGGCTTGCGACTATGGCAGAGCTTGCTCCTAGGGCGTTGCGCGAAGTCGCGTCCGAAGCGCGTGGCGAAGATTTTCGGGATGCGGAAGATGTCCTGACTTCGCTGGAGGACGAAGTTGCACAAAACTGCGCGCGAGTTCTTGAGAGAATGTGACGGGCGCCTTTTCGGCACGATTGTTATTTCGAGGGTCGAGCAGCCCGCTTGCAAGGATGCCTCTTGCTCCGTGCGGGCCGGTTACGCAATCGGCAGGGTTGCTGTGAAGGTGGTGCCCTCTTCGTCGCTGCTCTTCGCGGTAATCGTGCCGCCGTGCTCTTCTGCGACTTCTTTCGCGATGGAAAGTCCCAGGCCAAAGCCGCCTGCACCGCTCGTGCGTGCCTTGTCGGCGCGGTAGAAGCGGTCGAACACGTGCTGCAGGTCCTCCGCCGATATGAGCGAACCCGTGTTGTGCACGATAAATCGCGCGCCCCCATCCTGCGCATGCAACTCGACGCGCACCTTGCCGTTGTCGCCGGCGTACTTGCACGCGTTATCGAGAAGCGTCGTGACCAGGCGGCGCAGACGCTCGATCGACCCCTGCGCGGCAATGCCCTCGTCCACGTCGCTTTCCAGCTCGATGTTGCGCTCGAAGGCCACCGATTCGAACTGCAAAAGCTCGCCTTCCACCAGGTTTGACAGGTCGATGCGCTCCTTCGGCTTCGATTTCACGATGTCGGTCTCCTCGGCGTCGAGGCGCGCCAGAAGAAGCAGGTCGGCCACGAGCCCCTGCATGCGCTCGCCTTCCGCCTGAGTGCTTTCGACCCACTGGCTCTGGCTTGCGATGGTGCGCTCGGGGTGCGACATGAGAATCGAGGTGTTCGCGAGGATGACGGTGAGCGGGGTTTTCAGCTCATGCGAGGCGTCGGCTACGAACTGTCGCTGCTGCTCCCACGCGCGCTTCACCGGGCGCAGGGCCCAGCGGGAGAAGAACACGCTGATCACGAAGAAGATGGCGAGCGCGACCACGCCGACGCCCGCGAGGGTGAGCGCGAGGGTCTGCCATCCGCTTGCGGAGCTGACGTCGGCGAACGCGACGCGCTCGATGCCGGTGTCGGAGGTGCGCTTCTCGTAGAACAATCCAAGTTCGGCAAGCTCGCCCGAACCGTCGGGGGCATCTGCGAGCTGGGATATTGCCTTTTCAAGCACGTCGTCTGCAATCGATGCCGAAGCCGCCGACCCTGCGAGCGCATAGTTGCCGTTCTTCAGGATGCGATACACCGCCACGGGGACATGCGGGCCGCTTCCCGCAGGTCCGCCGCCGATTTGCGGAGGGGTGCCATGCCGCGCGCCGTCGTCTTCCTGGTCCCCGTTCGCCTGGTCGTCGGGGTTGCCCGCGTCCTGCCCCTGGTCTTGCCCGGGGTCGCCCGCATCCTGCTCCTGCGCGCTTTCCTGCCTCTGGGCGTCACCCTCGGTCAGCGCGAGACCCTTCGACTCCGTGAACGCGATGGCGTTGCTCATCGCTTCGTGCACGGAAGCCACGCTTTGCTGGTAGTTGATGACGCAGATGGCGGAGAAAATCACGGCGAGCACCACGGCCACGGTGGCCATGTTGAGCGCGATGAACTTGATGCGGAGCTTTTTCAGCATGGGAATCTCTTCGGGGAATGCGGCGCAGTCTTACGCGCTCGCGCGATTGTCGGTTGAGGCGCCTTCTGCGGCGAAGCGATACCCAGCGCCGCGCAATGTCTCGATGCGCGATGCTGATCCCAAAAACTTCAGCTTCTTGCGCAGGAATGATACGTAGGCTTCTACATTGTTCTCGTCGGCGGCCGCCTCCAGGCCCCACACTTTCTCGATCAGCGTGGCCTTCGACACCGCGGCGCCTGCGTTCGCCATAAGGACGCGGGCGAGCGAGAATTCCTTGTAGCTGAGGTGAATCGATTGATCGCCGCAGGTCAAGTCGTGGCTTTCCAGATTTAGCGAAACGTCTCCCGAGGTTATCGCCTCGAAGAGCACCTCGCCTTGGCGGCGCGTGAGGGCGCGCAGGTGCGCCATAAGCTCGGCTGGGGAAAACGGCTTGGTCATGTAATCGTCGGCGCCCGAATCGAGCCCGCAAATTTTGTCGGGCACGGCGTCGCGCGCGGTCAGGAGCAGCACGGGCGTGTTCACGCCGGCGCGCCGCAGGTTCGACACGACGGTGAACCCGTCCATCTTCGGCAACATCACGTCGAGGATGACGACGTCGTAAATGCCGCTTTCCGCATAATCAAGCCCCGACTGCCCGTCGTGCACGGCGTCAGTTTTGTAGCCGCTTTCCTCGAGGATGCGGCAAAGTGCCTGGGCAAGGCGTACATCATCTTCGACTACGAGAATCTGCACAGCGCTCCTCTTTCACGTTCGGTGCTTTCTTGATTGGAATACTAGCACGGTTTTGCGAAGGAAATGTCCCGACGCGGGTCCTTGCGGACGCCCCGCCGAGACGCGAACGGCCGCCACCGCCTCCGCGCTGGGGATCGTGGATGGGGCGGTTGCGGCCGTGAGGCTATTGTCGGGGACGACCCTGAAAACAACCTGAAAGAAACTGCCCGATTTTTAGGTTTGAGCGTTTCTTTCAGGGTTCTTTCAGGGGCGCTTCGTAGCATTCGGGGTGTCGGCAGGCGGGGCCATTTCCCTCTCCTCCTCCCTTTCCTGTATCGGTGATCGGCCCCGCGCCGCCGACGGCACAACCGCCCAAGGGACGACTTTTCGCCCCTCTCCAAAAGGAAGCATATACCTATGACGAGCTATCAAGAGGTTTTCGAGCGCAAGGAAGTCAAGTACCGCCTCGATGCAGCTCAGCGCCATGCGATGCTTGCGGCGCTCGAGGGGCGTATGGCTGTCGACGATTACGGGACGACGAGCATCGTCAGCCGCTATTTCGACACGCCCGACCGGGCGCTTATCGAGCGATCGTTGGACAAGCCCCTCTACAAGGAGAAGCTCCGCGTGCGCAGCTACGGCATCCCCGGCGAGGACGACCAGGTGTTCGTCGAGCTCAAGAAGAAATACAAGGGCATCGTGTATAAGCGTCGCGTCGGTTGCTCGTACGCGGCAGCGCGGGCGTACATGGGCGGGATGCCTTATGAGCAGGCGTGTTGCGAATTTCCGCTGCCCGATCAGATTCTCGCCGAAGCGTCGCTTTCGCCGCGGAGTTTGCAGATTGCGCGCGAAATCGATGCCTTCAAGGAGCGCTATACCTCGCTGCGCGCATCGATGGTGACGATCTGCGACCGCACGGCGTACGCGCCTCTCGCGATTGGCGGGGAAGGTGAGGCGGCCGACGTTCCCTCGACGCTGCGCATCACCTTCGACGAGAACGTGTCGTATCGCGACCTGTTCGAGGAGGCGCGTGTCGCGCAGGCGTCGCGCAGGCGCCCGCCCGTCGGGTTCGGCATGCCGCGCCCGCTTCTGCCTGCTGACGAGTCGATCATGGAGGTGAAGTGCGCCGGTCCCTTCCCGCTGTGGCTCGTCGACGCGCTCGACGGTTGCGAGGCGTACCCCTCGTCGTTCTCCAAATATGGCGCGGCCTATCAGGCGAGCATGCGCAAGGCGTCGTAAGGAAGGCGATGCGGTTGCAGAAAATGGCGCGGCTCTGTTCACGTGGATGATTCGCCGTGCTTTGCGTGCAGCTTGGGAAGGCTACGGCTGCGGGTTCGGGAAGGGTCGGCCGGCATTCTGCTCGGAAAATGGGAAGCGAGGGACAAAAAACGCCGATATGTGAGTCGCTTTCGAGTTGGCCGACAAAGAAGGTCATGGCGTTTTCGCATAAGGCCAGGTCGCAACTTCTCGCCTTCTGCTTGCGCCTCTTCCTCGGCGCAAAGCGACTCACATATCGGCGTTTTTTGTCCACGGCGCATCGAATTTCGGGAAGAAGAGGTTTGGAGGGCTTCTTTCCCTCAGTTTTCGTCCCCGTTCATGCGCGCGACTCGTCTTCGATAACCTCTCCTCAAGAAAGGATTCTCCATGTCGGATCTTATGTTCTCGTCGGTGTTCGGAACCGCCGACTCGCTCGTCTCGTCGGTTTCGGCGTCGAGCTTTCTTTTGTGTTCCGTCGTGTCTATCGCCCTCGGTCTCGTAATCGCCGGGGTCTACATGTTCCGTCATCGGTACTCGAAGAACTTCGTGGTTACGCTGGCGCTTCTGCCGCTCATCGTGCAGATGGTGATTACCCTGGTCAACGGCAACCTTGGCGCGGGCATCGCCGTCATGGGCGTGTTCAATCTGGTGCGTTTCCGCTCCATTCCCGGCAGCGCAAAGGACATCGGCAGCGTGTTTCTGGCGATGGCGGTGGGCCTTGCCACGGGCATGGGCTTTCTCGGCCTGGCGGTTCTGTTCACCGCAATCATCGCGGTCGTGAACGTGGCGTATGTGCTCTCGCCCCTCGGCCGTCCGCGCGAAGCGGAGAAGACGCTTAAGATCATCGTCCCCGAGGACCTGGAATTCGACGGCATCTTCGACGACGTGCTCGATCGTTTCGCCGCCGAGCACGAGCTCACCGAAGTGACCACGTCGAACATGGGAAGCCTCTACACGCTGGAGTACACGCTGCGCCTTCGTGAGCCCGGCATGGAGAAACGCCTGATCGACGAGGTGCGCTGTCTTAATGGGAACTTGAAGGTGACGCTCGGGAAATGCGAGCTCAAGCCGCAGGGGGTGTTGTAGAGATGGGGAAGCGCACGGTTGAGAAGGCGAGCTGCGAGAGGGGGCTCTTCGGCAACGCCCAGTCGCTCAAACAGTCCTCGCTTCGCTGCGGAACTCGCTTTGTGGGCGCCGCCGAAGAGCCCCGTCAGGTCGCGGCCCGTCCCTCCGGCAACGCCCAGTCGCTCAAACAGTCCTCGCTGCGCTGCGGAACTCGCTTTGTGGGCGCCGCCGAAGGGGCCAGGTCGGGTTGCATGAGGCGTCTTGCCGCACTTTGTATCGCCGCTGTGCTCGTTTTCTCGCTTTCGGGGCTGGGCGGCTGCTCGGGCGCAGAGTCTTCTTCTGCGGCGTCGAGCAGCGCTGCCGCAACGGCCGACTCGGAGTCTTCCGCCTTTGAAGACGTTGCCGCAGCTTTCGACGTTTCGGCTCTTGACCTGGACTATTCGAATCGCGACCTGGACGCAAGCTACAACGAGGCATCTGCCACGCGCATCACGCTTTCGGGGTCGTCTGCGAGCGTTGACGGCTCGGGCGCCGCAGTCGATGGCTCGACGGTGACCATCTCATCGGAAGGAACCTACATTATCTCAGGCGAGCTTTCGTCGGGGCAGATCGTCGTCGATGCGTCCGATGACGCGAAGGTTCAGCTGGTACTTGCGGGGGCGACTATCCACAACGAGAACGGTCCCGCAATCTATGCGAAAAACGCCGATAAATGCTTCGTGACCTTGGCCGATGGTACGCAAAACTCGCTTTCCGACGGTACCGACTACGCGCTCGAAGATGACTCCGATGAGCCGTACGCGACGCTCTTTTGCCGCTGCGACCTCGCCATCAACGGCGCGGGGGCTCTCAACGTCACAGCGAATTACCGCCACGGCATCTGCTCGAAGGACGACTTGGTTGTCACGGGTGGCATGCTGAACGTGACGGCAGTCGAGGATTGCCTGCGCGGTCGCGATTGCGTGAAGATTGCCGACGGCACGTTCAGCCTGGTGGCGGGAGGTGACGGCATCAAGTCGAACAAGGACACGAAGGCCGCGCAGGGTTTCGTGAGCATCACAGGCGGTACCTTCGCAATCAACGCGGGCGACGACGCGGTGCAGGGGAAGACCTATATTGGCATCACGGGCGGAACGTTCGGCGTGACCTCGGCCGATGACGCGTTCCATTCCGACTTGCAGATGGCGATTGCAGGCGGTGGCTTCACGGTGAGCGCGGGCGATGATGCCTTCCATGCGGAAACCGAGCTTGCGGTCGACGACGGCACCATTAACGTGGCCAGCTGCTATGAAGGCCTCGAGGCGGAAAAAGTATACGTGAACGGCGGTGATACTTCCATCGTGGCGTCCGATGACGCGGTCAACGCAAGCGCTGCCGACCTCTCGGATAGCTCGGCCGATTACGAGGAAGCTAATGATAGTGGCGCTCCTGGTGAGGACGGTATTGCTGTCAATGGAAAAACGCCAGGCGAAGGCGGGCCTGCCTCGGGTGGAAGCCCTGCGGATGGCGCTAACTTCCCAGGTGGTGACCAGGGTGGATTGAGCGGCCAGGTTCCGCAAGGCAGTGCCCAGGGGCAGGGCGAGGGGCAGGCTCAGAACGGCACCCCGCAAGGCGAAGCGGCCCAAGGTGACGCACTGCGGGGTGACCAAGGCGGCATGCAAGGTGAAGGCGGGCCCTCCCAGGGTGCTGGCAGCCAGGGCGATGCTCCCCAGGGCGGCCAAGGTGGCTCACCCCAGGATGCTGGCAATCAGGGCGGTGCCCCTGGCGCAGGTTCTTCCGACTGCCTTATCCAGATCAACGGCGGAACGCTCGTGCTCGACTCGGCGGGCGATGCCATCGACAGCAACGGCAGCGTGGAAATCACGGGCGGTACGGTGCTCGTCAACGGCCCGTCGAGCGATGGTGATGGCGCGTTTGACTACGACAGCGAGGCGACCGTCTCGGGTGGTACGGTGCTCATGATCGGCTCATCGCGCATGGCGCAGAGTTTCTCGAGCGGCACTCAGCTGTTTCTCTACACCGCGAACGTGAGCGGCAGCGCGGGCGAGACGGTCGCAATTGTGGACGCAAACGGCAATGTGATTGCGTCGATGACAGCTACCAAGCAATTCGGCATGGTGCTGGCAAGCAGCCCGAAGTTTACCGAAGGTGGGGAATATTCTCTGGTGATAGGCGGAGTGTTGACGAACGTGGATGCGCATGGCTATACCGATTCCGGGACCGTCTCGGGCGGTAGCTCGATTTCTGCAACCGCGAGCACCACGCCTTCGTCGAGCGTAGGAGGCGTGGGGTCGGGTCCTGGCGCACGGGGTCGGTAAATGACTGGCGGGCGGCGCTTCTGACGCGGAGAGGACGCCGCCCCGTTTTGACGGGCGAGCCTTACTGGGCGGGGATGCTTACTCTCCGCCCGCGACAACGGTGACGGTTCCCCCGTCCATTTCTTTCGTTATCTGAAGTTCGTATTGTGACAATAAGCAAGTATCACCAGAGCAGATATCTGTGGTGTGCGTGCAGACAAGTGCTTTCGGAATAGCGAGACGGCCGTTTTCGTCGGCGAATTGCCGATCCATGGCTTCATGGCTGGGGCAGTCCCAAGGAGTGCTGTCGACCTCCGCATAGGGTATGGGCTGTTCTGACGCATCTACGATTTGCAGGGTGAAAGCGACATAGCGAGCGGTTGGCTGCATGACGGCGATTGCCGCGCCGATTGCTACGACAATCGCGACGACAAGAAGCGCTGGAAGTACGACCCGCCTAGTCGTAATCATATGGGATTATCCTTTCTGTTTGAGGATAAATGCTATAGAAATGTTATCAATAAATCTAGAAGGTGCGTGCAAGTTCTTTACGGGTTGGTTCTTGTGGGAAGAAGTGCGCTTTTGGAGAGGGGGACATGCCAGAAATCGGGCACTCTTCATCATCTCTGGGAGCGAACGCGGGGAGTCGGGGAATGCGACTCGGATGCTGGCCTTCTCTGAACTGGCCTTATGCCCGCATGCCGTTCGCGGTGACCTGCCGCAGGGCGCGAAGATCGCCTCCTAGGGGCCGCTCGTTGATGAAAACCGCCCGATTTCTGGCAGGTTGGGGCGTTCTTGAGCGCAGAGGGTTGCGACTCCCCGTCATGACGAGCTAATATATGTCATGACATCCTGAAAGGAGACCAGCTATATGAAGTCAAGGGATAATCCGAAGTTTTTTGAAGCCGAGTAGGTTTATCCGATTAACGCACTTTGACAGCCGAATATCGAATGCTTTTGGGCGCAATGGGGCGCATCGCAGATGCGATGGCGGCTAGGGCGGATATGCCAACCGGGGCTACTTGGCCGGGTCGTACGGCTTCCCGTCGCGCATGACGGCGTAGACGACGTGGCACAGCTTCCTCGCCACGGCGGTGACCGCGACGCGGTGGGGCTTGCCCTTGCGGCGCAGCTTGTCGTAGTACTCCTTGAGCCTCGGGTCGTACTGCCTGGCCCGGTTCGCGGCCAGCCACAGCGACCTGCGCAGGTAGGGCGAGCCGTGCTTGGTTATGGGAACGCCCTCGGCCGAGTACTTGCCCGACTCGTCGACGCCGGAGTTGAGCCCCGCGTACTTCACGATCGACGCGGCGTTCCTGAACCTCTTCACGTCGCCGATCTCGGCGACGATCTGGGCGTCGGTCGTCGTGGACACGCCGGGGATGGTCGTGATGTTGGGCTCGACCTTCCCGAGGAGCGAGGCGACCTCCTTCTCGACCTTGGCAATCGTGGCGTTCAGGAACTCGACCTGCGAGACCATCGTCCTGATCTGGAACGAGGCGGCCTCCTCGCCGAGCCTTATGCCGACCGACGATTTTGCCGCGGCCTTGACCTCGGCGGCCTTGGCGTCGCCGAGCCTGCCGCGCGAGCCCTCCGACAGCAGCTTCGCTATCGAGGACGCCCGCTTGCGGGCGACCTCGGAGGGCGTCGGGCATTCCGCGAGCACCTTGAGCGACGCGGCCCCGAACATGTCGGAGAACAGCGCCGCGTATTCCGGGAAGTAGGCGTCGAGCACGCATATGGCCTGGGTCTTCACGGCGGCGAGCTCCTGCTTGAGCCCCTGGTGGTAGCGGGTGAGCTGCTTGAGCGCCTGCACCTCGTCGGTGGCCAGCCTCGTCTCGTCGTAGTCGCCCTGGCGCAGCGTCTCGGCTATGAGCCAAGAGTCGATGCGGTCGTTCTTCACGCCGGACAGGCTCTTGAGCTTGCGCATGGCGTGCACCTGCATGGGGTTGACGACGCACACGCGGTAGCCCGCGGCCATCAGGTAGGCGAAGCAGGCCTTCCAGTAGTGGCCGGTGGCCTCCATGCCGACGAACACGTCGTCCTCCGACTCGGCGACGGACTCCAGCCAGGCTATGCACCTCCCGAAGCCGGCCTCGCTGTTCTTGAACTTCATGGGCCTTGCGGCCTCGGCCCCCGTCTCGTCGACGGCGCCGATCACGTGGTCCACCTTGGCGATGTCCACACCTGCGTAGATCATGGGCGGCTCCTTCCGCTAGCGGCGGGCTCCTGCTACCGCACCCGGGACCGCTACCTCCTAGAAGAGATCCGAGGAATGGCGCGCGGCCACCCTCATCCAGCTTATCCGCGGCCTCGCCCGGATGGGGCAGGTTGCCAGACTCCTTTACGAGAAGCAAGGCTCTCATCGGCCATGTCGGCAACCCTGCCCGCCAGAATCTGCATTGCATCCATAAGCATTCGATAAAAGGCTTAAAAATGCAACGACTTAAAGATAGGAGTGGTCATGGACGCAGTGATGAAGGTGATGCGCAGCGGCAACAGCGAAGTTGTGGCGCTGCCCGCCGCGTGGCGGCGCAAGCATGGAGTGACGGCAGGCGATTACCTCATAGTCAGCGAACTCCCAAACGGAAGCATCGTGCTCAAGCCGAAGAAAGACGGGTCAGCGGAAATAAAGGAGCGTCTTGCTGCATTGCGCAAAGACAACGCACGCTGTACTGCGCTCGTCGATATGAGCATCGAGGAGGAGAAAGAAGCGGCACATGAGCGTGAATAGCATCTTTCTTGACACGAATTTCCTGCTCGACGCTCTTGTCGAGGGTAGGCCGCAGAGTGCAGAGGCCTTCGATGTCTTTTGTGCTATAGCCGACGGTAAGGTCGCTGGTTTCGTTATGCCAAGTCAGCTCGTCGACTTCTACCACATCGCCCGAAAGGGAGGTATGTCCGACGAGAAAAGGCGAGAAAGCGTCGGGCTGATTTTGGATTGCTGCTCGGTTTGCGCGGTCGATCAGTCTCTGCTTCGCAGTGCGCTACGATCCGATGAGCCGGACTTCGAGGATGGACTCATTCGCCAGGCGGCAGAGGAGTTCGGGGCTGATTATATCGCTACCCGAGACGAGAAAGGTTTTATAGGCTCAACCGTGCCGAAAGCCGAGCCTCGTGAGCTTGTCCAGCACCTCGGTCTGTGATTGAGGCGCTCGCGGGATTCTCTGTACTTTTGAGGGCTTCTTTTATGCCGTCGTACAGGGCGGCCGTGAGAGTCTTATTCAAGGACGATGAGTGCCAAACGGAAGCTTTTCGCACCTGTACTATGGTGGGGACATGCAATCACTACGGGCTGAGTATAGTGAACCCAGCAAAGGGCGCGGCGAAGAGGTGGCGAGTCATTAAGCGTTCCCCGCGCGCGGGATGGTCTCAACTCCGACCTCGCGGGCTGCAAGTCCACCATAAACGCTTCCCGCGCGTGGGGATAATCCCTGTTGACGCACCTAGAAAGAATGGACGCGGGCCTCGGTTCTTAACCAGGGTGCGCGTCCATAACAGAGTTTATATCATATCGGGACTTCCCAGCGCGTGCGGGGTGATCTTTGGCCGACAATGACTTGGGACATCAGGCGACGGTGCGTAATGCTCACTCGGGTCGACCTTGGAGGTCTGCGCTATGGCTTTCGTGAAAGGAAGTAGACTGCGCGAGGAAGTGGAGCATTGATCCTCGTGGGCAGGGACTTCGGATGCAGAGGAGGCTGGTTTTGGATCTGCCGGATGAGCAAATTGTTGAGCTGGTGTCGAAAGGCGGCCCGAGGGCCTGTCTTGTTCTTGCTGATTTGCTGGAAAGCGGCGAGTCCTATCCGGGTCCTATCGAGGACATCAAAGCAATGACGAACGATTATTCAAGCGTAGCGTTTGCCTACCCCGTTGCTTCTATTGCGTGGGCCTACCTCGAGGCCCATAAAATCGCTCGCTATGATGGCGATGATTTCCTGATCGCAGGCCTCATCGCTGCGACCCTCGATGGTTCGTTCTGCGGAAGGGCCTACGAATGAGGCGCAGGAAGAAGGCAACAACTCGGTGAAGGCGCAACTCCGCGGCGAGACGCGGTGCGGACGGCCGAGGCCGAGAGTCGCGCCTCTTTCGTGGCGCGGTGCGGACGGCTGGGGCTGAGAGCTTGCCCCCTTTGGCAAGGTGCGCGTTTCGAGAGGGGGGACATGCCAGAAATTGGGCACTCTTCATCATCGCGGGGAGCGAACGCGGGAAGTCGGGGAAGGCGACTCGGATGCCGAATTCGCCGACCTGGCCTTATGCCCGCATGCCGTTCGTGATGACCCGCCGCAGGGGGTGAAAATCGCTTCCCAAGCGGCTCATGTTGATGAAAACCGCCCGATTTCTGGCAGGTTGGGGCGTTCGTTCGTTCGTGCGGTCGTCCGATTGCTGCTTCGCAGCGCGTCAGTGACGCTTTCCGTGGGATGCCGGACCCGGCATCCCGCCGCGAAGATACGCGGCGAGACGGTTTAGCCCTTTAGTTGTCGTCGTCGTCAGAACATGAGCAACTGGAGGGCTTCTTTTATGCCGTCGTACAGGGCGGCCGTGAGAGTCTTATTCAAGGACGATGAGTGCCAAACGGAAGCTTTTCGCACCTGTACTATGGTGGGGACATGCAATCACTACGGGCTGAGTATAGTGAACCCAGCAAAGGGCGCGGCGAAGAGGTGGCGAGTCATTAAGCGCTCCCCGCGCGGCAATCTCAGCGCGCGGGTCCCGGGGCCAACGCCTTCCGCAGGTGTCTCCCCGAGTGTGTGAGACAACCCCGACTCCGCCGTTTTTCTAGGGAGGGTTTGCGATGCCGGAACCGAAGAAGCGCGCCGTGAAGCGTACTGATGCGCAGCGCGCGGCGGAAAACAAGTACAAGAAGGCGAAGCAGAAGAAGATCCAGTGCAATTTCTTTCCGCCCGATTACGATTTGTACGAATTCGCGAGGAATCGGGAGGAAAGCATGTCGTCATACCTGAAGCGCCTCATTCGCGAGGACAAGGAGAGGAGCGAGAACGGTTCGCAATGAAACAGGTGCTTGATTTCCTGATTTTCATCTCGGAGCTCGTGATGCGAAAGGGATTCTCGTGAAGATCGTCAACCTTACCTGCCCAGGCTGCGGCGCTCGGCTTGAAGTCGACATGGATAGGAAAATGGCTTTCTGCAGCTATTGCGGTGCCGCCCTGCCAGTCGATGACGAGATTCAGAAAGTCCAGCTCGACGGAGCAGAGAAGGCTGGGTACGAATTCGAGAAGGGTCGTCAAAGGGCTCAAGCGGAAGCGGCGCAGGTATCTTCCCAACCTCAGCAAGTCTGCTATCAACCAGCCTCCCAGCCAACTTTCCAGCCCCAAGTCCCTCCCCAACCCCAGCAGGCATCCTGCCAGCCGGCCCCTCAAGAGCCCCCGAAGAAGCGCAAAACGTGGTTGTGGGTTCTGGGGTGGATTTGCATTTTCCCCGTTCCGCTCACGATTATCATGCTGAACAAGGAAGACATGAGCAAAAAGGCTAGGTACGGCATCATTGCCGCAGGTTGGATTCTCTACCTGCTCATCGGGCTTGGTGGCGGTGGATCGAAGTAAGCGCCAAACGCATCCGTCCGCGCCTATGAGTCGGGTCGGCGGGCGGTATAGCCAGCTCAATCGCACTTCGTGTTTGACGGCGGAATCTTCCCCGAAAAACGCTCTTCCGCTCTAGTCTGTTGGAGTAGAATAGCCCGTGGACGAACGGCTATTCAATCGGCGTTTTCGCTGGGAAGAGGCGGGGTTTGGCTCAGCACATCTTCACATACGACTGCACATTGCGCGACGGCGAGCAGTGCGAGGGTATCTCGCTTTCTCTTGACGACAAGCTGCGCATCGTGGAGCGGCTCGACGCGTTCGGCGTCGATTTCATCGAGGGCGGTTTCCCCGCGTCGAACCCGAAAGACATCGAGTTCTTCCGCCGTGTGAGGGAGCTGCCGCTTGCCCATGCGCGCATCGCCGCGTTCGGGTCTACCTGCAAGAAGGGCACGCTGGCCGACCAAGACCAAGGGCTTGCCGACCTCATCGAGTGCGGCGCTCCTGTGGCAACCATCGTCGGGAAAACGTGGGATGCCCAGGTCACGCGCGCGTTGCAGACCACGCTCAAGGAAAACTTGCGCATGATCGCCGACTCGGTCGCGTATCTGAAGGCCCACGGGCTCACCGTCGTGTTCGACGCCGAGCACTTCTTCGACGGCTACAAGGCAAATCCCGACTACGCGCTCGCGTGCATCCGCGCGGCAAGCGAGGCCGGCGCCGACTCCATCGATCTTTGCGAGACGAACGGCGGCGCGCTTCCCTTCGAGGTGGAAGAGGTGGTCGGCGTCGTTGCGCGTGCGCTTCCCGGCCAGCAGCTGGGCATTCACTGTCACGACGATTCCGGCTGTGCGGTGGCCAATGCGCTTTCCGCTGTCCGTGCGGGTGCGCTGCAGGTGCAGGGCACCGTCGGCGGCATCGGCGAGCGCGTGGGCAACACCGACCTGCTCACCGCCATCGCCGACATGGAGCTCAAGATGGGGCTCCGCTGCGTCGGCTCCGACAACCTGCGCGACCTCACGCGGACCGCCCAGTTCGTCGCCGAAACGTGCAACCTGTCCGTTCCCGCGCACCATCCCTACACGGGCGCCTCGGCGTTCGCGCACAAGGGCGGCCTCCATGCGAGCGCCATCGCGCGCTTCCCGGAAGCCTACGAGCACACGAGCCCCCAAAACGTCGGCAACGCAACGCGGATGCTTGTGAGCGAGCTTGCGGGGAAGGCGTCGCTTGCCGCGAAGGCGAAGAGCCTGGGAATCGACCTTTCGGGCGACGCGCGCACGCTTCAGGCGATTCTGGACGACGTGAAGGCGCGCGAGGCACACGGCTACTCCTACGAGGTTGCTGACGGGTCGCTCGCGGTGCTGATCAGGCGGCATCTCGGCTTATACGAGCCCCATTTCAGGCTGGAGAGCTTCCGCGTCATCGTGGACGATCGGGAAGACACGGGCGCTCTCGCGAAGGACGCGGCGAGCGAGGCCACGGTCAAGATTCATGTGGGTGATCGCCGAATCGTCGCCACGGGCGAGGGCACGGGCCCCGTCGGCGCACTCGACGCAGCGCTTCGCATGGCCATCACGGAGTACCTGCCCCAGGTGGCGAACATGGAGCTCACCGACTACAAGGTGCGCATTTTGGATGAGGAAGGCGCCGGCACGAGCGCCACGACGCGCGTCATCATCACCACGAGTGATAAACGCGGCAGTTGGGGCACGGTCGGCGTGAGCGAGAACATCATCGAGGCATCGTGGAACGCGCTTGTCGATTCCATCGAGTACGGCCTCATACGAGCAGAAGGGTAGTGAAATGAGCGAACTGAGAACCCCCGAAGTCGAGAACCTGCTGTCCGTCTTCGCCAAGTTAAACGATAAAGATACAGTGTTTGCCCTGCTCGAGGACTTGTTCACGATTCGCGAGATTCGCGAGACCTCGCAGCGTTTGGCTGTGGCCCGCCTGCTTTCCTCTGGCAAGCCCTATTCCGCGATCGAGGAGGCAACAGGTGCCTCGGCGACGACTATCGCCCGCGTGTCGAAGTGCCTCTCTTACGGGTCGGGCGGTTACGCCGCCGCGCTCGAAGCGCTTGGTGACAAGAAGGAATAGCCCGCAAGTCTCCTAGCGCTCGGCGCGTGCGGCGAACACTTCCAAGATGAGCTGGGCACGCGTCCCGATGAGGGTCGTGTTCTCGTCGAGGAACCGGCGCACGTCGCTTAGGGGAAGCTGGAAGGGCGCTATGAGCTCGCTTTCTTCAGGTTGTGCATCGCCCGCCTTCTCCACCTGGGCAAATACAATCTGGATTGCCTCATCGGTTAACCCTGTCGACGAGAATCCCGCCTGGGGCAAAAGTCGTACAGGCTCATCGACGTCGGTGCGCAGGCGGTACCCCGTCTCTTCGCGCAGCTCGCGGTCGACGCATTCGCGGATGCTCTCGTTAGGTTCCTTCAAGCCTGCGGGGAACGCGATGCACCAGGAATTCAGCGGATAGCGGAACTCGCGGATCATGAGCAGCGTTCCTTCGCGCGTTTCGCCCACGATGCAAACGGCGTCTACGCGAGGCGCTTCGCCGCGGGCATTCGCCATAAGGCCCGCGCGGTATGCTTCCAGCTTCTTACGCGATGTGCTCTCGTACACGTAGTCGGTGCCGTCGGGCAGCTCGTAGGTGAGGATGTACTTGTTGATCCATCCTTCGCTTACCTGCTCGATGTTCTTCAGTTGCGGAATGCCGCTGGTCGTTGCTGCGTTCATCTGCCCATCCTTTGCCGCATCGTTGCTCGGCGCCATGATACACCAGGTGCGGGGCGAGAAAAAGAAAGCCCGCAGGGGGAGGATCCTTACGGGCTTTCGCGCTGGGCTTATCGGACGCGCCCGGCGTCAATCGGAGAAAAAAGAGAGGGAAAGGAAAATCGAGAGGGGAAAGGCTACGCGATGGCGATGGTCTTCTTCTCCTCAAGCTTGGGTTGCGGCTGCGGCTTGGGGACGTCGATCACGAGCGTGCCGTTCTCGAAGCGAGCCTTGATGTCCTCTTCCTTGACATCCTCGCCTACATAGAACGTACGGCTGCACTTGCCCTCGAAGCGCTCCTTGCGTACCCAGGTGCCCTTCTTCTCGTCGCCTTCGGAGGTCTCGGTCTTGGTCTCGGCGTTTACGGTGAGGTAGCCGTCCTTAAGCTCGGCCTGAACGTCTTCCTTCTTGAATCCAGGCAGGTCGATGGTCATTTCGAAACCGTCGTCATGCTCCTTGATGTCGGTGCGCATCAGCGTGGAGGAAGACTTCGGCGCCGGGGTGAACGGGGTGTTGAAGAACGCGTCGAACGGATCGGCCATCAGGTCATTAAAGAAATTCCTACGAGTCGGCATAAGCATGGTCATCATTGTCATCTCCTAATAACGGGGGGCGCTCTGTTTTGGGAATCGGCGGAAACCTGCTGTCGCGGTTGTTCGCTCGCTTTAGCGGTGGGCGGCAACGTTGCCGTGCCCGCCTGCAGTGGGCTAAAACCCTGCGGCGCCTTGCCTTCGCTTCTTCTCGGCGTCCCTTCTTGGTTCGACTATCGTTATAGACTCCTCATTAGCACTCGTCAATGGAGAGTGCTAGTTCGTCACAAACCTGACACATTTGCTAGAAGGTAACTTGAGTGGAATACGCTTAGATAATCGGAAGGCGACGCCGAAGAGAAGGGGAAGGGGCAGGTTGTTCGCTCGCTCTCAGCACGCCGTTTGCGCCCCTTCCGCGTCTTGATGCGCGCTTCGCATCTTAGGTTTCCTCCGCTATTCCAACCTGTGCCGCGATAGCGGCGAGACCCGTTTCGCATTGCAATCGCGAACGGGTATTCTCGAGCGGTCGTCAAACGAGTATGCTTTGCGGAGTAAGGGGCGAAAGGAAGCGGGGTGTGGTATGGCTCGAATCGGCGTGATTTCCGATACGCATGGCATTTTGCCTGTTGAGGCATTCAATGCGCTTGCTGATTGCGAGCATATCATCCATGCGGGCGACATCTGCAGCCCCGAGATTATCCGCGATCTGCAAACGCTTGCGCCTGTGACAGCCGTGCTCGGCAACAACGACTTCAACGAGTACGGCACCTCGGTGTGCCGCTACGCCCGGCCCGTCATCGATGGCGTGCGCTTCCTCGTGGCGCATTACCCGCGGGATGTGCGCATCACGTTCGCGGGGTCGGGTGCGCTCGCGCCGGGCGATCCGCTGCCAAACGTGTGCATTCATGGGCATACCCATGTGCCCGAAATCGTGGTGGGGAAGGAAGCGCGCCCGGCCGACCTGCTGCTCTGCCCCGGCTCGCCCACCAGCCCCCGCGGGGGGTTCCCGCAATGCGTGGCGAAGATCGACGTGTGGGAGGGCCGCATTCTGCGCGCCTGGGTCGAGCGGACCACGCGCGGTTGCCACTGCGGTGCGGTCGTGCTGCGCCACGACTTCACGTAAGGCCGGCCGCATTCGCGCCCTCGGGGCTTTGCGGCGAAAGCGCGCGGGGCGGGGCCCGCCGGGGGCCCACGAACGGGACGGGGTCGGGCGATTTGCCTCACTCCTGTAGCACATCCCCGAGTTCGTGGTCAACTGAGCGAGTTGTGCGCCCCTGCTTCTCTCCTTGCGCTCGCGTGGAAAAATCGCGACCAGGCCTTTTCCCAGCAAGGGCTTCCCAGCCGGCTTCCAGGAGCGCGAAAACGCCGACTTTCCGCGATCGAAACGTCGCACAACTCGTCCAGCTGACCATGAACTCAGGGGAGTGCTCCTCCGAGGGCTTTTTTTGAACAATTGAGAATTATTCCCGGGCGAATGAAGGCCGACTTTCGCGGGGCTATGGTTGCTGCAGCAGTAGCTGCTGCGCGTGCGTTGGGATCTTGGAGCGCGGCCGGCTGTCTGGGGATGGTCGACTCGCTTCCTAGGATGGGTCGGGCGATTTGTCTCAGTCGTGGGACGGGGGACGGAAGGGCGAGAATCGACTCGTGGGGCTAGGGACGCGGGGTGCAGAGACTGCGCGATCAACCCCATCCTCGTTATGCAAAACTCCGGTTGAAAATATTGCGAAATGCCGAATGAAAAAATTGCAAAACCGCGGTTGAAAACATTGCAAAATACCGAATGACAATGCGGTACAATAGCTACTTGGAATTTCGGAAAGGCCAAAATCGAGCATCAACGGCTAAGGATGGCGTTATGAGCAGAACAAAAACCCTCACGCCGGAAGGCTATAGGCCTCGTTTGATCGAGCGACGGCTTGACTCATTAATGGGAGCATTTGGCTGCGTTGAGGTTAATGGTCCTAAATGGTGCGGGAAGACGTGGACAGCAATGTCGCGAAGCGCCAGCATGACCAAGCTCGATGACCCTGCGCAACGGGAAGCGGCTGAACTTGACCCAACGCTTGCGTTGCTTGGTGATCCCCCGCATCTCGTTGACGAATGGCAAGAGGTGCCTGAGGTTTGGGACGCTGCGCGTCGTTTCGTGGACGAGTCGGGCAATAAGCGTGGAATCCTTCTATTTACGGGCTCAACCGCCTTGAAGAAGGATGAGCGGCAAAAGGTCCGCCATTCAGGAGCTGGTAGAATTGCTCGCTTGTCAATGCGCCCCATGGCATTATGCGAATCAGGTGAGGGCGAGGCGATGGTGTCGCTTTCGTCCTTGCTCAACGGCGAAGCGGTTGTCCCCGCAAGAAAAGAGTCGGGGCTCCTTGATGTTGCTCGGTGGTGCTGTCGTGGCGGTTGGCCGGCAAACCTCGGTCTTTCCGACGAGGCCGCAGGCGAGACTGCATCGCAATATATCCAGTCAGTGCTTGACGTCAATGTAATCGAGGAAGGCAGATCACCTGCAACTGCGCTCGCTCTCATGCGAGCGCTCGCGCTTAACGAGAGTCAGGCTGTTACTTACAAAACCCTCGCAAAAGACATGTCGAATGGAGAGGCCGTGCCGACCGATGAGACGATAGCGTCATACCTCGAGCTGTTCGATCGGTTGAGCATAACGGAAGAGCTGCGCGGTTGGTCGCCTCCCATGCGTGGAAAGGCGCGCGCTCGAGTAAAGCCGAAGCGTTACTTCTGCGATCCATCGTTGGCGGCGGCTCTTTTAGGAGCTGAGCCCACGAGGCTTTTACGAGACACTCAAACGCTCGGAATGCTATTCGAAAATTTGGTCATCCGCGATTTGCGCGTATTCCTCTCCTCTTATTCGGGTATAGGAAACGAACTATTCTACTACCGAGATAATACTGGTCTTGAAGTCGATGCAATCGTGGAGTGCGGTGGCGTCTGGGGAGGCGTCGAGATCAAGCTGTCTGACACCAAAGCCGACGAGGGGGCGAAGTCCCTGCTTTCGCTTCGTGATAAGGTTGCGTCGAACCCCGCAGCCAAAAACGCAGAACCAGCATTTTTGGCAGTGGTAGTTGGCCGTGGAAGCGTAGCATATCGGCGCGACGACGGCGTGTGTGTGATTCCTGCAGCGATGCTTGGCGCTTAAAGGAGCTCCTCACGTTTCAAGTAGGCGAGTGAATGCGAGTCGGGCGATTATTGCGGTTCGCTCGCTCGCCTCTGTGAATGCGAGGGGGTTGATCGATATTTGGGCAACCCCCTCGTTCTGCGGGCGCGGCTGCTCGCCGCCGCCAGTCATTTCGCTTTGCGGGCGCCAGCTGTCAGCAGCCACCTCGCTCTGGGAACGCCAGCTGTCGGCGGCCTTCTCGTCCTTATGCGTTCTTCAAAAACGCCAGGTAACCTTTGTAGGCCTCGTAGATGTCGGCCTTGCTCGTCACTTCCCAAGGCGCGTGCATGGAAAGCACGGCGACGCCCGAGTCGATGACGTCCATCCCGTACTTCGCGGGCAAATATGCAATCGTTCCGCCACCACCTGCATCGACTTTGCCCAGTTCAGCGGTTTGGAAAGACACGCCCGCATCGTCCATCACGCGACGCACGCGCGCCACGTATTCCGCGCTCGCGTCGTTGCTGCCGCTCTTCCCGCGTGCGCCCGTGTACTTGTTGAACACGAGCCCGCGCCCGAGAAACGCCGCGTTTTTCGGCTCGAAGACGCTCGCGTAGGCGGGGTCGAAGCCGGCAGACACGTCGGAGGAGAGCATGCTCGATGCGGAAAGCGCACGTCGTAGCGGGAGCATGCCGCCTTCGCCGGCGAGCTCCATGATCTCGGCGATGGTGTTCTCGAAGAAGTTCGATGCCATGCCGGTCGCGCCGACGCTTCCGATCTCCTCCTTGTCGACGAGCACGGTGACGGCCGTCTTCGCCAAATCCGCTGGCGCCTCGAGCTGCGCGATGAGCGAGGTATAGGCGCATACGCGGTCGTCCTGCCCGTAGCCGATGACCATGCTGCGATCGAAGCCCAGCTCACGGGCGCGCCCCGCCGGCACCATCTCGATTTCCGCGGAAAGGAAGTCGGCCTCCTCGATGCCGTACTTGTCGGCCAGAAGCTTCAGCGCGAACGCCTTCACCGGCTCCTTCGCGGCGTCTTTGTTCTTCGCGCCCTCGCCGCCCTCGCTCGCGTCTTCGCCTTCCGCGTCCTCACCCTTGAGGGAAAGCGGGCGGTTGCCGATGAGAATGTCGAGGTCCTCGCCCTCGACGATCTTGTTGCCCTTCTTGTCCATCTGCTGGCTTGCAAGGTGAATGAGCAGGTCAGACACGCAGAAAACGGGATCGCCCTCGTCGTCGCCCACGTTTATGTCCACGACCGTGCCGTCCTTCTTGGCGATGATGCCGTGCATGGCGAGCGGGAGCGTGACCCACTGATAGTTCTTGATGCCGCCGTAGTAGTGCGTGTCGAGAAGCGCGAACCCGTTGCTCTCGTAGAGCGGATTCTGCTTCAGGTCGAGGCGGGGGCTGTCGATATGCGCGCCCAGAATGTTCATACCCTCGCTCAGGGGCTTGCTTCCCAGCTGCACCAGGATGAGCGCCTTGCCGTGGGAATGTGCCCACACCTTGTCGCCCGCGGAAAGCGCGCGCCCCTCGCGGACGGCGTCGGCGAGCGAGATGTAGCCCGCTTTCTCGGCCATGCGGATGGCGGTTGCGGCGCAGCGGCGCTCGGTTTTGTTCTCCGAAATGAAGTCGATGTAGTTGCTGGCCAGGCCTTCGAGGGCCTCGAGGTCCACCTCGTCGTACTTCTTCCAAGCTACTTCGTGTTCCATGTCCTTCGACCTTTCGTGTTGCCCAAGGCATATCGTGATGCGGCCAATTATAGTGCACGACGCCCGTGCCTCGGCGGATGTGAACGTTCTGCGAATTGCGGCGGGGAATGCGAGGAGGCAACTTGCGTGAGGTTCGGCAACTTGCTATAGTTCCTTATTGAGATAAGTTCTCAATAAGACGAGGTTAACAAAACAAGTAACAAGAACAATTGAGAGGGGCACATTATGAACCTTCGTACCGAACTTCCCACCGCTGAGAACTCCAGCAACTTCAACGCTGTCGCCAACGCCGCCACCAAGGCGGGCACCACGCTCGAGAACCTGAAGGCCGCGGTTGCGGGCGAGACCGGCGCTTCCGCCAAGTACGCCGCCTTCGCCAAGGCCGCCAAAGAGCAGGGCTTCGACCAGCTCGCACGTCTGTGGGAGGCAACTTCTGCTGCCGAGCAGATCCACATCAACCTCGAAGCTTCCCTCGTGGAGGCCGAAGATCCCTCCTACACCCGCCCGACCGCCGAGGCTCCGGCTCCCGAAGCCATCGACCTTAACCTGATCGCCTCCGCCAACGGCGAGATCTTCGAGACCTCCGACATGTACCCCACCTTCATCAAGAAGGCGCAGGAAGAGGGCCACGCCAAGGCTATCAAGGTGTTCACCAGGGCAAAGCTTGCCGAGGCTGTTCATGCCGAGAAGTATCTCGAGGCGTACAACAACATCGACGCCGCCGATGACGACGCGTACTACCTCTGCCCGGGCTGCGGCTACATCCACAAGGGCGAGGACTTCGAGAAGTGCCCGATCTGCGGCGTTCCGAAGGCGAAGTTCGAGCGCTTCTAGTTCTTCGCGGTGATGTGTGCGGCTTGCGGCAGGCGATCCCCGCGCATCGCGGAAGGTGGGCGTTTTCCGCGCGGTTGCGGAATGTGAGCCGACTGCCGCAGCATCATGCGAGTGCGCTTCGGCGCGTTCCACGTGAAACATGCGAAGCCGAGTCCTTCGGGGCTCGGCTTCTTCACTTTCTGTGCAAATTGGCAACCCGTCGGAAGAGCGACTCTATAATCCTTGGATGAGACACGACACGAAGGGACAGCACGCGCGATTCCATGGCATTCGACCCGAATAAATTCTTCCTTACACGCGCCGTCAATGGGTGGTGCAATCGCCTCCTGGGCGCGGTGACGGAAGGCGAGCTCGCCGATCAGCCGGCCGAGTATGCTTCGCACCGCACCACGCGCGACTATATATGCAACACGCTCGGCACGAGCGCATGGGGCATGGTGTTCCCCGTCCTCACCATCGTGGTGACGCAGCTCGCGGGCGTTGAGCTCGCCGGCATGTTCTCGCTCGCCTTTGTCACGGGGTCGCTGCTCATGATCCTCGCGAACTACGGCGTGCGCACCTACCAGATTTCCGACCTGGACGAGGCGCACTCGTTCTCGGATTATCAGCTCAACCGCTGGCTCACCTGCGCGGCGATGCTCGTTGTCGGGTGGATATATTGCGCCATCAGGGGTTATGCGGACGAGATGTTCACGATCAGCATGGGCGTGTACGTCTACAAGATGGTCGATGGTTTAGCCGACGTCTACGAGGGGCGCCTCCAGCAGAAGGACAAGCTCTACCTTGCGGGCATCTCCCAGGCGTTTCGCTCGGTGCTCGTGCTCGCGGTGTTCTCCATCGCGCTGTTCGTCACGCGCAGCGTCAGCGTCTCCTGCATCGCAATGGCCGTTGCTGCGGGCATTTCGTTCATCGTGCTCACCTTGCCGCTCGCGATCTGGGAAACGCCCACGTCGGCACGTGCGAGCTTCGACAGCGTCGTCGCGCTTTTCAGGCAGTGCGCCCCGTTGTTCGTCGCGCTGTTCCTCTACTCGCTCATCGACAACATGCCCAAGTTCGTCATGGAGGGCGTGCTTTCCTACGACAACCAGCTCTACTACAACGTGCTCTACTTCCCGGCCATGGGCATCCTGCTCACCGCGCAGCTCATCTACAAGCCGATGCTCGTGAAGATGGCCGCCGTGTGGGCCGACCCCGAGAAGCGCAAGCGCTTCGACATGATCATCGTCGTGATCGTGGCGGTGATCGTGGGTATCACCGTCGTGATGGCGCTCATCATGGGCTGGATTGGCATCACGATTATGAGCTTCCTCTACGGTGTGGACTTCGAGCAGTTCCGCGGGCTTGTGTTCATCATGCTCGCTGCCGGCGGCGTCACTGCCTGCATCGATTTTCTCTATCAGGTGGTCACGGTGCTGCGCCAGCAGCGTACGGTGACGAAGCTTTACCTGATCACGTTCGGGTTCTCGCTGTTCGTTCCGATTCTGCTGGTGAATTTCACGGGGCTGCCGGGCGCCATCATCGGGTACCTCATTGTGATGTGCATCCTGCTTGTGCTTCTGGTTTGGGAATACGGGAAGGTCCGCATGGCCTTGGCCGAGCGCGACAAGCAGGCGGCCGCCGCGCACGCAACGCGCGTGGTCGGGCGCGTCGTGCCGACGGAAGATGTTTCCGCCGAGCGCGAGGGGCCTTCGCGTCCACGTCGCTCCCGCGACGCCTCCGCCGAGTTGCGCACATCTCGCACGCCGCGCCGGTAAGCTTGAGCCGCGGGCCCCTCCTTTCGCCGGCAGGCCGGCCGCACGCCCCCAAGCTCCCGTCTCCAAGTTCTCCTCGCACCCTGCGTCATCTTTCCCTGGTGACGCGTCGCCTTCTCCTGCTCGCGCGTTAAGGGCTGGGGAATTTCTCCGAAAACGCAGGTATTTCGCCGCCGCGACCCGTGCAACCCGCGGCGGGGTGTCTATAATGTCGAACAACACTATAGTCGTCCCCGTTCGCGAAGGAGCATATTCCCCATGGCTTACTACTATGACGAGCCGTCACGCACGTTCAACGAGTATCTTTTGGTGCCTGGTCACACGCCTGCTACGTGCATTCCGGCGTCGGTCAGCCTGAAAACGCCGCTCGTCAAGTATCGCAAGGGCGAAGAGGAGTGCCCGCTTTCGCTGAACATCCCGATGGTGTCCGCTATCATGGCCGCCGTCTCCGACGACAACATGGCCGTGGCCCTTGCCACCGAGGGCGGCCTTTCCTTCATCTACGGCAACCAGACCATCGAGCAGGAAGCCGCCATGGTCAAGCGCGTGAAGGATTACAAGGCCGGGTTCGTCGAGTCTGACGCCAACCTTTCCCCCGATATGACGCTCAATGAGGTCGTCGCGCTGAAGGAGGCCACCGACCACTCCACCATGCCCGTCACCGATGACGGTACGGCGCACGGTAAGCTGCTCGGTGTGGTCACCGAGCGCGATTACCGCCTTTCCCGCATGAGCGGCGACGAGAAGGTTTCCGAGTTCATGACCCCGCGCGAGAAGCTGATTGTGGCGCCGGCGGACACTTCTCTTAAGGTTGCTAACGATATCATCTGGGATCACAAGCTGAACTCGCTGCCGCTCGTGAACGAAGACGACACGCTCGCCTACATGGTGTTCCGCAAGGACTACGATTCCCATAAGTCGAACCCCAATGAGATGCTCGATGCCCACAAGCGCTACATCGTGGGCGCCGGCATCAACTCCCGTGACTACGCCGAGCGCGTTCCCGCGCTGGTCGAGGCGGGCGCCGACGTGCTGTGCATCGACTCTTCCGAGGGCTATTCCGATTGGCAGAAGATGACGATCGAGTGGGTGCGTGAGCACTACGGCGACTCCGTGAAGATCGGCGCCGGCAACGTCGTCGACGGCGAGGGCTTCCGCTTCTTGGCCGAGGCGGGCGCGGACTTCGTGAAGATCGGCATCGGCGGCGGCTCCATCTGTATCACGCGCGAGACTAAGGGCATCGGCCGTGGTCAGGCGACGGCTACCATCGAGGTTGCCAAAGCGCGCGACGAGTACTTCAAGGAAACTGGCATCTACGTGCCGATTTGCTCCGATGGCGGCATCGTCTACGACCACCACATCTCACTGGCCCTGGCTATGGGCGCCGACTTCGTCATGCTCGGCCGTTACTTCGCGCGCTTCGACGAGTCCCCGTCGGCCAAGGTCATGGTGAATGGCACTTACATGAAGGAATACTGGGGCGAGGGTTCCGCTCGCGCCCGCAACTGGGGCCGTTACGACCTGGGCGGCAAGAAGAGCCTGTCGTTCGAAGAGGGCGTCGATTCCTACGTGCCCTACGCTGGCCCGCTTAAGGACAACATTGCGGTCACGTTGCTCAAGATCAAGTCGACCATGTGCAACTGCGGCGCGCTCACCATCCCCGAGTTCCAGGACAAGGCCAAGCTCACGGTGATCAGCTCCACGTCTATCGTCGAGGGCGGCGCGCACGATGTCCTTCTGAAGGACAAGGCTCCCTACGCTTCCAACATGAGGTAAGCGAGCTTCATCGGGCCTTTGATCGGCGGAATAGGCTGCCGCGAGGGAGCCCGATGCTTGGTCTTGACAAGATAGCGGATTGTCGGCGAGCCGGCGGTCCGCTGAGGCATAAAGAAAGCGACCTCCTGGTCGCTTTCTTTATGCCATGACACGAAAACGGTGCGTTTTGGCTCGCTGCTACGCAATCAACTTCTCCGCGAGTCCTGCCCAGGTCACGCGCTCGATCCCTGCGAAATCGGCGGCACTCGGCGCAGGTGCCGCTGCGGCGGCGTCGAGCGCTTTGGCCAAACGTTGCTCGAAAGCGGGCAGATCGTCCGCTACGGGCTCGTCGACGCTCTCCATGCGCGGGGGCTCGACATACCACACGGGCGCCGCGGGGATGTTCGCGGAAATCCAGGGGCGGATGCCGGGCAGGTCGGTCACCACGGCCTTGCATCCGCAGGCGAGCGCCTCGATCACCACGAGCGGCAAGCCCTCGAAAAACGACGGCAGCACGAACACGTCGGAGTTGCGATATATTCCGGCAAGCTGGTTTTGGTCGACCTTTCCTGGGAAGGCGAATCGATAGGGCGACGCATCGGCCTGCTCGCGCAGCTCGGCATATTCGCGCTCGTCGTTATAGCCTCCGACCAGGTTGAACGTAATATCGGGCGGTGCCGTTTCCAACAGTTTCGCGCAGCGGATGAGGCTTTCCACGCCCTTTTTCCGCCAAATCTTGCCGACGTAGAGGAAGCGGGCGGGCGTGCCCTCAACGTGAGGCGTGCGGTTTGTCGGGTTGAAGGGCTTATCATTGTATCCCGAGCCCACAACGCGCACGCGCTTCTCGGGTACGCCGTACATCTCTTCAATCTCGCGCTTCTGCGGTTCGTGCAGTGCAAAGATGCAGTCGAGTGCGCGCACGCCTTCGACGATGAACTCGCGTTCGAGCGAGTGCTTTCCCATCTGGCGCAAATCGGTGCTGTGGCAGATGCCGCGCACGTTCGGGCACGTGAACCCCCTCGCCTCGGCAACCTCGCGTACGCAGCGCACGGCGACGCCGCACGCCAGATACAGGTGGTGGCAGAGCACCACGTCGGGGAACTTCTCCTCGCATGCTTCGCGAATCGCCTGGTCGAAAGCACGTTTGAACTTCTCGCACATCTCGGGCGTCATGTCGCGATAGCGTGTTGCCTCGTATGGCATCTGATCGCTCATGCCGCACACGGGGAAGGGCAGCTCGGGCGTGCGGAAGCGCACGGGATGGAAGACGACGCCTTCGGGGAGGGTCACGTTGTCGGAAATGTCGATGCCGGCAACGAGCGTCACTTCGTGTCCCGCCGACGAAAATGCGCGCACTGTTTCGGCGACGTAGACGCCGCTTCCGGTGCTGTCGGGCTTTTGCGCAGTGATGACCAGGATGTTCATGCGGCGTTTCCTCCCAAAAGCGCGGCAACCCTCCGCGGTCGTCCGCTCACGTAATCTTTGTTGCGTCCTCGGTGACTAAGCTTCGGCGACGTAGGAATCGATCAGGCGTCGCAGCTCGTCGATGCCTGTGCCGTTTGAGGAGGACGTCACCACGAAGGGGATGTCCTTCGGCAAATCGAGCTTCTTGCGGATGGCAGACGCCTGTTTCCCTGCCGCTTGCTTCGAGAGCTTGTCGGCTTTCGTGAGGGCGATCGCGAAGGGAAAGTCGTTTTCCCAGAGGAATTTTGCCATGTGCATGTCGAGCGCCGAGGGATCGTGGCGGATGTCGACGAGCGACACAACCAGGGCGAAGCGTCGGTCTTGGTTGAAGTAGCCCTCGATCAGCTCCGACCAGCGGCCCTTCTCCGACTTCGCTACCTTTGCGTAGCCGTAGCCGGGCAGGTCGACGAAATCGGTGCCGTCGACGTCGTAGAAGTTGATTGTGGCGGTTTTGCCCGGCGTTTGCGACACCTTGGCCAGGCCCTTTCGGTACATGAGCTTGTTCAAAAGGGATGATTTCCCCACGTTCGAGCGCCCGGCGAACGAGACTTCGGGGCGGGTCGACTCGGGAATCTGCGACGAGGTGCCGTAAGCTGCCTTGAACGATGCGATGTGATAATTCATGGGGATGCCTCTCTTTACGCGTATGCACTCATGGTATCAGAAAGCGGCCGCGCCTTGACCTCGCGACCCGACCGAGGGCTCTTCGGCGGCGTCCACAATGCGAGTTCCGCAGCGCAGCGAGGACTGTCTGATCGACTGGGCGTTGCTGTAGAGCCCCTCAAATTGTCCCCCTCATGCTTCTCGCGGCGGCGCGCCAAACTCGGACCTTTCGGGTATACTCGATATCATTCAGGGGAAAGCGAGCGAAAGTAGGTTTGCAAACATGCCTTCCTACACGGTTTGCATAGTCGAAGACAACGCAGAGTGCGCGGCGGCGCTCATCGACAGGGTTGCGGCTTCGCCTTTCTCGGAAGGCTTGGTCATACACGAGATGGCTTCCCGCGCCGAACTCGAGTCCTTCGTCTCCGAAGGCCGCGCAATCGACATTCTCATCACCGACATCAACTTGGGGACTGACGCCGCAGACGGCATCTCCATGGTGCGTGACCTGTTCCCGACGGGCTCGAAAACCCAGGTCATCTACGCAACTGGTTACATCGAGTACTGTACGCCCGTCTATGAAACGCAACACGTGTACTTCCTGGTTAAGCCCATCAGGCAAAGCGCCCTCGACGACGCCCTGAAAAAGGCGCTGGAGAATCTTGCGGGTCAAAATGTGCAGGATGGGCAGACCGAACAGGTGGGTCAGGGCGCGCGTGCCGATGTCCCCCCGAAATCGTTCCCCTGCGCGCTCACATTCAATGTGCGCGGTCGGACGATTGTGGTCGACGCCGATCGCATCGAGTATCTGGAAAGCGAGCGCCGCAAGCTGCGGTTGCACACCGACGGCGGTGTTATGGAAGTGTACTGCTCGCTCGCAGATGCTCAGGCCATGCTGCCCGAAGGATTCGTGCGGTGCCATAAGAGCTTCGTGGTGAATCTTGCCGACGTTGTGGAAATCGGCAAAGACGACATTCTTGCGAAATCCGGCTCGCGCGTTCCTATGAGCCAGAAACGGCGCCACGAGGTGAAAGAGGCGCTGCTCGATTACCTGAAAGCGCGAGCGTAGGAAGATGGACGTTCTGGCGTTCGGTCTGCCTTGGGAAAACATCGTTGTCGATTTAGTTGGGTACCTACCGGTTCAGATCTTGTACGGCTACGTGATGACGCGGCTTTTGGACATCCCGCGCCCGGCCCTCTTCGTGGTGGCGTATTCCATCTGCTCCTTTTTGGTGGTGCCGTTTTCCTCGCTGATCGGCATGCCCCTTTTCGGCCTGATGGAGGCTCTGCTCTGCGCGACCCCTGCGCTTTTAGCGCGCGATAGGGCGCTTCACTGCGTGATTATCGTCGCATCGTCGATCGTCGCCGTTGCCATCGCTTACCTCGCATTCCTTCTCCTTTGGATGCTTGTCGCTGACGATTCCTTCAGCTACCAGGAGAAATACGCGCGACTTGCCGGCTATGCGGTGGCGTCCGGTCTCCATCTGATCGTGCTCGACGCGCTGTTCGTGCTGCTCCGTCGCACCCAAAGCCGGTGGCTGACCCCCGAAGTGAAGCGCTATACCGGTGAGGGAACGAAGTACTTTATATGGTTTCCCCTGCTCCAAGTGCCTTTCTTGCTGATTGCGCTTATAGGCATTGGAACGGCCGCCGCGTGGAACCCGCTGCTTGTCGTGGGCGTTCTGCTCATGGGCGTCTTCTTTCTCGTGTCCGACCTTGTCCTGTTCCGCGCGATCGACGACTTCGTGCTCGAACAGTTTGAGGCTCTTCGCATCGAGGTCCTCGAACGGCAGCTCGACGAAGAACTCAAGCTGTTCGACGACCTTTCCGCCCTTCTCGAGAATTCCGCTCAACTACGCCACGACCTGCACAACCATCTGCAGATTATCGAGATGCTCGCGTCGCGTGGTGAATTCGACGTCGCCCGCGAGCATGTTCGCAATCTTCTTGGGGAAATCGAGAGCATGGACGCCCGAGATGGCTCGGTAATCCTTCGCTCTAAGGCCGCCCTTTCTGCCGCATCGCCGCTTTGCGAACCCGCCGCATTGTCGAGCGATAGGGCGTAGGGTCAGGTGAATGCTATGGACGCGCTTTCCGTTATCTCTCTTTCGCTTACCGTTGCCGTGCTGGTCGCGATGACGGTGAAGGCCGCCATCCTGTGCCGCCGACTGACCCGCACGTCGTCTCGCTACCTGCTATCTTGCATGTTGTTCCCCGCAAGCCAGATCGTCTGCGTGGCTGGAATCGCGGCGGCGACGATGCTCCTCCGCCTGAGTCCGGCGACGCTCTTCTTGGCGCTTACGCTGGGCGTGGCATGCATCCCCCTCGATTCATTGCTGTTCACCGCGCTGGGGAAGGCCGAGCATGCCGATGCCCTTCGCGAACAGGCGCGCCTGCTCGAGGCGCAGATCGACGCCGAGCGCATGGGCGCTCGCGGGCTTGTCTCCGTGGGAAACGAGGCGCGCGACATCCGCAGGAAGATCGCCGAGCAGCTTCACGAACTCGATGCGCAGCTTTCCCGAGGAGAAGTCGCCTCAAGTGGGCAGCGCGTGGACGAGATCATCGTGCTTGCGGGCAGGAAATCGCTGCGCGTGTGCGACCATGTCGCCCTCGATGCGCTGATGTCGCTCAAGATGCGGGAATTCAAGGCGAAGGGCGTCAACATGGAGTGCTCGCTGAAGGTTCCTGCCGAGGTGTCGATTTCCAACTCCGAGCTGTGCGCCCTCGTGTCGAACATGCTCGACAACGCGCTCAACGCCTGTGAAGATGTCGACCGCGGCAAGCGCTTCGTGGTTTTCAGGGCTTCCGTCAAAGGTTCGTACCTCGTGCTCGATATGCGCAACAGCAAGTCGGCGTCGGAAGGGGGCGAGGGTCGTGAAACGACGCGCCGCGGAATTCTCGGCAGAATCAGGTTCGCCGAGGAGCAGACGAGCGGCGGCTCCCTCGCTGAGCACGGTTGGGGACTGTCCGTCATCGATACAATCGTGCAGCGCTACGACGGGGCGGTTTCCCTCGAACGCTCCAAGGGTGGGTTCCGCATGTCGGTAATGGTCGACCTAGCGGCGCAAACGTAGCCGGCGAGCGCTCTGGATGCGCTACAATATATAGTCGCGTTTTTACCCAGCGAGAATGAAAACGAGAAGGCAGCAACCATGAAAGCTTACAACCCGCATGAGATCGAACCGCGTTGGCAGAAGGCGTGGGACGAATCAGGTCTGAATACCGTTCGAGAAGACGAGTCGAAGCCCAAAAAGTACGTGCTCGAGATGTTCCCCTATCCTTCAGGCGACATCCACATGGGGCACGTGCGCAACTACACGATCGGCGACGTGATTGCCCGCTACTCGAAGATGCGCGGCTTCGATGTGCTTCATCCCATGGGATGGGACGCTTTCGGTCTGCCGGCCGAGAATGCCGCCATCAAGCACCACAGTCACCCCGCAAAATGGACGTATGCGAACATCGAGACGCAGAAGGCGTCCTTCAAGCGCATGGGCCTGTCCTATGATTGGGACCGTACGGTCGTTGCGTGCGACCCCGAGTACTATCGTTGGGGCCAGTGGATCTTCCTGCAGTTCTGGAAACGCGGGCTTGTCGAGCGCCGCGAGTCTCCGGTGAACTGGTGCCCCAACTGCAAGACCGTTCTCGCAAACGAGCAGGTCACGGAAGGTGAATGCTGGCGCTGCCACGGCGCTGTCGAGAAGCGCGATCTCACGCAGTGGTACTTCAAGATCACCGACTACGCGCAGGAGCTGCTCGATGACCTCGATCAGCTCGACGGCTGGCCCGAGCGCGTGAAGCAGATGCAGTCCAACTGGATCGGCCGTTCGGAAGGCGCCGAGGTCGACTTCGAGCTCCTTCCCGCCGAGGGTAAAGACGACGGCCAGACGATCACCGTGTTCACGACGCGCCCCGACACGCTCTTCGGATGCAGCTTCTTCCTGCTCGCTCCCGAGAGCAAGCTCGTGCCCGAGCTCGTTGCCGGCACGGAATACGAAGCTGAAGTCATGGCGCTCGTGGAGGCAGCTTCCAAGGTGAGCGCCGTCGAGCGCGCCCAGGGCGACCGCGAGAAGCACGGCGCGTTCACTGGCCGCTACGTCGTGAACCCCGTGAACGGCGAGAAAGTCCCCGTGTGGGTCGCCGACTACATCGTGGCCGACTACGGCACCGGCGCGGTCATGGCCGTCCCGTGCGGCGACCAGCGCGACTTCGAGTTCGCCCGCAAGTACGACCTGCCCATCATCCCCATCATCTTGGGCGAGGACGATGCGCTCTATCCGCAGCTCAAAGACGAGCAGAATCGCGTCGTCACCACGGTCGACTGGGAGAAATCCTACGAGGCCGAGGGTAAGCTCGTGCAGTCTGGCAAGTACACCGGCATGGTCGGCGGCAAGCATTCGCCCGCCGTCGACGCGATCATCGGCGACTTGGAGGCCGCGGGCAAGGGGAAGAAGTCGGTGCAGTTCCGCCTGCGCGACTGGCTCATCTCTCGCCAGCGCTACTGGGGAAACCCCATTCCCGCCATCTACTGCGACACGTGCGGACTCGTGCCGGTTCCCGAAGAGGACCTGCCCGTCACGCTCCCGAAGGATATTGATCTTTCCGCAGGTGAGACGCTCGCCACGCATGAGGAGTTCGCGAAATGCACGTGCCCGAAGTGCGGTGGCCCTGCGCGCCGCGAGACGGACACGATGGACACGTTCACATGCTCGAGCTGGTATTACCTGCGCTACACCGACCCGCACAACACCGAGCTGCCCTTCGCCCCCGAGAAGGCGAACCGCTGGATGCCCGTCGACCAGTACATCGGCGGCATTGAGCACGCGATCCTGCATCTCCTCTACAGCCGCTTCTTCACGAAGGTGCTGCGCGATATGGGCATGGTCGACTTCGATGAGCCTTTCAAGAACCTGCTGTGCCAGGGTATGGTGCTCGACGAGCACGGCGACGTCATGAGCAAGTCGAAGGGCAACGTGATTTCGCCCGAGGACATGATCGCAGGTTACGGCGCCGATGCCGTGCGTGCGTACATCCTGTTCATGGCCCCGCCCGACAAGGAGCTGCAGTGGAATGAGGATGGCCTTGCGGGCATGTACAAGTTCCTGAACCGCGTGTGGCGCATGGTCGGCGACTTGGCCGGCGTCGCGGGGGAAGACACGCTCTACCAGGAAGGCGGCAAGCTGACCGCCGCTGAGGCCGCGAAGGTGCTCGTGCGCGAGCGTCATCGCGTGTGCGGCAAGGTGGTCGAGGACTTCGACCGTAACAACTTCAACACCGCCATCGCCGCCATCATGGAGCTCGCGAACGCGACGGGCGATTTCCTGCATGCGGCATCCGCCGAGGAGCGCGCGGCAAACGCCGAGTTCAAGGCGCTTTCGACCGATATCGCCGAGGTGCTCGTGAAGCTGCTCTCGCCGATTTGCCCGCATTGGTCCGAGGAGCTGTGGCACACGGTGCTCGGCCACGAGGGCAGCGTGCACGTCGAGCCGTGGCCTGAGTTCGACCCCGAGAAGGCGAAGGCCGACGAGGTGGAGCTCGCGGTGCAGGTGAACGGCAAGGTGAAGGCGAAGATCACGGTTGCCGCCGACGCCGCGGAGGAAGACGTGAAGGCCCAGGCGCTTGAAGCCGTCTCCCAGGCCATCGAGGGCAAGGACGTGAAGAAGGTCGTCGTCGTCAAGGGACGTTTGGTGAACATCGTCGCGAAATAAACCTCAAAAGAGGATTGTCGCGTTACAATCGTTTCGTTGACAAGCTCCGCTGATCACTTGCTAGGCGGCGGATTGAATGGGAAATCGGGGGTCGGCAGTTTCAGCTGCCGACCCTTCTTTGTCCTCTCGCAGTTTGGAAGGCATCGAAGTGATAGCTGCATGATTAAGGCGTTGTTGAAAATACTGTGCACCTGCATTGCCGCCGTGGCGATCGTCGTCGGCGCGACGAATGCGCTGGTGGTCCTCACGACGAAGGATGATATCGTGAGCGTCGACGAGGCTTCGGGCTATCAAGCCGATGCGATCGTCGTGCTTGGCGCGTCGGTGTTCGCCGATGGTACGCCGTCGACGATTCTGCAGGACCGCCTCGATTGCGGCATCGCGCTCTACAAGGCGGGGGCCGCGTCCAAGATCATCATGTCGGGCGACAACAGCACCGAGCACTACAACGAGTGCGCGGCAATGAAGCGCTATGCGATCTCGCAAGGCGTGCCTTCCGAGGACATCTTCTGCGACCACGCGGGTTTTTCCACCTACGAGAGCATGTATCGCGCGAAAAATGTGTTTGGTTGCTCGCGTGTTGTGGTCGCCACGCAGACCTACCATCTCTACCGCGCGCTTTACTCGGCGCACGCCCTGGGAGTCGATGCGATCGGCGTGGCGAGCGACTATCGCAGCTACGGCAAGCAGACCTGGTACGATGTGCGTGAGATTCCTGCGCGCACGAAGGATTTCTTCAAGGCGCTCTTCGATGTGCCCTCGACGTACGTGGGCGAGCCGATTTCGCTCGACCAATCGGGCGACGTCACGGGGTAGGTGCGGCTGGCTGCTGAAGACGGCTGCAAACGGCGACTTCGGGAAAGCGGCGCGCGCCTACAGCTCGACGGCCTTGAGCATGTCGATGAGCTCCTGCTTTTTATGCACGTCGAGCTTCGCGTAGATGCGCTTGCTGTGCGTGCGGATGGTGTTTTCCGACACGATGAGCTCCTCGGCGGTGCGCGCGACGGTGTACCCGCGCGCGATGTACTCCATGACCTCCGTTTCGCGCGCGCTCAGGCGATATTGCTCGCGAAGGACTTGCGCCTGCTTGGAGAGGCGGTCTGTCAGCTCGAAGTCGCCTTCGAAATTGCGCCTGCCGCGTTCGCGCGGGGCATCTGCCTGCGAGGTGGGGCTGCCGCTGTGAATGTTCGCGTCGCGACGGCTCCCATCAGGTTGGCCAGCGCTGTGCCTACTCTCATCAGGCTGGCCGCTGTCGCGACCGTCGAGCATGATGAGCTCGATGTTCTCGGCGGATGGGTCGTGTCGAAGGATTCGCTTGAAGCCGCCTTGGCCGATGAAGAACATGAATCCCAGAAGGTACAGCGACACGAGCGCGGTCGTCGCCAAGGGGTCGATGCCCAAAATGCGCACCTGCTCGGAGAAAGTTCCCGCAAGAAATCCCACGTCGTGAAGGGTATACACGATGCCGCCGAAGAAGCCGTAGATAAAGACCGGGTTGATGCCGCGGTCGCGCGAGGCCTGGGCGCATTGGATCATCATGAGCATGATGACCACGCTGTAGACCGCGTAGAGGATCGCGGCCTGCCATCGGGCATACTCAAGCGACGAGAAGGGCAGAAGGAGAAACGACGTGATCACGAAGGGGAACGCCACGCGGTAGAGCCCGACGACGTTGAACCGCACGCTCTTCACCTTCCACAGCGCAAGCATGGCGGTGGCGCCCACGAACGAGGCGGCCATCGAAAGCATGTTCACGAGCGACCCGACTTGGGGCTCGCCGATTGCGAGCGCACGCATGATGCCGGTGCAGAAGCCGATGGCGCCGACGCAGAGGGCGCTTCGCCAGTAATCGCGGATCACGGCGCGATACACCGTCGGGTTCTCGTGCGGCACGTCCTCGAACATCGGCTGGTCAAGGTCGATCTCGCGGCTTTTCAACACGATGGCCAGGCCGAACAGCGGCATGAAGATCAAGGGGATGAGAAACGCGGTCACCGCTTGGGGGATAGCGTAGAGCCCGAAGTACATGATGGCGCCGTACACCGTGCCTCGGGTGAGGTCGAGGTTTCCGCGGTCGGAGTCGAAGCTTGCAAACAGGCGTTGCCACAGCATGTAGAAGCCAGCCGACCCGAGTCCCAAAAACGCACCACCAACAATGACGAGCGGAAGGGCCGCGCGGTCGATATAGATCGCGGCGATAAGACAGCACCATCCCAGAAGGTAGGGAATGCAGGCGAGCCTCACGAGAAACCGGCGCGTCGGCCCTGGCAGGAAGTACACGCCCACGGCGCTCGCGAAGTAACACAGCGAGAACACGAGCGACTGGGTGAGGAAGAACCAGAAGATGATCTCAGGCGTTTGGAAATCCAGGGGAAGGAACGGGAACACGCCGCCCCAAACGCCCGCGGCATTGATCGCAAGGAAGAGCGCATATCCCAGCGAGGCCACGTTCGGGCGTGCAAGATATGTCAGCGCGGTTCTGGCCACGTTCCTCCTCGGGTCACTCCGCGGTTGTCGTTCTGGTGCAGAGACGTATGTCGATGGCGCTGCGAGTTGCTTCAGTATAGCAATCGCTGCGGAAACATCGGTCTGCAATAGTCGCATAACTATACTTACATGAGACGAAATTGTCACATATTGCAGTCACATGCAAGCGTTTGACCTGCGATAATTCACAATTCGCACGTTTTATGTGACACGAGGGGCAGCGAAAGAAGATATTGTGTTCCGTGTTGAGGCGCGTTCTTATGACGAGATACCACAACGAGAGGACGAGAGGACGCGCGCGGGAGTGGGACGGGAGCCACGCTCGCGATTCGAGGCGAGCGCACGGCTCGCCCTTTCTCAGGGGAAGCGATAGGAAGGGAGAATGAAATGCCAAACATGAACGTAAACCGTCGCACGTTCGTCAAGACGGCGGGTGCCCTCGGCGCCCTGGCGGCCGTCGGCGGAACTGCGGCGACGGGCTCTCTGTTCGAGCCGACAACGCCGGCTTTCGCCGAGGCGCCCGATGAGATCCACTGGTCTCAGTGCAACGTGAACTGCGGTGGAAACTGCATCTTCCAGTGGCATTCCAAGGACGGCAAAATCCAGTACATGGAAACCGACAACCTCGGGAGCACGGACCTGCAGGCCCGTGCCTGCTTGAGGGGTCGTGCCATGCGCCGCTGGTTGAACAGCCCCGATCGCTTGATGTACCCCATGAAGCGAGTGGGCAAGCGCGGTGAGGGCAAGTTCGAGCGAATCAGCTGGGACGAGGCCATCGACATCATCGTGGAGAAGCTGAAAACGACGATTGACAAATACGGCAACGAGGCAATCTATATCAACTACGCAACGGGAATGTACAGCGCGACGGGCCGCGTGCCTATCCAGCGCCTCATGTCCCTGCTTGGCGGCTATGTGAACCAGGGTTACGACTACTCCACCCATATGCTTCAGGCAGTTATGCCCTACATGTACGGCAGCGCGAGCAACATCGCCGACCCGAAAACAGGCCTCCACAAAACGTTGGGGAAGAAGGCGACCAAGTTCAGTCCGTATGACAATGTGAACGCAAGCTCCTTCTCCGAGGCTGAAGCGCACTCCGACCTCGTGGTCATGTTCGGCAACAGCCCTGCCGAGACGCGAATGGGCGGCGCAAATGCCGTTTGGGATTTCGCTCGCGTCCGCGAAGCCGTTACTGCACGCGGCGGTAAAATCGTCAACATCGACTTCCGCCTGAACGAATCCTCCTCGGGTCATCCCGATGAGTGGCTCCCTATTCGCCCGGGCACCGACGCCGCTCTTGCGTCGGCCATCGCCTACGAGTGGATCAAGGGCGATAAGATCGACAAGGAATTCCTCGACAAGTACTGCGTCGGCTACGATGACGATACGATGCCCGAGTCCGCAAAGGGTCAGAACAAGTCCTACAAGGACTACATTATGGGCACTGGCTACGACAAAATCGAGAAGACTCCCGAATGGGCGGCTCCGATCACCCAGATTCCGGCAAACAAGATACGCGAACTTGCCGACACGATCGCTTCGGCAAAAGCGCCGTTCATCTGCCAGGGATGGGGATCTCAACGCCATACCAACGGCGAGGACACCACGCGCGCCATCTGCATGCTTCCTATTCTAATCGGGGAAATCGGTCTGCCCGGCACCAACACCGGCCAGCGCGAAGCGGAGCCCCCGACGTATCTGGTGGGCAAGATTCCCTTCACGAACCCGATTAAGACGACGCTCCCCGTGTACCAGTGGGTCAACGCGATCGATCATGGCCACAAGATGACCGCGACGAACGCTGGAATTATGGGCGCTGAAAAACTCGGCAGCGACCTTAAATTCATCTGGAACTATGCGGGGAACTGCCTGACAAACCAGCATGGCGACATCAACTACACCCACGAGATCCTCTCCGATGAGAGCAAGTGCGAGTTCATCTTGGTGTGGGATACCGTCATGACCGACTCCGCGAAGTATGCCGACCTGCTTCTGCCCGACGCGATGCGCTCCGAGCAGATGAACTTGCAGACGCAGGGCTACTCCGAGTATTACACCGCTGTCGTTGTCGGAACCCCAGCTCAAGAGCCGCCGGGAGAGTGCCGCAGCAACTACGATGTGTGCGCCGACATCGCCGAGCGCTTCGGGCTTCGGGAAGAGTTCACCGAGGGCCGCACGCACGACGACTGGGTCGAGTACCTGTACAAGAAGGGTGCCCAAGCGGACGACAAGATGCCGAGCTGGGAGCAGATCAAGGAGCAGGGCGTTTATAAGCGTGCGCTCGAGCCGGCGATCGGCCTCAAGAGCTTCCGCGACGACCCGGATGAGCACCCCCTGGCGACGCCGTCGGGCAAGATCGAGATCTACTCGGAAACGCTTGCGGGCCTGAACGATACTTGGGAACTCGCCGAGGATGAAGTCATCAATCCGATTCCGGTCTTTTCTGAAGGCTTCCATGGCTACGGAAGCGTGACCAGCGAGTTCCCGCTCTACTGCTCGGGATTCCACCACAAGAGCCGCACCCATAGCTCGTTCGGCTTCATCGAGGAGCTCGAGAAGGTCGCTCGCCAGCAGCTGTGGATCAACCCCGCCGACGCGGAGCCGCGCAACATCATGGACGGCGACATGCTTGCCGTTAAGAGCCCCGTTGGCGAAATCCGCATCGAGGCGAAGGTCACCCCGCGCATCGTTCCCGGCACTGTCGGCATCCCGCAAGGCGCATGGCATAAGGCGGACATGTTCGGCGACAAGATCGACACGGGTGGATGTGTGAACACGCTGACCGCCTACAAACCGTCGCCCCTTGCGAAGGGCAACGGGACTGCTCACTCGATGATCGTCCAGGTTTCGAAGGCGTAAGGGGGTAGATGAGAATGACGCAGTACGGATTTTATTTCGACAGCACGCGCTGCACCGGATGCCGCACGTGCGAGATAGCCTGCAAGGATTACAAGGATTTGGGCGTCGATTTCGCGTATCGACATGTGTACGACTGCGAAGGCGGCGACTGGCAGATGCAATCTGACGGCACCTACACGCAGGATTGCTTCGTCTACCACGTGTCGCTGGGCTGCCAGCATTGCGACGACCCCGCTTGCGTGAAGGTGTGCCCGACCACTGCGATGCATAAGGATGCGAGCACGGGCCTGGTCTCGGTCGACGAGCGCAAGTGCATCGGTTGCGGCTACTGCCACATGGCGTGCCCCTACAATGCGTCGAAGGTCGATCGCGAAAAGGGCCACAGCGTGAAATGCAACGGCTGTGCGGAACGCGTGGCCGAGGGGAAGAACCCCATCTGCGTGGACGCCTGCCCGCTTCGCGCCCTCGACTTCGGCCCTATCGAGGACATTCGCAAGAAGTACGACGGTGTCGACTCCGTGCCTCCTCTGCCCGACGCGAGCTATACCCACCCGAACATTGTCGTGAAAAAATGCCCTGCCGCCGCGCGCGCTAAAAATGTCGCCGGTCTGGTGGCTAATCCCCTGGAGGTGATGTAGCATGCAGTTTTCCGTTGCTGAGCTGCCTTTGGCGCTTTTCACCACGCTGGCGCCGCTGGGTGCGGGCGCATTCATCGCCCTTGCGTGCGCTTTCTTCACCACGAGTTTCTCGGACGAGCAGCTAAAGAAGATCGATCGCGGCACCATCATCCCGCTCGCGATCGTGATTGCTGGCTTCATCTGCGCGTTCTTCCACCTGGCCAGCCCGATGAACGCCCCCTCGGTGTTTTTGGGCGCGGGTTCCCCGATGTCCAACGAGATCATCGCGGGCTGTGTGTTCGCGATTGTCACCATCGTGTACGTGATCGTTGCGAACGCGGGCAAGCTTTGCGGTTCTGCGCGTAAGGGCTTCGCTGCCGTTGTGGCCGTGCTTGCCGTAATCTTCGCCATCTTCACCGGCTTGGCGTACGTCATGAGCACCATCGCAACTTGGGACACGCCGCTCGTTCCCGTGCAGATGCTCGGCTTCGCGCTCGTCGGCGGTGCTGCCACTGCGGCGCTCGTGCTTGCAAGTGCGGGCGCGTGGGCCGATGCGTGCAAGGGGTCTTTCAAGTCTGCCATCATCGGGTTCGCCGTTGTGGGCGCCGTGCTCGCCATCGTGGGTCTGGCCGGTCAGCTTGCCATGGCCTCCGGTATGGAGAACGCGCTTGTTTCCGGCTCTGAGCTGGTCTCCGGCGCCCTCCTTCCCGCCGTCATCGGCCTGGCGCTTATCGTGGTCGCGGCAGCGTTCGTCTTCGTCTCCGTGAAGAAGGAAGCTGCAACCGGCCTTGCTGCAGCGGCTGTCATCGCGGCTTTGGTGGGCATCTTCTTGGCTCGCATGGCGTTCTACGCAATCCAGATGTCGGTGGGCATCTACTTCGGATAGCGCCTTCCCAGCGATTTTGACCCGCCCTGCGGCTCAAAATGAGCAAGCTCCGCTACCACCTTCCCAGTAGCGGAGCTTGTGCTATATTCAGGCGACAGCATAAGAGGGGGTTCGCTATGGCCGAACAGTTTGACGAGATGCTCGACGCGATTGCTTTTGTAGGCGACACGCTCGCGCCGTTTTTCCTGGAAGACCCGAAGACAGGCGGCGCGCAGGCGTCCTTTTCCGCCTTGGCGTCGCTCGATGCCGACGCGGCAGCGCGCGAGTGGCCTTTCGCCGAGGCGGCTTCGTCTGCCCTTGCTCTTCAGGAAATGGTCGAAGGTTTGGCGGAAGGCGTCACCGACGACCTCGTTTGGGAATACCGAGCCCTTTTCGTAGGGCCGGGGCACCTTGTGGCTCCGCCGTGGGGGTCGGTCTACACCGATCGCGAGTGCGTCGTGTTCGGCGAGGCGACGCTTGCGTTGCGCGCGTGGATGCGCGAGCACGGCGTCGCGCGGACGACCGACGAGAAAACCCCCGAGGACCATATCGGCCTCATGCTGGCTCTTATGTCCCATCTTTGTCGCACGCAGCCCGAGACGCTCGATGACTACCTGTGCAACCATCTTCTCACGTGGGCGCCGCATTACCTGGAGGAACTCGCATCTGTAGCCCGCCATCCCTTCTACCGCGGCCTTGCCGAGCTCACGCGCTCCACGCTTCTCGGCATCCAGGATTTCCGCGGGCTTTCCGTAAAGCTTCCGCGCTTCTACAAGTAAGGAATCACCATGTCGACGGGATTCGCCACCGCGTTCAGCGAAATCACACTCGTGCTTTTCACGACGCTTGCACCCTCGGGTGCGGTGGCATACGCGCTTATGTCGCTCCCTATCATTCGCGGAAGGCTCTCCGACGACGCCCATCGCCGCATCGACAAGGCGCTTTGCATCCCGCTCATCGTATCGCTGGTGGGGCTTGTCGCATCGGCCACGCATTTGGGGAACCCGGCAAACGCGCTCTACGTGTTCATGGGGGTGGGGAGAAGCCCGCTTTCCAACGAGGTGTTCAGCGCCGTCATCTTCCTTGCGTTTTCGGGCGTGTACTGGCTCTACTCGTTCGCCGTGAAGCCCCGCCAGCTGCTCCAGCGCCTGCTCGCCGTTGGGGCGTGTGCGAGTGGCATCGCGTGCGTCACGGCAATCGCCTTTGCGTACTCCGCGAGCACCATCGTCACGTGGGACACGCCGTTTTCCCCGTTGAGCCTGTGGGCGAACGCGCTGCTCGGCGGGCCGGTCCTCGCCATCGTGGGCTTACGGGCTGCGCGGTGGAAATCGCGGGGGAACCGCTTTGGGCGGCTCATGCTTGTGCTTGCGGTCGTTGCGCTGGCGGCATGCCTTGTCGTGTATGCCCTTCAGGGGGCGATTGTTTTGCCGGCCGAGAACGCCGTCGCGTCCGCTGGCGATTTGGTGCCGCATTACGCGCTGCTCGTCTGCGTCTTCGCCGTTTTCGCTGCGGCGGGAATCGCTGTCGACGCGTTGTCGCTGTTCAGGCCCTCTGTGTCGCAGGAAGGGAAGGCGTCTCCCGACGAGATGACCATCTCGGTTTCGCGCGCCTCGGTTGCGGCGCTGCTCGTGCTCGCGGGCATCTTCGTGATGCGTTTCTCCTTCTACATGATGCATATGACAGTTGGCATCAGCTTCTAGCGCGCTCGCAGCTGCGGGCCCGCAGGCGCCAGACCCCTCGCCCATGCGATCCCAAGCCGCTCGCGGCTGCTGGCGCCGGGGTTTTCACCCACTACCACCGCCAACTGCTCATTTCCCGCTTTCGGCGGCCAGCGCGTCTTAACAGGCGCCACTTTAGCCGCCTACAGTATTTTCCCCGCGCATTGTGCCGCCGCCGCGTTATCCTGTGCGATAAACCTACCAATAGAAAGGGGATTCCATGTACAAAGTGCACTGCTTGAACAACATCTCGCAAAAAGGGCTGGCGCTCCTGTCGTCCGACTATGAGCTGACCGACGACGTGTCGGAGGCCGACGTCATCCTCGTGCGCAGTGCGAACATGCACGAGATGGAATTCTCCGACAACTTGAAGGCGGTCGCGCGCGCGGGCGCGGGCGTGAACAACATCCCGCTCGACGCGCTTGCCGAGCGCGGGATTCCCGTGTTCAATACGCCAGGCGCGAACGCGAACGCGGTGAAGGAGCTCGTGCTGTGTGCCCTGTTCCTGGCTGCGCGCGATGTCGTGGGAGGCGCCGCGTGGTGCCGCCACAACGCGGACGACGAGAACATCGCGAAGAGCGCCGAAAAGGCGAAGAAGCAGTTCGCCGGCACCGAAATCATGGGGAAGACGCTCGGGGTGATCGGCCTTGGCGCCATCGGGCGCCTTGTCATCCCTGCAGTTGAGGCGCTGGGAATGAAGACGGTCGGCTACGATCCGTTCCTCGATGCCGAGCGCGCAGCTGCCATCTCCCCGAACCTCCGCTTCACCGACGACCTGCTCGACCTGTGTGCGAGCTGCGACTACATCACGATCCATGTCCCGGCAACGCCGAAGACGAAGGGCATGATCGGTGCGGACGAAATTGCGGCCATGAAGGAGGGCGCGGCGTTTCTGAACTTCTCGCGTGACACTCTGATCGACAATGATGCTATGCGCGCGGGACTTGCGTCGGGTAAGGTTCGCCGTTACGTGACGGACTTTGCAACGCCCGAGGTCATGACGATGGAGGGCGCGCTTGTCCTCCCCCATCTGGGCGCATCGACCGCAGAGGCTGAGGAAAACTGCGCGGAAATGGCCGTGCGCGAAGTTATGGATTACCTGGAAACAGGCAAAAAGGTCCACTGCGTTAACTAGTTTTTACGTCAGCGGCCTGTGAAAACGAGCCGCTGCCAAGGCCGCGCTCAGCGCCCGCCTTCCCACCTTACGCTCCCCGCGCGCGTTGCGTGCGCTTTTGCGGGCTGCTCGTGGAAGGCCGGGGTTTGCTGGGCGCGGTTCTTTTTTGGGCCCTATCTTTCCCTCTTCGTTCGCTGAGCGGCCTCTACGGCGAGACGAATGCGATTTTCCCTGTTCAACGCTGATGATTCGGAATCGTAATCGATGACGGTGATCGGCATATCGGGATAGCGGCGCGCGAATTCGTGGGCGAAGCCACGGGCGTGCACATGCGCTTTCATGCAGCCGAAGCTCTGCAGGTAGATCACGCAATCGACCCCTTTGCGCGAGAACTCGTCCAGCTGGTCGAGATAGCGGACGTCCTCGCAGAAGAGCTTGTCGGGGTCGGGCATCGCAACGTTGCACCCCAGTCGTTCCAACAACTTCAAGATGGAATCGTTCATGAGTGCGTCGAAACAGAGAAGCGGATTGCCGACAATACCGACGAGAACGCGCCCGATGCCTTCCTCCTTGGGCGTGGCGGGTTTTTCGATGGGTCGCGGCCAGCGTTCTTCTTCTATGATATCCGGGCAGCTGCCGTTGAGCCGCCAAATCGTATGGGCGAGTCCATCGAGTAGGCAGCGGTTGCAGACTAAGGGAATATGCAACGCTCTAACCTGGGGATTTTTTTCAACTATTTGCAAGGAACGTGCGATGAGAGCTGCTGCGGTAAAGCAGACGTCGCCCGGCACCTGGCGTTGCGCCACCTGTGCATCAACGGCGGATATCCCCTCGCTCATGACGTTCGGAATACGCTCGAACTCGCGGCCCGAAGCTTCGGCGACCCCTGCGTTGCCAGTGGCGTTTTTGCTCGCAGCGCGCTCCTTCTCGACATGCGATACCGTGGCCAGGGTGCTTGCGCCTGAACGGCCAATCGTGTGTTCGCGCTCTTTCAAGCTCGCAGCGAGCAATCCTTGTCCGCTTTTCCCGCGGCGGCTCATCGACTCAATCCCCTCGGCCAGCGTGCGAAGGCGGATATTGAGGTGAGCCTTGTCCGAAAGGTCGTCGATTTTCAGCGCAGTGAAGGGCTTTCCTGCCGCTTCGAGGATGTCGCGCGCGTCTTCAAGGCTCAGCGCGTCGTAGCCGCAGCCGAACGATTGCAGGCACACAAGGTCGACCTGCGCATTCTCGGCGGCGAATCGAGCGAGGCGCGCAAGGTGCTTGCCCGGTTTCCATGGCGGGCAATTCGGGTCGTGCGGTCGACGCGTCGCCCACGCATCCGAGCTTGTGGGGCACAGGATGGCGAATCCCAACTTCGTAAGCATCGTATCGATTCCCCTCATAAGACGAGGGTCGGTGTGATAGGGGCGCCCGGCAACCACGATGGCGTGCCGCTGTGCATCCTTGGCAAGCCAGTCGATTACCTTTTCATTTGCTCGGGCGACTGTATCGAAGAATTCCCTTTGCGATGCAAGCGCCTTTTTGAGGGCGTGGTCGAACTCTTCTCGCGAAAGCGGCGCGCCGTCAGGGCAGAAGCTTCCTACCTCGGAAAAGAGCGTCGACAGGTCATCCTCGTCCTTTACAATGCGCGCCACTTTGAACGATGAAAGGTGGGGTCGTGAAAGCCGCACCTCTCCTTGCTCAAACGCGGGTACGGCATCTGCGAGCGCATCGGCGTATTCGCACGACACCGCGCAGCGTCCGATGCGGTTGAAATGAGGCATGAAAATAACGTCCGCACCTGCGTTCATCAGGTCGAATGCCCTCATATGCGCAATCTTTGCGGGAAAACATGCACCTTCGGCGGGGACGGTTGCGAGCGCCGCCTGTTCGAGTGAGGCGCCGCGAGCATCGTCGGGCATGATGACGCTGAAACCAAGCTCTGCGAACAGCGCCCGCCAAAACGGCGTATATTCGTAGGTTTCGAAGCAGTTCATGATGCCGATCGAGCGCGTCCCGCGGGCGCCGCCTTGCACTACGCTCTCAACCGACTGCAGCAGATGCTGCTCGACGGCGATCGCGTTCGGGGCCTGGTGGGGGCGGGGGGTCGGCTTGCGACCCTCAATCGCGGCCGCTTCCGCGGCGCGGGTTTTGGGCTCCTCGTTGCGCGAAAACTCGAAGTCATTCGCGCTGCTGCACTTGTTTCCGCTGATGAAACGCCTGCCATTCCCGAAATCGGCAATGGCGAGAAGGCACGCGTTCGAACACCCTGGGCATCGGGACGAGAAACGCTCGACGGACAGCGACTCAAGCTCGCGCGCGGAAATCATCGTGCTTCGCGGCGCTGCGTCCAAGTTGCCGTCGGCTTTCCCCATCGCATCATGGGCTCGCTCGCGCGCGATCAGCGCCGCGCCGATCGTTCCCATAAGATGGGCGGACTCGGGGCGGATGGCCTCCACACCGCAAACCTTCTCGAATGCGCGCAGCGCGGCGTCGGACTTGAAGGTGCCGCCCTGCACGACAATCTTGGAACCCAGCGTATCAATCCTTTCGGCGCCGATGATGCGGAACAGGGCGTTCTTCACTACCGAATACGCGATACCCGCTGCCAAATCGTTGACGCTCGCGCCGATCTTCTGGGCGTGCTTGACGCGGGATGACATGAACACCGTGCACTTCGTCCCCAGGTCAACAGGGTGCTCCGAGGTAAGTGCGGCATCGTTGAACGCATGGGGGCTCAAACGCAGCGAGTGCGCGGTGCCCTCGATGAACGACCCGCAGCCGCTTGAGCATGCTTCGTTGAGGATGGCGTTCGACACCATGCCGTTCTTGATCCAGAGAGCCTTCATGTCCTGTCCGCCGATGTCGAGCACGAACGTCGCGTCGGGCACGAGCTCCATTGCCGCGCGGGCGTGCGCCGTCGTCTCCACGATGCCTGAATCAATACCGAGCGCCGCACGCAGCAGGTCCTCACCATATCCCGTCGCCGTGGCATGTGCAACCCAGGCGGTCGTTTCGTCCGTGCCGTAGACGTGGGGGGCGATCTGTCGAAATCGAGCAGCTCTTCGGTCGCGGTGGCGAGTGCGTCGCCCTGCACCGGCGTATAGCAGGAATAAACAAGGTTACCCGCATCATCGATAACGGCCGTCTTCACCGTGGTCGATCCCGCGTCTATCCCTAAGTAAAGCGGACCCTTGCAATCGAAGAGCCTCTTTCGGGGGAAATCAACCCGTGCATGGCGCTCCTTGAACGTCTCACGTTCTTCGTCGGTTGCGAACAGGGGTTCAAGCCGCATTAAGTCGTCTTCCGGCGCATCCGCTTGTCGTATGCACTTCTCGAGTTGCCCAAGCGATGTAGGCTTGCTCTCTGGCAGCTCCCCTGCATACAGTGCGGCGCCGTGGGCGGTGAAGATGTGGGCCCAGCGTGGCCGAATGCCCTCTCCGCGTTTCAGCCCAAGGCCAATCTGAAAGCGTCTGACCAGGTCAGGAATGAATTGTAATGGCCCTCCGAGGAAGATGACCTTCCCTTCAATGGGCCGTCCGCATGCGAGCCCGGTAATCGTTTGCCGCACGACGGCCTCAAGGGCGCTCGCCGCAATGTCGCTCTTCTTTGCGCCAGCGTTCAGAAGCGGTCGTACGTCGGTTTGCGCGAACACGGCGCATCGCGACGCAATCGGGTAGATGCGCGACGCCCCGCCTGCAAGCCGGCTCATGTCGCTCGAACGCACGCCGAGCATGAAGGCAATCGAGTCGATGAACCCGCCTGTCCCGCCGGCGCAGGTCGCGTTCATCCGCTGTTCGGGGTTGCCCGAGAGGTAAATCACCTTCGCGTCCTCGCCGCCAAGCTCGATGACGGCGTCGGCGTCGGGGTAGAGTTCTCGCACGGCGCGCTCGGTTGCTAGAACTTCCTGCACAAACGGGAGCTTAAGCATCTCGGCGAGCGCGATGCCCGCCGAGCCGGTGACGGTTGCCTTGCCGGGAAGATCGCCATAACGCCAGGTCAGGTTGTGCAGAATATCGACAAGCGTCTCGCGAATGTTTGAAAGATGGCGGCGGTAAATCGAGTTCACCACGGTGCCGTCTTCGTCGACGATCACGACTTTCACGGTCTTCGACCCCGCGTCGATTCCGAAGCGATAGGTTTTAGCGGAATCCTCTGCCGTCATCTTTCGAGCGCCAACTTACGCGCTAGCGGCGCGGAGGATTGTTCTCCGAGTCGTATGCCTCGCGTTTGGCGGCCTCGACCATGCTGAGAAGTTCCTGCTGCGTATGGATATCGAGCTTGCGATAGATATGGTTGATATGCGTCTTCGCCGTGCTCTTAGAGATGCAAAGCTGGTCTTGAATGAACGCCGCGTTATGGCCCTTCGCAAGAAGGAACATAACCTCGGTCTCGCGCCGCGAGAGAAGGTAGCGGTCGGCAATTGCCTCGCATTGGGCATGGAAGCGGCCCTTCGCGCGGCGACCCTCCTCGGCATCCTGCGGTGTCTCCTGAGGTTCTTCGGATTCGGGAGCGGGCGCCTTCTCTGCAGTGGCGTCTCTCTCGTCCAGCGCGGCGATGTGCTTTTTCAGGGCCTCCGTTCCCTGATCAACGTTTACTCCTTCAGTTGGGGCGGCGACAATCGCCTTCACTTCGCGCTGGCGGGGCGACAGCACATATCCGAGGATGAGCGCAAACAGAACGAGTAGAGCCCCAGAGCCGTAATCGGCTCCCGTGATCATGGAGCTGGCGTCGCTGATCGGTGTCATGGCGAAAAGGGTCCCGAAAAGAGAGGCAAGCGCAAGCGTGCCTCGTCCCGTGCCGAACACGAAAATGGGCGAAAGGCGGAACTCCTGCGCCAGATCGGCGAAGAATATCCACATGAGCGCTTCAAAACACATGTATCCCACGATGAGCGCGAGGCACGCGAGAAGCGAGCTCGGTGAATCGAGGAACGGCAGGGAAATCGCTGCGAGGGCGATGAACGGCAAAAGCGTTCGGAAGATGAGGTCCCAATGCCCCTCGTTCTTCGAAATGAAAATCGTTGCGATGGTGATGAACATGCCCAAACAGGCTGCGGCGCCCATGACGAGGAGCATCGTTAAGTCGGCGGCAGGGAGCACGATGTTGCTCGCAACGGTGCGCAGGACGCCGAGCGCGAAACCGAAGATCGCTGTCGGGATAAGCATGCGGACAAGGAACTGCGCGGGCTTGACCGTCAACGGATGGAAAATCGGAATCTCGCGACGACGATAGTAGGGAATCGGCGTCAGACGCCAGAGGATGAAGACTTCGGCAATGGGGAAGATGCCGGTGATGACGCCCGAGCAGAAGGGCGGCACCAAGTGAGTGAGAACCATGTAGAGGCCGATGCCGATGGCGACTGAAACCGCCGTGTTCAGGATGATAGTGCTGAACTCATAGCGTGCGAACGCCGTGCCCCACAGCACGACCATAAGACTCGATCCGATGCCCGTTGCCAAGCCGGCGAAGAGCAGGGCGAGGGTGCCGAGGGGCCCGCCGACAGGAACGAGGAACGAGGCGTAGGTGCCCAAACAGATGAGCGATGCGGAAAGCCCGAGCGCTCGCTTCGACACGTAGAAGCGCAAGAACATCTGATTGGTAACGCCAAGGGCAAGAAGTGCGATGCCGAAGAAAATCATCGAGATTACGAGAACGATGAGCGAGCAGGAATATGCTCCGTCGAAAAGCATGGTGAAGGGTTTGTCGGTCCCAAAGAACACGCCAGCGCTGAACATGGCAGAGTAAATCCATGCTTGATGGAAGCCGTACCCGAGTGAAAGCGTATTAAGTTCACCTGAGGCGTCAGAGCCGTTTTCCTTGCCTGCGACCGTGATAGTGACATGCGGAAAAGTCGAAGCCATAAGTTGTTCCCCTAAATAATGCGTTTGCGAGCTTCGTGATTATCTTCTTTTGCGCGGTAATTCTCAACCTAAACGTTCGATACTGCATACGCAACTATATTACCCTACTGAAGCTAGGTAATGCTATCGAATGCGCGCAATCTTTGCTCAATTTCGTGCGCAGAATGCAACAAAAACAACACAGTGCCCATTTTTGGGAAGGGACAGGCAATTGAGATTTGATGAGGGCAAAAGTGGACAGATTTACGCGTGGATGTCGAAATATCAACCCGTGAGGTTGATACGATATGAGCAAAAATAACCTCATGGTTTGACGCTCATACCGTTTGCCTTACGTAAAGTACCGCTTGTCTGTTCGCCGGCGTTTTTATACCGCTGGCCGCAGGGGATAGATTGGCAATTTGAAAGAGAAGTCAGAAAGGGGGATGTGGCACATACGGTTTCTCGCAATGGATGCGAGAGGGCGCCGAAGCTTCTGCAATGGCCGGTATTGAAGAGTCACTACCCGTAGTTGCGGAATCTGAATTCTGGGGCGTGTCCTTCGCACCATGTTCTTGCCGTTAGTGCAAATGGGGAGTAATTGCATGGCGGTCCGCCTAAGGGATATAGGCAAAGCCGCTCCGCTTGAGTCGGGATACTCAAGCTTCTCACTTAAAGGAGGGACTAATGAACGGTAAGGAATTCACCGTTTCAGAGGTTGTAGACCATTTGGGAGTTAACGGCCACACGTGGCTTATGTTCTTCCTCATGATCTTCGCTATGATTTTCGATGGTTACGACTTCATGGTCGTTAACACCACCAACCTGTTCGTTGCACATACGTTCTGGCCCGACAACCCGAACCCGGGTGCTCTCATGGGCTCGCTCACCACGTGGGGCCTGCTCGGCATGGTTCTCGGCGGCGCAGTCGGCGGCATCCTGTCCGACAAGATCGGCCGTAAGAAGATGCTGACCATCGCTGTTATCTTCTATGGTCTGTTCACCTTGCCCCAGGCTTTCGCGAACGACCTCGTGTTCTTCGCAGCATTCCGTCTGATCGCCGGCTTCGGCGTCGGCTCCTGCATCCCCATCGTCACCACCGTGTTCTCTGAGACGATTCCGTCCAAGCAGCGCGGCGTCTTCGTGACGATCGGTATGGCGGGCATGGTTGCTGGCTGGGTTCTCGCTGGTGTTGTCGGCAACCCGATCTGCAACACCGCAAGCCCGATTCTCGGCGGCTTCACCAACGAGGTCACCTACCTCAACGCTGATGGTTCCTCTGCCACCATGTACGCCAACTGGCGCCTCTGCTACCTGATCGGCGCTCTGCCCATCATCTACGGAATCGTGCTTCACTTCTTCATGCATGAGACCCCGCACTGGTTCGCCAATGCCGGTCGCATGGAAGAGGCTTGCAAGGCTCTCAACCATCTGCAGCGCTCCGCTGGCCAGGAAGAGACCCACTTCGACCCGAAGCTCCTCGTCGTTCCGCCGAAGCCTGCCAAGACCTCCCCGAACATCCTGTTCTCCAAGAAGTTCATCGTCCCGACCGCCGCTATCTGGACCGCTTACTTCGTTGGCCAGTTCTGCGTGTACGGCATGAACGCATGGCTGCCCACCTGGTTCAAGGGCATTGGCTACACCCCGACTGAGGCTGTTGCTCTCCAGACCTGGAACAACGTTGCTGCTATCGCCTCCAACTGCTGCGTCGGCTTCGTCGCTGACCGCATCGGCCGTAAGCGCAACCTGGCGTTCTCCTGGATTTTCTGCATCGTCGCGATCGTAATCTGCTCCGTGTTCGTTGTTCCCAACAACTTCGGTCTGTCGATCGCCCTCATGCTCCTCTTCGGCTTCGCTCTGAACTACGCCATCACCGCTGTTCAGCCGCTGATGCCTGAGTCCTACCCGACCGCAATCCGCAACACTGGCGTTTCGTGGTGCCAGGCGTTCGCCCGCTTCGGCGGCTCCGCCTCCTCGATCGTCCTCGGCGGCATCGCTGGCATGGCTATGTTCCAGACCGCAGAAGGTGCCACCAACTGGTCGATGGTCGTTCTCGTCCTCATCGTTCCGTTCGTCCTCGGCTTCATCTGCTGCCTCCTGTTCGTCAAGGAAACCGGCGGCAAGTCCATGGATGAGCTGGCTGGCGACGGCAAGACCGACGCCTCCGACACCGGCATGACGAACTTCATCATCATGCTCGTCGTGATCGCGTTCCTGTTCGTCACCTGCATCGTGTGCCCGCTGGCTGTCTCCGGCTGGTCGAAGAACCCAGTCGCTCTGCCTCTCATGGCCGTCGGCGTTCTGCTTCCGTTCGTCTACTTCTTCATCTTCGCTACTCCGTATCGCAAGGCTTACTTCGAGAAGTAGTGCAAGATCGAAAAGCTACCCATTCGGTTGCATCGAGAACCCCCGCTTTGGCGGGGGTTCTTTTATGTTACGAGGGAGGGAAGAGCTGCAATATCATCCTTGCCACTATGGTGCCGCAAGGGTAGTGCGGTCTGACCCCTCTGAATGAGAGGCAAGAAAAAAGGCGGCCTCGGAACTGCGAAGTCCGAGACCACCTTGGGTTTCTTTAGCGGCGCGTTACTAAAGGCCGTTTGCCGGGCTAAATGCTATGGGCGAGTTAGCCGATAGCATTGCCTTCCTCGTCGTAGAGTTTCTCGTAGGGCACGCCCTTAGGC
>NZ_CAKUAL010000002.1 GCF_934636505.1 uncultured Ellagibacter sp.
GGCGGGGTGAACAGGCAGATAAGGATCGTGCTGGACGAGCACAGGGGCATGAGGCTGGACCATATGGTCAAAGCCGTATTCTGGTACTGCGTGAGCAGGCTCGAATGCCCACCTCCGCCCGAGAGCATCCTGAGGGACATGCCGACCGACGACGACATAGACGGCCTGTACGAGAAGGCCGCCGAGCTCGGCTCAGGGGACGAGTCCGTGGCGAGATGGGGCGACGCGGTGGTGTGGAGCGAGTTCCACTCGAGCAATCCGTGGTCCCATGCCGGCGAATAGCCCGGGACACACTTTTTTGCCTATAACCCTCGTGGGCCAAACTTCAGGTCCTCGAAATGGCAAAAAATAAAGGCTCGCGTTTGCGAGCCTTTATTTGCTTCGTCCAACAGTGAGGAACCTGTCCCCTCCAAAAACAGGATTCTCGCTGTTGCCGAAGTCCGAACTGCGTAGTAGGTCGTTGCATAGTATAGCATCATTTGGCCGAATGCGCGCGACTCTTTTCATCCCGCTTGAGTGATGCGCCTCACCTCGTGCGATTGCGCGATTGGTACTCCGCTCAGCCTCTGGGGATGGTGAAATCGAGCGAATAGGTCGAAGCGTGCGCACCTGCCAGGCGAGGTGCATACTCCTTGCTGCTCCCTTCAGTGATATACTTTCGCCTTACGGAATAAGGACGGGAGAATCATCAATGGTCAACGTGCCGAGCCCGGCAGTTTCAATCGTCGGGCGCCACAATTCGGGGAAAACGACCCTCATCGTGAAGCTTATCGAAGAGCTTGTTGCTCGGGGACACGACGTGGGAAGCGTGAAACATCACAGCCACAAGGGCTTCGACATCGACTATCCGGGCAAGGACTCCTACCGCCATCGTGAGGCGGGCGCTTCGGAGACTGTCATCGCAGCGCCGGGACAGATTGCCCGCATGAAGACGCTCAAGGGCGAGGCGGAATGCTCCGACATCGTGCGAAGCATGCCGGGCCACGATATCGTCGTCGTGGAGGGCTATCGCAAAAGCGGCCTGCCGACCATCGAGCTCATGCGTTCGGGCAACGAGGCGGACCAGCGCGTCGCCGAGGCGTTTGCCTTGGGCGCGGAGCGCGGCTGGGCGCTTGGGACCGACTTCACCCAGATTGCGAAATGCCTTTTCACGCCTGAAGGCGAGCGCATCGAGGGCGCGGAGGAGGCTTTGGACGACAACCTTCGCAACGACGGGGAATGCGCTGCGCAGGCGCCTGCGGACGAAGTTCTCGACGAGCTGGCGGCTGCGGCCGCGGAAGATGGCATCCACCCCGACCTCGTGCGCAAGATGCCCGGCGTGAACACCGTTGCCATCGTGACCGATATTCCTCGCGCAATCGAGGCTGCGGCGATTTACGGTATTCCCGCGTTCGATCTTAACGACACGATTGCCCTCGCTGATTTTGTGGAGTCCCATTTCGTGCGCCCGCGCGTGACGGTGGTCATCCAGGCAGGCGGCGAGAGCCGACGCATGGGCCGCAGCAAAGCGACCGTCCCGTTTTTGGGTCGTCCGCTCATCTGTCGTCTGATCGAGCGCTTAAGCCCCGTGGCTGACGACCTGGTCATCACGACCAACGAGCCCGACAACCTGACGTTCCTGCATCAGGAGTTTCCGCAGCTCAATATCCAACTTGTGTGCGATATCTTCTCAAGCCGCGGCGCGCTGCCGGGTCTGTACACCGCGCTCCAAGCGGCGCGCAACCCCTATGTCGCCATTGTGGCGTGCGACATGGTGTTCGCGTCGGGCGCTCTCGTAGTCGCCGAGGCGCTGTGCATGAACGAGACGGGGGCCGACGTGGTCGTCCCTGTGAACAAGCACGGTTTCGAGCCATTCCACGCGATGTACCGTCGCATGGAGTGCCTACCCGCCGTGCGCCGTGCGCTCGATCGCGGCGAGAAACGCGCGCAGTCGTTTTTCGGGGACGAGTCTGTGGTCGTCCATGAGTTCCCCCAGAGCAAAGTGCTTGAGGCGGAGCCGATGGGCGGCTGCTTCATCAACGCGAACACACCCGATGAGCTGCATGCGCTCGAAGACATGGTGATGGAGGGCTAGCTTCTCCATCGAGGGGATGGCGCCTCGCTGCAGATGCGGGGCCCGCGAAAGGCAGTGATCTTAGAATGCCGAACCTTTCTGACATAGCCGATGTTGCCGAGGCTCTCGGAGGCAAGTCGGTCCTCGTGGTCGAGAAGCGTTGCGTGGCGGTGCGCAACCGCCATTCGACGTGCCGCAAATGCATCGAAGCGTGCGTTGCGGACGCGATCTCGGTCGGCGACAACAGCGTGAAGATCGACGCGGAGGCCTGCGTTTCCTGCGGCGCCTGTACGGTCGTCTGTCCCACCGAGGCGCTTGTTCCCGTCGAGCCTGCCGATGTTGAGCTCGCCAGCGCTGCTGCCTCGGCTACACGTGCGCTCGGCGGCAGCCTCTCCGTGTTCGCATGTGCCCGCATGGCTGCGCGCCGAGAGGGCGATCCCGACAAATACGTGTCCGTCCCCTGCCTTGCGCGCATGGAGGAAAGCCTCCTCTTGCAGCTTGCGTCCCACGGCGTGGGCGATGTGGCGCTCGTCGACGGAACGTGTTCGACCTGCAAGTTCGGCGGTACGAGCGAGGGCGTCACGGCGACGGTTGAGTCGGCGAACTCCCTGCTCGCGGCGCAGGGGTCGAGCGTCCGCGTTCGCCGCGCCTCGGAGTTTCCTCCCGAGGCGATAGAGACGAGCGGGCGCAAGTCGTTCGCCGCGGCGCGCCGCGGGTTCTTCTCGCAGGCGGGCGGTATGGCGAAAGACGCCGTGAAGGTCGCGACGGAGAAGGCGCTCGACGAGACGCTCGGCAAGCAAAATGAGAAGAAGGAGCTGAACCTTCGCGAGCTGCTCCGCCCCGACAAGGACGGTGGGCTGCCGCAATTCGAGCCTTCGCGGCGAATGAACACGCTCGACGCGATGGACGCGATCGGTCAGAGCGTCGTTCCCGAAATCGAGACGCGCCTGTTCGGAAGCGTATCGATCGACGAGTCGAAGTGCCGCGCGTGTGGGATGTGCACCGTGTTCTGTCCGACGGGAGCACTTAAGAAAAGCGAGGAGAAGCCCGCTTCGGGAGAGGGCAGCTACTTGGAGTTCCAGCTGATGGAATGCGTACAATGCAATCTGTGCGCCGACACCTGCCTGCAGAAGTGCATCACGGTCTCCAACGTGATTGCCACCTCCGAGCTCTTCGACTTCGAGCCGCGGCTTATCCATCTTCCCGATCCTCCTGCTCGCGGAAGCCTGCTCTCGCGCCTGAAGTCGACGGGCCGATAACGTGCGCCGTCAGCGAGCGGCCCTTCCTGTGGTCGTATTATTTCGACCGCTTGCGCGATGGGCGGGTTTCTGTGGTATACTGACAACACTTTAGCGCAGTAAAGTGCAGTAGCACAAACAGGGAAGGGCACCGTGCGCGACGAGCGAGCGCGGTGTGCGAAGGAAGGAATCTCATGAAGAAACTGAAGGTAATGGCAGCAGCGGTATGCGCCCTCGCCTTGGCGGCGTGCATGCTTGCCGGTTGCTCCTCCAACAACGCTTCGAACGACAAGAAGGACGCGGCTGCGACCAGCTCGGACAAGACGACGCTCGTCGTCGGCTTCGACCAGTCGTATCCGCCGTACGGCTTCGTCGGCAACGACGGCAACTTCACCGGCTTCGACCTCGACCTCGCTGCCGAGGTTGCCAGCCGCAACGGCTGGGACATCCAGCTCGAGCCCATCGATTGGGACGCGAAGGACACGCTCCTCAACTCCGGCGCCATCACCTGCATCTGGAACGGCTTCACCATGGAAGGCCGCGAGAATGACTACACCTTCTCCGATCCCTACATGCTGAACGCCCAGGTCGTCGTCGTGAAGAAGGGTAGCGGCATCGAGAGCCTCGCCGATCTTGCCGGCAAGAACGTTATCACGCAGACTGACTCTGCCGCCTATGACGTGCTCGCGGGCGACGAGGCGACTAAGGCCGACCTTAAAGCCACCTTCGCCTCGCTTGAGACCATCGGCGATTACAACACCGCCTTCATGCAGCTCGAGTCCGGCGCCGTCGACGCTGTGGCCTGCGACCTCTCCATCGCGCAGTACCAGATGAGCGCCAAGCCCGATGCCTATGTCCAGCTTCCCGAGGACCTTTCCTCCGAGCACTACGCGGTCGGCGTGAAGAAGGGCAACACCGAGCTTGCCGATGCGATCACCAAGACGCTCAAGGAGATGAACGAGGACGGCACCATCGAGAAGCTGTGCGAGAAGTACGCCGAGTACGGCCTGTCCTACACGAACTGGATTCTCAAGTAGTCTTTCGATAAGATAGTTCGCTTGCGGGCATAATTTCCCGCAGGCAGGTGAAAATCGCGGACGGGGCAACCTGTCCGCGATTCGTGTTGCAATAAGAAAGAGGTTGCCGTGGAAATTGGAACCATGCTTTCCATGCTTGGGCAAGGCTTCGTCGTAACCTTGCAGATATTCTTCCTGACGCTGGTGGGGTCGCTGCCGCTTGGCGTGGTGGTGGCGCTTGCGCGCATGAGCCGCGTGAAGCCGATTGCCTGGATCATGAAGTTCTACATTTCCGTCATGCGCGGAACCCCGCTCATGCTGCAGATGTTCTTCATTTACTTCGCTCCCTATTATATCTTCGGAATTCCTCTGAGCATGGAGTCGAAGTTTTCCGCAACGATCGTCGCGTTCATCATCAACTACGCGGCCTACTTCGCCGAGATTTACCGCAGCGGCATCCAGTCGATTCCGCCCGGACAGTACGAGGCCGCCGAGGTCTTGGGCTATTCGCGTCTCCAGACGTTTATGAAAATCGTGCTGCCCCAGGTCATTAAGAGGATTCTTCCCGCTATGGGCAACGAGATCATCACGTTGGTGAAAGACACGTCGCTCGCGTTCGCCATCGGCGTGGCGGAGATGTTCTCGACGGCGAAGGCGCTCGTCGCCTCGCAGGTGAGCATGCTGCCCTTCGTGTTCGCAGCGGTTTTCTACTGGGTATTCAATTTCGTCGTGGAAGTGGTTCTCGGGCGCGTCGAGAAGAAGATGGGTTATTACCACGATTAGCCGTTGGGAAGGTGAGGTTTGGCAATGCCTGAAGATAATGTGCTGGTAAAGCTCGAGCACGGTAAGAAGAGCTTTGGCGATGTCTCGGTGCTCAAAGACATCTCGCTCGAGGTTCGCAAAGGCGAGGTCGTCGCCATCATCGGCCCGTCGGGAGGCGGCAAGTCGACGCTTCTGCGATGCATGACGCTGCTTGAGACGCTTGACGCCGGATCGCTTTCCTACGGCGATTTGCCTGTGGCTGAAGATAACGGGGCAGGGCATGCCGTCTATGGCGGCAAGGATGTGATGAAGCAGGCGAAATCGCGCTTTGGCCTGGTGTTCCAGAACTTCAATCTGTTCCCGCACTACTCGGTGATCAAAAACGTCACCGACGCGCCGGTCAGCGTGCAGAAGCGTCCGCGCGCAGAGGCGCTCGAGCGCGGGCGAGAGCTGCTCGCGAAGATGGGCCTCGCCGACAAGGAGGACATGGTTCCCTGCGAGCTTTCAGGCGGTCAGCAGCAGCGCGTCGCGATCGCCCGTGCGCTTGCGATGGATCCCGAGGTGCTCTTCTTCGACGAGCCGACGAGCGCGCTCGACCCCGAGCTCACGCGAGACGTGCTTAAGGTCATCCGCGACCTGGCTGCTGAGCACATGACCATGGTCATCGTGACGCACGAGATGACTTTCGCCCGCGACGTGGCGGACCGCATCATCTTCATGGACGACGGCCTTGTGGTTGAGGAAGGCCGCGCCGTGGACGTGATCAACAACCCGCAGCAGGAGCGCACGCGCGCGTTCTTAAGCCAGTACCAGCAGGGATAGGGAAGCCTTAGGGGGTACACCCAGAGGTGTATCTGCGTGGTGCAACGATGACGATTGCGCCACGTTTCAGGAGCTCTTCAGGATGGCGTGGTAAGGTTTGCTCAAGAACCCGATGCGGGCGAAGGAGCAAACAACATGAGCGATTACAACGAGAACAATCAGGGTGGATACGACCCTCAGTCAACCAGCCAATCGTTCGGCCAGGGGACGGGCGGCGCGCCGACCCCCCCGAATTCTTACTATCATTACCAGGGCGCAGGCCCGGGTGGTGCGGCGGGGACGAATGCCACGGCGCCAGTCAACCCCGCGTCTTCCTATGCGCAGCCGGCGGGTGCGCACAACGCGCAGGCGTACGCTGCGAAGCAGGACGCAAAGTCCAAGAAGAGCCATTCGGGCGCGAAGACGTTTGGAATCGCGTTCGCGGGCGCTGCGCTTGCATGCGTGCTTGTGCTCGGCGGCGCCGGCGTTGTCAATACAGTGACGAGCGGCTCCCCGTCGGGCTCGACCACGGTGCTCGGCGGCACGTCTTCCGCATCCACGAGCGGCAGCGCCGACGAGAACGCGACGCTTGCGGAAAGCGTCTCCCAGAAATGCCTTCCGTCCGTGGTGGCTATCGACGTGTACACCAACCAGCAGAGCGGCTACTACGGCTACAGCACGCAGAATTCCCTTACCGAGACGTCTCTCGGCAGCGGCGTGGTGCTTTCCTCGGATGGCTACATCGTGACGAACTATCATGTGATCGAGGGCGCCGATGCTCTGAAGGTCACCATCGAGGGCGAGGAATACGACGCAGACATCATCGGCTCCGACCCCAGCTCCGACATCGCGGTCATCAAGGCGAAGAACGCTTCGGGGCTGACCGCTATGGAGTTGGGTGACTCCGACGATCTGACGGTGGGCGAGTGGGTCATGTCGATCGGCAGCCCCTTCGGCCTTGAGCAGTCGGTGGCGACGGGCATCGTGTCGGCTACGAACCGCTCGCAGATCATGGACAACTCTTCCGACTCGTACCAGTACGGCCAGCAGCAGTCGAGCACCACGACGGTCTACACCAACATGATCCAGACCGACGCAGCCATCAACCCCGGCAACTCCGGCGGTGCGCTCGTCGACAAGGACGGCAAGCTCATCGGCATCAACACGCTGATCACGTCCTATTCCGGCAACTACTCCGGCGTCGGATTCGCCATCCCTGTGAACTATGCGGTCAACTTGGCGCAGCAGATTATCGAGGGGAAGACGCCGACTCATGCGCAGCTGGGTGTGTCCCTTTCCACGATTAACGCGCAGACGGCCCAGCGCTACGGCTTCTCGGTGGATGAGGGCGCCTATATCGCAGCGGTGAGCAGCGGCTCTGGCGCTGACTCCGCAGGCCTCAAGGTGGGCGACATCGTGACCGCCTTCGATGGCAAGAAGGTCTCCTCCGCGAGCGATCTTATGCTCGCCGTGCGCTCGAAGAACCCGGGCGATGCGGCCACCGTCACGATCAACCGTGACGGGCAGAGCCAAGACGTGCAGGTGACGCTGGGCTCGGACGAGAGTTCGCAGGCGAGCGCAGGCGCAAGTTCGGGGTCTAACGGCTCGAATGGCTACGGGTCGAGCGGCGGCACGCTTGAGGATCTTCTGCGCCAGTACGGTTACGGCGGCGGCTCCAGCTCGAGCGGGACAAGCGCCAATGCGGGATCGGGCGCGATCGCCCAAGCCGCATAAGCGGACACGATAAGCGAATCGGCACGGTTTCGGCCGCGTGGGGACAAATCCCGCGCGGCCTTTTTCGTTCGAGGTGACGGAAAAGGCGTGCAGTTACGGCTCCGAGGCTCTAGCTTTGGGCCGATTCGGGTAAGATGATTCGAAATGGTTAAATCAAACGCAGAAAAAGGGGTTTCGATGGCCAACGAATACCAGTACAAGCGTGTGCTTCTGAAGCTTTCCGGCGAGGCGCTCGCCGGCGATTTGGGTTACGGAATCGATCCGAAGGTGGTCGATGACCTGGCCGACGAAATCGCGGAAATCGTGCATGATGGTGTCCAGCTCGCTGTCGTTGTGGGCGGCGGCAACATCTTCCGCGGCGTTTCGGGCGCGACGGAGGGCATGGACCGCGCGCAGGCCGACTACATCGGCATGCTCGCCACGGTCATGAACGCGCTCGCCTTGCAGGATTCCTTCGAGCGCCACGGCGTGTTCTCCCGCGTGCAGAGCGCCATCAACATGCAGGAAGTTTCCGAGCCCTACATCAGGCGTCGCGCCATCCGCCACATGGAGAAGGGCCGCGTCGTCATTCTCGCCGCAGGTACCGGCAACCCGTACTTCACGACCGACACCACCGCTGCGCTGCGCGCGTGCGAGCTCGACGTCGATTGTCTCATGAAGGCCACGAAGGTCGACGGCGTCTACGACTCGGATCCCAAGGTCAACCCGGACGCGAAGCGCTTCGATTCCATCAGCTACATGGAAGTGCTCAACAAGGGCCTTCACGTGATGGATTCCACGGCGACGTCGCTTTGCATGGACAACAAGGTTCCTATGATCGTCTTCGACCTGACGGTGAAGGGGAACATTTCTCGCGCGCTCAAGGGCGAAGCGGTGGGAACCACGGTAGAATAACGGCAACGGCCAAGCGAGGGCGCGACCTTCGCGGGCATGCTATCGGCGGCGATGCCGCTCGAAGGGGACGAAAGGAGCTCAGATGAGCATTGACGACATTAAGGCACAGGCCGAAGAGCGCATGGGCAAGGCCCTTTCGGCGCTGCACGAGAACTTTGCATCGGTGCGCACGGGTCGCGCGAACGCGATGGCGCTCGACCGCATCAAGGTGGACTACTACGGGGTTCCCACTCCCGTGAACCAGATGGCCGGCGTGAAGACGCCCGATGCCCATATGCTCGTCATCGAGCCGTGGGACAAGACGACGCTGAAGGCCATCGAGAAGGCGATTCTCGAGAGCGATCTGGGTGTGACGCCTTCCAACGACGGCACGGTCATCCGCCTGCCGTTCCCCGCGCTCACCGAGGAGCGCCGCCGCGAGCTCGTCAAGCAGTGCAAGGCGTACTCCGAGGAAGCGCGCGTCGCCATCCGCAACATCCGCCGCGACGCGAACTCCGCGGTCGAGAAGTGCATCAAGGAAGACAGCTTGCCCGAAGACGAGCAGCGTCGCGCCGAAGGTGCCATCCAGAAGATCACCGACAAGTTCATCGCCGAGGTCGACGAGTCCTTCAAGAAGAAGGAAGCGGAGGTCATGGAAGTTTAGCCCCCTTTGATTCGAGGTCTTTTGAACAAACCGCTTGATATCATTTTCCCCAACCCGCCTTCGGGGCTTGCCCCCGAAGCGCTTGATGCTGCGCGCATTCCCGAGCACATCGCCGTCATCATGGATGGCAACGGCCGTTGGGCGAAAAAGCGCGCGCTCAACCGCCTGAAGGGACATAAGGCGGGAATCGAGGCGGTGCGCGAGACCATCCGCTGCGCGAGCGATCTTGGCGTTCGCTACCTGACCATCTACTCGTTCTCGACCGAGAACTGGAAGCGCCCGCAAGAGGAAGTCGTCGGGCTTATGGATTTGTTCGCGAAGACGATGCTCGCCGAGGTGGACGGCCTTCACGAGGAGCATGTTCGCGTGAAGACGATCGGCGATCTGTCCCTTCTGCCCGAGGAGACGCGCGAGGCGTTCGAGGAGGCATGGGAGAAAACCAAGAACAACACGGGGATGACCCTGGTCGTTGCTGTGAATTACGGCTCGCGCCAGGAGATTCTCCGTGCGGTCAACCGCTGCGCGGAAGAGGTGGCCGCTCGCACTGCCGACGGCCTTGTCCCAAAAGAGATTTCCGCCGAAGACTTTGAGCGCGGGTTGTACACGGCGGGCATGCCCGATCCCGATCTGGTCATTCGGACGAGCGGAGAGGTTCGCTTGTCGAACTTCCTTCTGTGGCAGGTTGCCTATTCGGAGTTCGTCGTGACCGATGTGCTGTGGCCGGACTTCGACCGCTACGAGCTTTTGCGCTGCCTGCTCGAGTTTCAAGGGCGCGATCGCCGCTTTGGGGCGGTGAAGTAGCGTGACCCGCAAGGATGCCGACACGCGAGATGCTGCGGAGGAGTGGAAGCGCTCGGCCGAGCGCAAGGCGAGCCTGAAGGCCGCGCGCGCAACCGATGAGGAAAACGCAGGCCCGACACGTTCTACCCGCATCAAGGATTTTGCTTACAAGAAGACGCCGCAAAAGCTGAAAAATGCAACTGACCTGCAGGTTCGTTTTCGCACAGGTGCGATTTACGTAACCTTGTGCATCGTGTGCATCCTGGTAAGCGACATCTCGACGCTCGTTTTTTTGTGCGCGACGGCGGGGATTTGCGCTGGCGAGTTCTACTATATGCTGCGCGCCGATGCGAAGCTTCCCAACGAGATGCTCGGCATCATCGCCGCGATACTCTACCCCGTAAGCGTGTACTTCCTCGGCGTGGTCGGCGCGCTGTACGTGAGCATCGCGCTTCTGCTCTCGCTTATCGTTTGGTACGTGTTTTGGCTGCGTGCGCGCGTGCCCGATGTCGGCGTGAGCTTTTTCGGTGCGGCGTACACAGGTCTTCTCCTTTCGGGCATCGTGGTCGTGCGCACGGCGCTGCCCGACCCGTGGGGCGGCGTGCTCGTCATCGGCATCTTCCTGAGCATCTGGGCGAACGATTCCTTCGCCTACTTGGTGGGAAGCAAAATCGGTAAGCATAAGATGGCTCCGCGCGTCAGCCCGAAGAAGAGCTGGGAGGGCTTTTTCGCGGGCATCGTTGGTTCGATGGTCATCTGGGGCCTGTTCACGCTGATTCCCGGCTTGAACCTGAACCTTCCCGAGGCGCTCGGGTTCGGTGTGGTCTGCGGTCTTATGGGCGTGCTGGGCGATTTGGCCGAAAGTCGCATCAAACGCAACTCCGGTTTCAAGGATTCTGGCACGATCATGCCGGGTCATGGCGGCCTCCTCGATAGGTGCGACTCCCTGTTTCTCGTCGCGGCATCGTCGGCTATCCTTTTGGTGATTTCCGGGGCAATTCCCTTTAGCGTTTAAACGTCGCTTTTCAAGAAAGGTGCTTTCATGAGGCGTATCGTCGTTTTGGGATCGACGGGGTCGATCGGCACGCAAACGCTCGACGTGGTGCGTCAGCATCCCGATAAGCTTAAGATCGTGGGGCTTGCCGTGAACACGCGCGCCCAGGATATGCTTGCGCAGGCGAAGGAGTTCGGCGTCGGCCACCTCGCCGTGGGCAGCGAAGATGTCGCTGTGGGCGAAAGCGCTTCGGGCCTTGCCGCGTTCGCGAAGCCCTTTGGGGAAGACGGGTCGCTCGGTTTTGGGATGAATGCCGTGGTCGACTTGGTTCGATTATCCGAGGTTGACGTGGTCGTGAACGCGCTTGTGGGCGCTGCGGGCCTGCGTGCAAGCTACGAGACGCTCAAGGCTGGCAAGGTCTTGGCGCTCGCGAACAAAGAGAGCCTTGTTGTCGGCGGCGACTTGATCATGCCGCTTGCAGCGCAGGTCGATGCGGCGCGCAGGGCATCGGGATCTGCTCCCGCGGTGGGGCCGGCGGGCGCGCTCATGCCGATCGACTCCGAGCACGGGGCAATCTACCAGTGCCTGCTCGGCGAGAACGAACGCGAGGTCGCCAAGCTGTGGGTCACCGCATCGGGCGGGCCGTTCCGCGGTCGCACGCGCGACGATTTGCGCGACATCGCGCCTGCTCAGGCCTTGAAACATCCGACCTGGCACATGGGTGCCAAAATCTCGATCGACTCCTCCACGCTCATGAACAAGGGGCTCGAGGTTATTGAGGCGCACCACCTGTTCAACATGCCCTACGACAAGATCGAAGTCGTCGTGCAGCCGCAAAGTGCCATCCACTCCATGGTCGAATACACCGACGGCAGTGTGAAGGCGCATCTGGGGACGACCGACATGCGCATTCCCATCCAGTTTGCGCTCTCGTACCCTGACCGATGGGAGGCCCCGGTCGCGCCGCTCGACTTCCGGACGCTGGGGTCTTTGGAATTCGCCGCCCCCGATGAGAAGACGTTTCGCTGCCTTGCGCTTGCGCGACATGCGGGATCAGTGGGCGGAACTCTTCCCTGCGTGATGAACGCGGCGAACGAGATTGCCGTTGCCGCCTTCCTCTCCGAGCGGGGAAGCTATCTGGGCATTGCGGAATGCGTCGAGGCCGTGATGTCAGAGCACGAATCGCAGGGCGTGCAGAAAGTGGAGAGCATCGAGCAGCTTCAGGCGCTGGACGCTTGGGCGCGTGCGGAAGCCGGGAAGCATATACGCTAGCCTGGAGCTTCATCGTTTTATTCGGGAGGCCGACGGATTGTGCGTCGGCCTCCCGCGCGTTTCGGCCCCTAGCGTCTACCTGCCTTTCTCTTGCGGAGCGCAAGCGCTCCAGCCCCGATGCCGATCGCTCCCGCCGAGACCATGAGCACGGGGATCATCTTCAGCGCGAAGCCCATAAGCTCATCGCCGGTTTTTCCCAGACCCTTGCCCCTTGTGGTGCTGCCGCCCGAATTGACGATGGGCTGCGCGCCTTCGTCGACGTTCACGATGGCGTGGGCGATGCGCGCATCTTCAAGGCTGGGCGAGGTGAGCACCGCCCTGTTCGAGAACTTCGTTCCCGCCAGCGCTTCGTCGGCGATGTCTGCGGCGAAGGTAATCGTTGCGGTGCTTCCCTTTTCGAGCGTCCCGATGAACGCGGAAAACGTGTTGCCATCGCTTTCGAGGGCGGCATCGACCGGTTTTCCGTCGATTGCGACGTGGATGCTGTCGAAGTCGATAGGGGCCCCGCCGGGCATCTTCGTGTCCGCGACCAGCACGCTCTCGACCGTGCCGCCGACTGCCGTCGCCTCGATGGTGAAGCCGATCCGCTCGCCAATGGCTGCACTCTCCCTGTCGACGCTCTTCACGAGCTCGATGTCGACCTTGGAGGCAGGCCGCTCGATGACGGCAACGCGCGCTGTGCTGTGCGGCCTATCGCTTAACGTGGGCGACTCGATCGTCGCGGTGTTTTCGACGGTCGATCCGGCAAGGGATCCCTCTTCGATAAGGGCCTCATATTCGACGGAAACGTTCGACCCTGCGCTCACCTTGCCGAGTTTCAAGGCGAACGATTGGGTGTCCCTGCTTGCGAAGTCAGGTTCGATCCGCTTGCCGTCTACAGTTGCTACGAACGTGGCGTAGTCGATGGCGACCCCTTCGGGCATCCCCTCGTCCACGAGCAGCGCATCTTCGAGGTCTGTCTCGCCGACCTCGACCGATAGGGCGTAGGAAACCGTCTCTCCTGCAAAAACGGATTCTGCCGATGCCGTCTTCTCGATGCTTGCTGTGCCTGCGGGCGCGACGATGTCCACTACTGCTTGCGCAGTACGCTCGCCTCCGAGGGTGGGCGAGGTGAGCGTCGCGCCGTTCACCACCTTGTGCCCAACAAGGCCCTCATCAGCGACGTTCGCCTTGAACGACACCACGGCAACATCGTCTTTCCCCATCGTGCCGAGCTCGATTGCGAACGAGTCCCCTTTCTGGTGCACGACGGGTTCCTCCACGGTCTTTCCATTCACGGTAACGCTCAGGCTGGTGAAGTCGACTTCGATGCCCGAGGGGAGGCCGCTGTCGGTTATCACGGCGTCGCGCAGGGTCCCGTTGGTCGCGCGAGCCGTGATCGTGTACGTAAACGTGTCTCCCACCTGCGCGGTTTCCGCGCTCGCCTCCTTCTCAAGCGAGGCGTCCGCTAAAGGTTCGCCCACTTCGACGTCGTTTGCGGCGCTCGCTGTGGCAGCATCGCTTGCTTTGGCTTGCGCGCGGTTGACGACATGCTCGGATGCGACGGGGAGTTTTGCCGAGTATGCCACCGTGAGGGCCTCGCCGTCGTGCAAATCGATGCCCGGTTGGAGGGAGAAACCGAAGACAGTGCCGTCCTCGTTTTTCTCCAGCGTGACGTCAGGGTTGTCGAGGGTCGTTCCGTCGGGTCCGGTTACCAAGATGGACGAGGCGTCGATCGAGGCGAGCTCGTCGCTTTCGAAGCGGTCGGCGAAGATAACGTTGTGCGCGGTCGAGCCCTCGCGGGTTTGGGCGACGGTGACGGTGTAGTGGGCGACATCCCCCGCCTCGTAGCGCGGCTTGTCGGAGGTCTTCGAGACCTGGAGCTGCGCATCCTTCACCGTAATCGACGCGTCGCCGCTTGTTTGCGTGTTGGGTTCGTCGGTTGCGGCAATCGCTATGTTGCCGACGGTCGATCCCGCGAGCGCGGCGTCGGCGATGGCGACGGTGTAGTCGACGAACACGGCCGTCTCGCCTTCCTCGCCAAGGGGGTTTGTCCCTTGCTCGGCCTTCTCGCCGAAGCGATAGAATGTGCGCTCGGGCGAGTTGCTGGTGAGATTGCGATTCGTCTCTATCGTGAAAGAGGGCTTCTCCCCGTCGGTGCTGATCACGCAGCTGTCGGTGATGTCGTTGCCCTCGGAATCCCAAACTTTGATGCTGTCTCGCTGCAATTCAACTCCCTTCGCTTGCAAAAGGTCGGAAACGACCAGGTTGCGCCCGATTGTCCCCGGCGTGTTATTCGTCACCTTCACGCGGAAGTTCACAAGGTCGCCAATGCTGCAGGTGCTCTGCGATGCAGTCTTCTCCACCTGCAAAGTTGGCTGGTTCAGCCAGGTCAACGCACTGTCGTGCGCGTCGGTCGCATTGTCGGCGCTCACGGTTGCCGTGTTCTCAATTTCCCACCCCGTGATGGAGTCCTCGGGGTAGCACGTGCAGGTAATGGTGACGGGCATATTTGCGGGAAGGTGGCTTATGGTTGTTGCGAATCCGGTCCCCGCAGGCTTTGTCGAGCAGGTGACTTCCCGCTGCTCAAGCTGGCTGGGTGCCGACCCTTCGGCTCCTACCGGATAGGAAATGCTTTCAGGGACTCCCGAGACGTCGACCGCGAGCTCGCCTGTGTCTGTCCGTCCGATCTTGAGTCCCTCGGGAAGGCTCTCGTCGCTTACGATTACGTTGTTCGCAACAGTGCACTCCTTCGTGTTCTCGACGACTATCGTGTATACGACTGCTCCCGCATCTTGCTCGGATGCCCCGATGAAGTGCTCGTAGCGATCGACGGTCTTCTCGATGGAGAGGGTCGCCGTGTTCGTCCAAATCTCGGCAGAATCGGACGCTTCCTCGCAGTTGTTCGCGCGGGCTGTGGCGATGTTCACTTGCTCGGTGCCATTGCCCGCTTGGGTGGCGATGGCCGCGAAGCTTACGGTGAGCGCGTCCCCGTAGTTGAACTTGTCAAGCGAGCAGCTCCAACGGTTGCCCTCGACGCTCGGGGTGGGGAGGCTTTCAAGCCCTGTGACCTGCACCGTTTCGGGGATAAGCTCAAGCCCTTCGGGAAGGCTGTCGAAGAAGACGGCCTCGCGGCACTGGGCGTTTTTCTCGCTTTGCGCGAAGGAAGCGGTGAAGCGGACCACCTCGCCTACCTCGTATTCGTAGGCGTCTGCGGTTTTGTCGACGGTGAGCCTCGGCGGGACGAGAGTCGTCTCGACGCTGTTGCTCGGATAGGTTCCCCTGTCATTGACGCGGGCGTAGGCGCTGTTCGACACGGAGAGCGCGCCGTCGGCGGGGTACTCGATGAGCTCAGCTTTGAACTCGAAACGGTACGTCTCGCCCTGCATGCGCATGGAATGCTGCAGATAGCTTTGCGAGAACACGAACCTCACGGCGTTGTCGCCCTCGCCTCCTTGGCCTGCATAGACCACTTCACCCGCGTTCTCGATCAGCTGTCCCTCGCTGTCGGTGAGATAGCCGCTCCCGTCGACGTAGCGCATCTCGCGGGGAAGCACGTCGACAATCTCGAGGTTGGTGTAGGAGTAGCCGTTTCGGCAGGTCACGCCACGCTCGTGCACGGGAACCTCGACGGTGTAGGCAACCACGTCGCCGATTGAGATCCCTTCGGTCTTGTCGGCAGTTTTGCGCACATCGAGCTTGCCGTCTTCGACGATGTCGTCGTTGGGGTTCGGTGCGGTGAGAAACTCGTTCGTCATGGCGAAAAACGATTGCGCTGTCGAGTTCGAGCCCCTCCAAGACGACATGAACGAGAGCTTAACGGGCGTTCCCTTCTGCGATTCGGTGGTGTCGAAATACGCTCCCACCAGGCCGAGCTTGTAGAGTGGGTCGTTCGGGTCGGCGCTGATGGCGCCGTGCTCGTCCTCGACGCCGCCGCATGGGTATTCGGGCGAGGTGATGATGCTTTGTTCCTCGTCGATGGACAGGAAGTCGTTTTTGTCGACGACCTGCGCGAGCGAGACGGCGCCCCCGAAGCCGAACTTCTGCCCCACATCCAGATCGATGCAGGTCATATGCCCTTTAGCCTCGAAGGGATCGTCGGTTCCCGCGTAGAAGAACTCGACGCTCACCTCAAGGTCGGTCAAGCCCACCGTGTAGAAATTCAGGTTCTCGATGAGCGATCCCGTGCGCTGGTAGCCGCTGTTCACGAACACGCCAGGCTGGAAGGTGTCGTAATCGGCCCGCTCCTCGTATTCGTCCCAGCCGGAAGCGCCGTTCGACATGACGGGCTCCACATAATTCCAGTTGGAAAGCGTGACAACGGCATCGACCTTGTCGTTGCCATAGCTTGCGCCGGTGTAGCGAAGCGCGAAGCTGCCCTTCGGTGTCGTGCGGTCGATGCGTGCCGCGAACCCGGAATCGTCGGGTGAGGCCAGCTCGTCGTAGTCCCGAGGATAGTACTGCTTGATATTCGGTTCGCTCGTGAATCCACGCACGATCTCGACGTCGGTAAAGCTAATGCCCCAGTTGAACCCTTCTGGCGTGAACGAGTCCTCGGGGATGTACTCGATGGGAATCTTGCTCGCCGCCTGCGCGACCCCAGGCGTGCAAAGCGCAGCGCCGGGGGCGAGCCCGATTGCGAGGGCGAGTGCCAGAGCGATGTTGATTGCCTTATGTTTTGCCTGTTCAATCGGCTGAGGAAGCCTCCTTGCGCTAGCCATAGGGGCCTCCTTGCGTGCCGAGTTCGAAAAGTTGGCTATTCATGGTGCTCCTTTCTCGCGAAATGCGCTCACTGCGCCGGGGAGTCTGAGCATAACGTCGCGTTCTGGCGGCGAGGACGCACCAACCTTGCCGTTTCATCGCGCGTTATCTGCACGGAGGTCCCCGAAAGTCGGTGGGAAATCCCTACAAACTCGGCTGAAACTGCACCGCGATTCGAATATCTCCAACGCAAATTCGACGCGCATTCCCGAAAACCTGGCGAAAACCTGGCAGAAAGTCGGCAACGGTTCGGCAACAAAAGCCGCACAGGGGGTGTAGGTTTTCTGGGCTGGGCGCATCGGTCGGCGCGGCTTTCCTATAATGGGCGCTGAACGTGTTATTCGGTGACTCGCTTTCGCCCGCCTTGGATGCGAGGAGCTTGCTGCCCCGTACCCCTTCAAGCCTTCCGAGGAGTCGCTTGCATGGATATTGTCCTTATGATTCTGTACGTCTCGATCCTGCTCGGCTTCCTCGTGTTCATCCACGAGGGCGGGCATTATCTGGCATCCCGCGCGTTTGGCGTGCGCGTGACCGAGTTCATGATCGGCTTTCCCGGGCCTGGCATCGGCTTCACCAAATGGGGCACGAAGTTCGGCGTGACCTGCGTTCCCCTTGGTGGCTACGCGAAGGTGTGCGGGATGGAGCCGGGCGAGATGAGCCCCCATCTGGAAAGCGTGCTTGCGGCGATATACCGGCGCGGGACGGCAAACATGGAGGATATCGCGCAAGATTGCGGCATCTCCAACGACGACGCCCTCGCCGCCCTCGATGAGTTGGTGGAGTGGGGAAGCATCAAGGGTCCTACGAAAAAGGACAAGTTTAACACCTACCGCGCGATGGCCACCCGTCCCACCAAGGGGCAGGTCAAGCGCGCCGAGGCGGCGGGGCAGCCGGTTCCTCTCGCCTATGAGCTGGGACAACCGCGCCTGGTCGACGACCCCCACGCCCTCTTCGAAAGCGAATACAACCAGCAGTACCGAAGCCTTCCCTTCTGGAAGCGCACCATAATCCTCCTTGCGGGAATCGCCGTGAACCTGTTGTTCGCCGTTCTAGTCTTCGTGGTGGTGTACTCCATCGTGGGCGTCGATATGACGAACTCGCAAACGGGCGAGGTCTCGCACATCACCATGTCGCCTTTGCGCTCGGTGGAAGTCGGCTTCGCCTACATCGGCGCGGTGGTCCAGATGGTGGTAAGCCTGTTCAATCCGCAAACGGCGGCCGATGTCGTGTCGAACTCGACGTCGGTAGTCGGCATCGCTGTCATGTCGAAAACCTACGCTGAGGCGGGGCTTCTCGAATTCGTCTTCTTCATGGCGATGCTCTCGGTTTCGCTCGGCATCATGAACCTGCTGCCGATCCCGCCCCTCGACGGCGGCCGCTTCATCATCGAGATCTTCCAGAAGCTCACGCGCAAGAACGTGTCGACGCGCGCCCTGAGCTATATGAGCGCGGCGGGAATGATTCTCTTTCTGGGGTTCTTTGCCATCATGGTCAACCAGGACGTGCAGCGTTTCGTCTTCGGCAACTGGGGTTAGTCCGCGCGCCGCTCGCCCAAATGCTTGCCCGTGCGCCGCAGGGAAACTATCTTTCTTGCTAGGCTCTAGGGGAAAGAGAGAGACGGGCGAAAGGACGGCGAGGTGGCGAGCGAGGCTCCAATCGGCGTGATATTCGACTGTGACGGCACGCTTCTTGACAGCATGGGCGTGTGGCGCGAGATGGAAAGCGAGTTCGCGCATCGGGCGGGCGGCGAGCTTTCGCCAGCCGACAAAGACCTGCTGACGACGATGACCACGCCCGAGGCGGGCGAGTTCTTCCACACGAAATTCGGACTGGGCGCATCCCCCCAAGAGGTCGTGCGCATGGTAGGCGAGTACATGATGGAGTTCTACTCGACCCGCGCGACGGCGCGCCCGGGTGCGCTCGCGTTCGTCCGCGCCCTGTTCGATCGCGGCATCAGGCTGTCGGTGGCCTCTTCCTCCCCGATGCCGTATTTGCTGGCAGGGCTTTCCCATACAGGGTTCCTTCCGATGCTCGACGCGGTAGTTTCCGTCGATGACGTGGGGAAACCGAAGCGCGAACCCGCGGTGTACGACCGCGCGCGCTCGCTTATGGGCACCGAGCTTTCCCATACCTGGGGTGTGGAAGACGCGCTATACGCGGTCGGCACGCTCAAGCGGGCGGGGTACCATACGCTGGCGGTGTACGACTGCGATATGTCAGGAACTTACGCAGCGCTTTCCTCTTCTGCCGAGCGTGCGGTGCGCGATTTCCGCGACCTCGACCCTGACGAGTTCATCGAATTTGCCCGAATGGTTTCCATGCCGTAGGAAAACACGCGACTCCATTCCCTATAATGGACGGCAGTGTTCATAAGGCGGGTAGCGTTCGAAAAGGGAGCATCATGGCGCATGGGGAAAGGGAAGAGATGGTCGTGGCCGAAGGCGGCGCGATCGATGCCGCATGCGATCCGAAACCGAAGATGCCCCTGCTGCTGAAGGTGTTCGGCGTGCTGTGCATCGTGGGCGGGGCGGTCTCCATTCCGAGCGGTGTGCTTGCAGTTGTCGTCATCGTGCAGTTTTTGCGGTCGGGCGGCCTTGCCGAGGAGGCGCTCACGCCCCTTGCTGTGACGGTGGTTCTCGTTGCTGCTCAAGCGGCTATGTTGGTGCTGTTCATCCTGCTGGGCGTGCGTCTTCTCCGCAACAAAAGGCGCTATGCCGCACTGACCGCCGAGGTCCTCATGGCGCTCGCGGCGGTGGCGTTCATCTGCAACATCATGCTCAGCGGCACCGATGTCCATATCGTGCCGACGCTGGTCATCCTCGTGCTTTTGTTCTTCGTGTCAGGCTACGTCGACCCGTCGCTTTCCGAGGAGCGCGAGCTGCAGCGCAAGCTCCGCGACATGGAGACGCGCGACCAGGCAGAAGAGGGAACGCTCGGTCTGGACTCGACGGGGCGCGGCTATATTGCGCTCAACTTCTTCAACGTGTTCTGGATTTTCGTGGTCTGCAGCGTGTTAGGCCTGGTCATCGAAGTAGTGTATCACTTCGTCATCGTCGTTCCCGGCGAGTATCAAGATCGCGCGGGCATGCTGTTCGGGCCGTTCTCGCCCATCTACGGCGTGGGCGCGGTGCTCATGACCATGGCGCTCAACCGCTTCCACGACAAGCCGGTGCCCGTGATCTTTTTGGTGAGCGCTGTGATTGGCGGCGCGTTCGAGTTCTTCGTCAGCTGGTTCATGGAAACCGCATTCGGCGCTGTGGCCTGGGATTATACGGGCACGTTCCTCTCGATCGATGGACGCACGAACGGCATGTTCATGGCGATGTGGGGCATGCTGGGCGTGCTGTGGATAAAGGCGCTCCTGCCGAAGATGCTCGACGTGGTGAACTTGATCCCCTGGAAGCTGCGCTATACCGTGACCGCAGTCGCCACGGCGCTCATGCTCGTGAACGCCATCATGACGCTGCAATCGCTTGATTGCTGGTACGGGCGGCTGTCGGGGCATGTTCCCGAAACGCCCATCGAACAGTTCTACGCCACGTATTTCGACAACGACTTCATGGCGAACCGGTTCGAGAGCATGACCATCAATCCCGACAGCGCGACGCGCGGGTCAGGGGCGCCGCCGGACAGCGCTCTCGGCTAGGGGCTATTCGGTCGCGCGCTGAGACGGCGCGGCTTCGGGTCGGTCCAGTTGTCTTTGCAAGAAAAAGGCCGCTGCGGCACGGGAAGTGCTCAAGCGGCCTTTTTATGGTGCGGTTTGTGAATGGGCGTAGTTTGCGATTGGGAATTTCTACGCCCAAGGGTCGCGCTCGAACAGGGGGTTTGTCTCCCGTCGGTCGGAATAGGGGTCGTAGCCGTCGTCGTCTTCGCTCTCGGCGCGGATGCAGGGATCGCGATGCGCAGGGGCATGCTTGCGCGCTGCCTCGGCAAGAAGCTCCTCGGCGGTTTTTCGCGTCTTGCCCTGCTCGTCTTCCGAAGCGCTATTCGCCATCTGCTGCCTCCTCGTGTCCAATCGCGTCGATTTCATACGGCGTCGTTTGGTACACATAGTAGTTCAGCCAGTTGGTGTAGAGCAACTGCGCGTGCGCGCGCCAGGTCGATTCCGCAGGCTGCGCGGGGTCGTCGTTGGGGTAGTAATGCTTGGGCAGCGGCGCGTTCGGATGGGTCTTCGAGTCGCGCTCGTATTCCACATTCAGGGTTTCGCGGTCGTATTCGGGGTGGCCGAACACGAAGAAATTGCGGCTGTCCGTGCTTTTCGCCATGTAGACGCCGGCCTCGTCCGACTCGGCGATGATTTCCAGATTGGGGTTTGCCTCGATGTCCTCGGCTCGTACGTTGGTGTAGCGCGAATGCGGCGCTCGGAAGCGGTCGTCGAACCCGCGCACCCAGGGGGAAGACGGCTTCACGACGCGGTGTTCGAATACGCCGGTCGTCTTCTCGTCGAGCTCGTACTTCTCGACGCCGTAGCGATAGAAGATGCCCGCCTGGGCTCCCCAGCAGATATGCAGGGTGGAGTGGACGTTCGTCTTCGACCAATCCATGATGCGCGTGAGCTCTTCCCAGTAATCAACGTCGTGGAAATCGAGCAGCTCGACGGGCGCTCCCGTGATGATGAGGCCGTCGAAGTGCTCGTCTTTCACGTCGTCGAAGGAGACGTAGAACGTTTCCAGGTGCTCTTCGGAGACGTTTTTCGCGACGTGGCTCTTCGTGCGGAGGAGCTCCACCTCGATCTGCAACGGCGTGTTCGAGAGCTTTCGCAGGATCTGTGTCTCGGTGGTAATCTTGGTGGGCATGAGGTTTAAGAGCAGCACGCGCAAGGGACGGATATCCTGGTGCAGCGCGCGGTGTTCGGTCATGACGAAGATGTTCTCTTTTTCGAGTTGCGCGGTTGCCGGCAGCGAATCGGGAATCTTGATAGGCATGGCGCATCCTTTCGTCTGGTAGAAACTTCCTCGCTATCCTAGCAAAAAATCAGTTCACCCAATTATATGAAGCGGCGATAACACATTATCGCGGAAATCGAGAAAGCGGATGGTGCAAGGCGCTTTTTCATATTCCCGATTTCCGAAGACTTTCTGCAGATGGCCATGAATAAGATGATTCTGGCTTGACTTCCCCTCGCCAAGCCAGGTAGACTGCAAAAGTTCGCTTTCAAAAGCCCCGTGAAAGCAGTAAAGGCAGAAGCGATATGCCAACGGAGTCCAGGCCTGAGGTATGCGCGTCGGCGTAGGAAACCGACATCTGGCTGACCTGCACTTTTGAAAACAAACACCCGCTTGCGGTAACACGCAAGCGCCCCTTGGAAGGGCCCTTCGGCTCGTTCAAGGAACAGAGTATCTATTGGAGGAAGCAAGTGAAGACGTATCATGCGAAGCCCGGCGAAGTCGAGCGCGAATGGCTTCTGATCGACGCAACCGATCAGGTTCTCGGCCGCGTGGCCACCAAGGCCGCACAGATTCTCAAGGGCAAGCACAAGCCGCAGTACACCCCGCATGTTGATACGGGCGACTTCGTGATCATCATCAACGCGGACAAGATTCGCGTTACCGGCACGAAGGCTGCAGCGAAAGAGTATTACCGCCACAGTGGTTTTCCCGGTGGTCTCAAGTCCGAAACCTTCACCGAAGCCATGGAGAAGCATCCTGAGCGCGTGATCGAGCATGCTGTTAAGGGCATGCTGCCGAAGAACACGCTGGGTCGTGCCCAGGGCATGAAGTTGAAGGTGTACGCTGGCCCTGAGCATCCTCATATGGCTCAGAAGCCCCGCGAGATCAAGATGGAGGGTTAATCATGGCAGGTGAAGCTCTGTATTACGGCACTGGCCGTCGTAAGAACGCCGTTGCTCGCGTGCGCCTCGTCCCGGGCACGGGCAAGGTGACCATCAATGGTCGCGAGGGTGCTGAGTACTTTGGCCGCGAGGCTCTTCTCGATTACGCGAAGACCCCGTTCAAGGTGACCGACACCATGGATCACTTCGACGTGATCGCTCGCATCAACGGTGGCGGCATCTCGGGTCAGGCCGGCGCTCTGCGTCACGGCATCTCCCGCGCTCTGCTTGACGCCGGCGACTATCGCGCCGAGCTCAAGAAGGCTGGCTACCTCACCCGCGACTCTCGTGTGGTCGAGCGTAAGAAGTACGGCCTGAAGAAGGCTCGTAAGCGTCCGCAGTTCTCGAAGCGCTAGTTTCTTCTGGAACATACACGGTTGCAAACCCCGTCGTTCATTCGAGCGGCGGGGTTTCTTTTTTGTTGCTGTGAGGCGGGGGCGTGGTTGGGGTTGGCGCTGTTGGCTGCCTCTTGTTTATAGCGCTCCTTGGAAAGAAGAGGCCCTGCAGCAAATGGGGGGCTGCAGGGCCGATTTGGGGGTGCGTTGAAAACGCGAGTCAACGATAGAACATAGATAATGTTACTAGTCAATATTCAATTCGAAAAAATTTTGACTTGCGGTTGAAAAAATTTAGTGAGTGGCCAAAAAAGTATTCAAATATGGTTGCGTTAGGCTACTAATAACGGTATTCTGAATGCGTTTTTTAGGGGAGCGGTTGCGGTGAAAAGGGGCACGGCGGCCATCAATTGGGAAAGGGGAATCTCAATGAATGCAGCACTCGACAAGATTATGGAGGCTCGCAAGTACGACGGTGTTGTCGTGAAGAACCAAAAAGCACCACAGCCTTTAGGAAACCTGACGACTGCAGAGCATGACAAAGCGCGCGCTGGCTTGTTCCCGGCGCTCGTTGGCTCGGGCAAGTAGCGTTCTTCCTTTAGTAGCGAAGAGGCCTGATCGGTTGCAGGGGGCAGCTGATCAGGCCTTTCTCGTTTTGCGCTTCTTTTAAGTCCCCATGAAATCTTGCTGTGCGCGGGTGGCTCCCTCTTTTGCGGGTCTGCTTCCTGCTCCGCTTTCGGCTCTTCAGCCCCGATTCCAATTGTCTCGATCCGAAATCGATCCTTGTCGTTTAACGGCTGCTCATCGGTAGAGCCTCCGACACATCTCGACGGCTACGGCAAGTGCTTCTATGTCCTCGCAGGTGGTATGCACGGCGAAGCTTGCTCGCCCGGTGCCCACCATGCCCGTCGATGCAGCAAGCGGCATGGCGCAATGCCCGCCCGATCGTATGGCGACGCCCATCATGCCGCACGCGCTGCCGATTTGCGCGGGCGCGGTGTTCGCAAGCGAGAACGACACGAGCCCTCCCGCGCCGTCCAGCTGCGTGTGGTCTCCCCAGATGGTGAGGCCTTCCACCCCATGGAGCGCGTGGACGGCGAACGGGGTCATGGCTTCGGCGTGCTCGAGCACGTGCTCCATGCCCAGCTTCTCCATGTACTCGATGGCGCCCGCCCAGCCGACTGCCTGCGCGATCGGAGGCGTTCCCACCTCGTATTGGATGGCCCCCTGGCGAAGGTAGTAGGAATCGACGGACGCATGCGAGATCGTGCCGCCGCCGATGGCTACGGGGTCCATCTCGTCGAATGCGTCTTTCCCGATGAATAGGCCGCCGATGCCGAGCGGTCCGTACATCTTGTGGGCGGAGAAAGCGGCGAAGTCGCAGCCGATTTCCTTTACGTTGAAGGGCAGATGGGGGAACGATTGCGCGGCGTCGAGCATGAATCGGGCGCCGGCCTGATGTGCCATGCGTGCCATGTTTGCCACGGGGTTCACGATGCCGAGAACGTTCGACACGTGGGCGACGCATACGAGTTTGGGGTGATGGTCAAGGAGGCGCTCGTATTCCCCAAGGTCAAGTCTGCCGTCGGGAAGCAGGGGAATGAAGTCGAGCGCGGCATTCCTGCGGCGCGCCAAAAGGAGCCACGGCAGAAGGTCGGAGTGGTGCTCGGAAAGCGCGACGACGATATGGTCGCCTTCGCTCACGTTGAAATCGCCCCACGAGTGCGCCACCAGATTGCATGACGCGGAAGCGTTCATGGTGTAGACGGTCTGGCGGCGCTCGGCGCCAATGAAGTCCTCAAGCACTTTTCGTGCGTTGTTGAGGGAGCCTGTTGCCTTTGCGGAAAGCTCGTAGCCGCCGCGGTAGACGTTCGCGTTCTCGTGCTCGTTGAAGTTCGCCTCCGCCTGAAGCGCGCGGAAGCAACGCTGCGTCGTAGCGGCGGAGTCCAAGTAGGCGAGTGTGTTTTTCTGCTTGCGATCGTTGAGCAGCGGGAAGTCCTCGCGGTTGCGCCATGCCCAGGCGTCCGCCCAGGTGAGCTTGGCTTGCTCGTCATGGGGAAGCTGGTTGCGCCAGGCATCCATGCGCGAGACGACTTCGCGCGCGATTTCAATGAGCTCCTCGTCGGCGGGCGAGCGCTTGGGGACGTCTTTCTGTGAGGTTGGGGAAGCCTTGGGGGCCTCCAGCCGCTCAGACAGTCCTCGCTGCGCTGCGGAACTCGCTTTGTGGAGGCCCCCAAGGCTTCCTTCCAGTTGGGAGCCCTCCTGCCGTTCTGGCAGTCCTCGCTGCACCGAAGGGCTCACCTGGCGGAGGCTCCCGAAAGCTCCTTCGGCCCGCAGGTCGATCCCGCCCATCTTTTTTCGCGCAATCTGCACCGCTTCGCGCGCGGAAAGCGTGCGGCCCTTCTCGAAGGCAGTCAGCTTTTCGGGCACGATGGCGTTCGCCGCGAGCGTTTCCTCCCCGAAGACTACGTCTTTCAGCGCGATGCGCGGCAGCGGGCGATCGATGCCGTTAGGGCCGGGCTTGCACAGCCCGCTTGCGTCGAGGTTCTCCAAGAAACAGCGCGAGATGAGCATCGGCGTCCGGCGATACCACTGGATCCACGATGCGACGACGTCGAGCGTGGGGTCGTCGCGGAATGTGCGGCAAACTTCAAGAAGATGAGCGGGCGTGATGCGAACTTGATCGCATCCGATCAGCATGACGGAATCGGCGTCGGGGTTGTCCTCGAGTGCGCGCATCGCGTAATCGAGCACGCCTTTGGGCGTGTCGTACAAGGTGAACCCGCAGGCGTCTAGGGTGGCCCGATACGCCGCATCGGCGTCGAAGGGGATGAATTCGACTTCCCTGCCCGATTGGTGGGGCGCGTTCTCGTCTCCATGCGTGGCTCCGTCGTCGTGCGCATTCTCGTTGTCGCGCGCGCCGTTGTCGATATCGCAATGCGCGTCGCCTCTGTTCCTGGCGGCGGCGATGTCGCCCGAGACCACCTCCTCAAGCGCCCGGCGCTCCTCGGGCACGCCTCCCGCAAGTACGTAGACGCGCGCGAACCTCGCCTCAAGCGCACGTGCCGCGGCAATTGCCGTTACCGTCGTGCCCTCGAATCGTTGCAAGGGGCGGGGCGTCTTCTTCTCGCCGTTTTTGGGATCCTCGCATATCACGGTTTTTTCGTTTTCGCTTTCGAAGGCGACCTTCAGCGACGTTGTCCCGAAATTGGTCGCGAGCACGAGGGCGATGGTTTTCCCACATGCGCGTGCGAGCTCGGCCTCCTCGGGGATGGGGCGCTCCACGGGCCCCTGCTTGGGCTGATGCTCATTACGGCGTAGGTAGTTCGCTGACATAGGGTCTCCTTCGTCTGCCTGCCTCATGCTTTGCTTGAAGCGACGGATCGATTCCGTATAGGATACAGCTGATTCTTTCTCTTTGCGCGAACTGTGCGAAAACCGATGCTTCGAGGGAATCGTCTTCTCTTGACGCCCGCGCGACCTTGCGACAGCCGTCGCGCACTCGTTCGGAAGGTGACGTAACTTCCTCGCGCCCCATCGGGTACAATGAATCCATTATGGCTAGTTCATTCAACCTAAACGCATACGGTGCGATGTTCCGCGTGAAGGCCGCCTATTCTTTCGAGGTAGGCGGTCTTCTCGTGCGTATGTACGCGTTCATGCGCACCATCGGCACCGTGTCCATGCTCACGCTTTCGGGGTATTCCTATTTCATGGCGGGTTTGGTTGCGTCGGTGGTGGCGTTTGCCCTGTTCTTGATATCGCCGCGCGTCTCGAAGCGGATTGACGAGCGCGGTCAGGGCGCAATCGTCTTGCCCGCCACGTGCATCGCATTGCTTGGGTGTGCGATCTTGCTGGTCACCGTGCTGCTCAAACTGCCGATTGCGCTGTGCTTCGTGGGCGCGGTGCTCATGGGCTTTCTTCCCACGCCTCAGGCACTCACGCGTGCCCGCTGGGTCTACCTGGTGAAATCGGGTCGCCTGGGCGATAATGCACCCGAGCTCAAGACCGTCTTCTCCTACGAGGGCGTGATGGACGATATCGTCTTCATGGTGAGTCCCGCGCTTTCCATTGCACTCGCTTCGGGAATCCACCCTATCGCCGGCATGGGATGCGGCTTTATCTGCTGCGTGGTGGGGACGCTGCTGCTTGTGTCATCGAAGGACACCGAGCCGGTGCCAGGTTGGGAAAAGAAGCTTGCGAACCGGGAAGGTGCCGCGCCTTCCGAGCGTGCCGAAAGTGTCGTCTTCGCCGAGCCCGGCGCTGCGGTCGAAGGCTTGGGAAGCGGAAGCGCTCCCGCAGCTGGCCCGGACGTTGTGCGCGATGCCTCCGCGGACGCGGTCGACGATGCTCGCGCGGGCAAGAGGAAGCGCTCCCGCAGCCTGTTCCTCACGAATCCCGTGGTGCGCACGCTGTTCTTCCTGTCGCTTCTGATGGGCTGCTTCTTCGGTATCTTCGACACTGCCACGGTCTCCTTCGCGCAGATCGAGCTTAACGACCCAGTGTTCGCAAGCCTCATCCTCGCCATCGAGTCGCTTGTGTCGACCATCGTCGGGTTCGTGTTTGGCATGATTCTTTTCACCGCACGTCAAAGCAAGAAGATGCTGGCGTTCTCCATCGTAATCGGCCTCGGTTACGGGTCGATGATTTTCGTGAGCTCGTCGTTAAGCCTGCTTGTGGTCATCTTCGTAGCGGCGGGTACGTACGCTCCGTTCGTTATCACGCTGAACGAGACGGCCGAGCGCGCTGTGCCCGAGGCGAACATCACCGAGGCGCTCACGTGGGTGACCTCGGGCAGCATCTGCGGCCTTGCGTTCGGGCCGACGCTCGCCGGCGTCATCATCGACACGTGGGGGTCGTTCGCGTGCTTCGGCGCGGGCGCCTTCGTTGCGCTCGCCATTCCGGTGCTGGCCGTTCTTACCTATCCCATGATGAAGAAGCAGGTGGGGTAGGGGAAGCTGGGCTAACGTTCTCGCCATTTTTTGTCCACGGCGGGTCGTTTCCAGGGAAGAAGGCATTCTTGGCAACGGCACTTTCTTTCATGTATAATGCATGTAAAAAGCATGCGTTTATGAAAGGGGGCTGTCATGCCGGCTTTGCAAGTTCGCGATTTCCCCGAGGATCTGTATGAAAAGCTGAAAGAGGTCGCCGCGAGGGAGCACAGGAGCGTTGCGCAGCAGACCATCGTCGCCGTCGAGGCGATGGTGTCGGGTGAGTGTGCGCACGCGAAGGAAGAGCCTCGCCGTTCGCTCTATCTCGATTTTGACACGGAGGCAAAGCGCGCCGCCCGCATCAAGAAGCGTCAGGAGCTGTTCGAAAGCGCGAAGGCTCATCCTCTGGTTTTGCCCCTCGATGCACAGAGCCCCGTCGATGTCGTCCGCGAAGCGAGGGAAGAGCGAAGTAGGCATATCGGAGAAGTGCTTGACGAAATCATGGAGCGGAGGGTCTCCTATGGTGGTAATTGATGCAAATGCGGCTCTCGAAATGGCTTTCGAAGGCGAGCGCGGTGATGCTCTTAGGGCTCTTCTATTGCAAGGCGAAGAAGCTATTGCTCCGTCTGTTTTTCATTCCGAGGTGTCGAACGCATGCTTCAAGTATGCGGCTTTTGGGTCGATGGGCGAGGAGAAAGCCCAGGTCTTGCTCGATCGGGTGGAGGCCCTCGTCGATTACTTTCATGACGACGCGTCGCTCGCGAAGGAGGCGCTCTCCGAATCGATTCGCTACCGGCATCCCGTATACGACATGTTCTATCTGGTTCTCGCCCGTCGGACGGGTGCGACGCTTTTCACTCTCGACAAAAAGATGTGGGCTCTTGCGCGCGACATGCACGTGAACTGCATCGAGGAGGTGGACCTCAGATCGCTGTCGGTTCTGGTCTGATAAGTCATGCTTTCTCGCGGCATGTGTTCTCCTTGCGTAAGGCTATCCTTAAAAAAGATTGATTGCAGTCTACCAGAACTGCGCCTCATCTTCCCCTGTCTTTGGCGCTCCCGTTGCAACAAAGTGTTCTTTGCCCTGTAAACTGTCCGAAACAATTCGCCGTTAGTTTGATAAGCGTTGGTTAAGGGGGCGTCGCGCGGAACTTCGTGTTATCGTGTCGAGCAAGCGGCCATCAGCCAAAAGCTGCGATGGCACCCCTAAAGTAAACTGCGGTTGTGACCGCCTAATCGGCGTTTGAGACGACCAGTGAAGGAGCGCGGTATATGTCACACGTTTCAGAAATCTACGGATCGATGGTGTTCAACGAGCACACCATGCAGGAGCGTCTGCCTTCCGCAACGTACAAGCAGCTCATGAGGACCATCAAGGACGGCGAGCCGCTCAACCTCGAGGTTGCGAACGTCGTTGCCCATGCGATGAAGGAATGGGCGATCGAAAAGGGAGCCACGCACTACACGCACTGGTTCCAGCCGCTTACCGGCATCACGTCCGAGAAGCATGACGCCTTCCTCGACCCGACGCCCGACGGCCGCGCGATTCAGAGCTTTTCCGGCAAGGAGCTCATTCAGGGCGAACCCGATGCGTCGAGCTTCCCCTCGGGCGGCCTGCGCGCTACCTTCGAGGCCCGCGGCTACACCGCGTGGGATCCGACGAGCTATGCGTTCGTGAAGGACGAGGTGCTGTGCATCCCCACCGCGTTCTGCAGCTATACCGGCGAGGCGCTCGACAAGAAGACGCCGCTTCTGCGTTCCATGGTCGCCATCGATGAGCAGGCGAACCGCGTGCTCAAGCTCTTCGGCGAGGGCCATCAGAAGGTTGTTACCACGGTCGGTGCTGAGCAGGAGTACTTCCTCATCTCCGAGAAGGACTACGCTAAGCGCCTTGACCTTGTGCTGACCGGCCGCACGCTGTTCGGCTATCCGCCGTGCAAGGGCCAGGAACTTGAGGAGCACTATTTCGGCGCCATTCGCCCGACGGTGAACGAGTTTATGAAGGAGCTCGACGACGAGTTGTGGAAGCTCGGCGTTTCCGCGAAGACCAAGCACAACGAGGTCGCGCCTGCGCAGCACGAGCTCGCGCCGATTTTCTCGAACTCGAATCGCGCTATCGACGAGAACCTGCTCACGATGGAGAAGATGAAGCTTCTCGCCAGCCACCACGGCCTTGTCTGCCTGCAGCATGAAAAGCCCTTCGAGGGCATCAACGGCTCGGGCAAGCACAACAACTGGGCGATTTCCGCAGGCAAGAAGAACCTGCTCGATCCAGGCGAGAACCCGATGGAGAACCTACGCTTCCTCGTGTTTCTGACGGGCGTCATCCAGGCGGTCGACGACTACCAGGAGCTCTTGCGCATGTCCGTGGCGTCGGCCGGCAACGACCATCGTCTGGGCGCCAACGAGGCTCCTCCGGCGATCGTGTCCATCTTCCTGGGCGACGAGCTGGGCGCCATCGTGGATGCGCTCATCTCCGACAAGGAGTACACGTCCGCCGAGCGCGTGGCGATGGATCTGGGCGTGGCCGTGCTCCCGAACTTCCTGAAGGACAACACTGACCGCAACCGGACGAGCCCGTTCGCCTTCACCGGCAACAAGTTCGAGTTCCGCATGCCGGGCTCCGCGGTGAACCTCTCCGACGCGAACACCATCTTGAACACGGCCATGGCGAAGAGCCTGAAGGAGTTCGCCGATGCTATGGAGGGCAAGTCCGGCGATGAATTCGAGGCAGCTGCAATCGCCTACATCAAGGATGACCTGCGCAAGCATCAGCGCATCATCTTCAATGGCAACGGCTACTCCGATGAATGGCCGGTGGAAGCCGAGCGCCGCGGCCTGGCGAACCATCCCACGACGGCCGACGCGCTGCCGTGCTTCATCGACCAGAAGAGCATCGATCTGTTCGGTGAGTTCAACGTGCTCTCCGAGGTTGAGGTTCGCTCTCGCTACGAAGTGAAGCTCGAGAAGTACAACAAGCTCCTCAACATCGAGGCGCGCACGATGAAGCGCATGGTCCGTCGCTTCTTCCTGCCCGCGATCAACAGCTTCGCCGCCGACGTGGCGAAGGATATCGCCCAGGTCAAGGCTGCGCTGCCCTCTGCTGACCAGTCGTTCCAGGAGAGGAAGCTCCAAACGGTGGTCGACGGCACGAAGCGCGTGGAAGAGGCGCTCGACGCTCTCAACACCGCGCATCTCGCCAACGTCGAGATCGCCGACCAGCAGGAGCGCGCGAACGACAACGCGCACCATGTCATCCCGCTTATGGACGAGCTTCGAGCTGCAATCGACGCGATGGAGATCGTCGTCGACGACAACCACTGGCCGGTGCCGACCTACAACGAGATTCTGTTCTACTGCTAAAACGCAAGGTCATAGCCGCACGAAAGAGCCCCGAGATATCTCGGGGCTCTTTTTTGCGGTAGTTCATATTTCACTTTAGTATTTTCTTGCGTTCAAACGCAATTGGCATGCGTTCAAATTATAAAGTCGGACCGGACAAAGGCAATTGCGAAAAGTTGAGTCTATCGCACTTAGATTACTTGACATGACGTATCGCGTCGTTACAATGCCTTTTAGCACTCAAAGACGGGGACTGCCAAAGCAAAGTGCCAAAGTGGTCTTTCGAGAACAGGAAGCGATACGCCATGAAGAAATTTAAAACAGAGAGCAAGAAACTGCTCGACCTCATGATCAACTCGATCTACACCAATCGCGAGATCTTCCTCCGCGAGCTTATCTCGAACGCGTCCGACGCCGTCGACAAGCTCTATTTCAAGAGCCTGACGGATTCCGACGTGCAGCTTTCCAAGGACGAGCTGGCCATTCACGTCGGCTTCGACGAGGATGCCCGCACCATCACCATTTCTGACAACGGCATCGGCATGACGAAGGACGAGCTCGACAAGAACCTTGGTACTATCGCGCACTCCGATTCCCAGGCGTTCAAGACCGACAACGCCGAGCAGCAGGGCGACGACATCGACATCATCGGCCAGTTCGGCGTCGGCTTCTACTCCAGCTTCATGGTTGCCTCCAAGGTACGCGTCGTTTCCCGCGCGTTCGGCAGCGACGAGGCGTGGGCGTGGGAATCCGACGGCGTTGAGGGCTACACTATCGCCGAGGCCGAGCGCGCCGAGCACGGCACCGATGTCATCCTTACGCTCAAGGAGAACACCGACGAGGACAACTACGACACCTATCTTTCCGAGTACGGCCTGAAGGACCTGATCAAGCGTTATAGCAACTACGTGCGCTACCCCATCCAGATGGAGGTTTCCAAGACGCGCGAGAAGCCGAAGCCCGAAGACGCCGGCGACGACTACAAGCCCGAGTACGAGACCTACACCGAGACCGACACGATCAACTCGATGATCCCCATCTGGAAGCGCAAGAAGTCCGACGTGACCGACGAGGAGTACAACGAGTTCTACAAGACAAACTTCCACGATTTCGCCGACCCTGCGCGTACCGTCTCGCTGCATGCCGAGGGCGCGCTGACCTACGACGCGCTGCTGTTCGTGCCGAGCCGCGCCCCGTATGACCTGTACAGCAAGGACTTCAAGAAGGGTCTCGCGCTTTATAGCTCTAACGTGCTCATCATGGACAAGTGCGAAGACCTCCTGCCCGACTACTTCAACTTCGTCCGCGGCATCGTTGACTCGCAGGACCTCACGCTCAACATCTCGCGCGAAACGCTGCAGCACAACAGTCAGCTGAAGGCTATTGCCCGCCGCGTCGAGAAGAAGATCAAGTCCGACCTTGAAAATTTCCTCGACAAGGATCGCGAGGGCTACGAGAACTTCTTCGAGAACTTCGGCCGCGGCATGAAGTACGGCCTCTACACCTCCTACGGCACGGCAAAAGATGTGCTGGGCGACCTGCTCCTCTTCTACTCGGCAAAGCAGAAGAAGATGATCACGTTCAAGGAATACGTGAAGGCTGCCGCCGATGGCCAGGAGACCATTTACTACGCCACGGGCGACTCCGTCGAGCGCATGGCGCAGCTGCCGATCGTGACGACGGTGCTCGCGAAGGGCTACGACGTGCTGCTGTGCCCCGAGGATGTCGACGAATTCTGCATGATGGCCATGTCCGATTACGCTGTGCCCGACGCGGCCGACCCCGACTCGCTCACCGCGTGGCCGCTTAAGAACGTGGGCGGCGAGAACCTCGGCCTTGAATCCGACGAGGAGAAAAAGGAAGCCGAGGAGACGGCCGAGTCCAACAAGGACCTGTTCGAGGCCATGAAGAGCGCTCTCGACGGCAAGGTGGAGAAGGTTGCGGTGTCCACGCGCCAGACCGACGCCCCTGCCTTCATCACCACCGAAGGCGGCGTGTCGCTTAAGATGGAGAAGATTCTCGCGGGCGCGCCGAAGAGCGCCGAGGAAGAGGGCGCGGTGAAATCGCATCGCGTGCTCGAAGTGAACGCGAAGCACCCGGTGTTCGAGGTCATGCAGAAGGCGCAGGAATCGGGCGACGACGAAAAAGTGAAGCTGTACTCGGGCATTCTGTACGACCAGGCGCTTCTCGTCGAGGGTATCCCGCTGGACGATCCGGTTGCCTACACTGAGGCGGTCACGAAGCTGATGAAGTAGGCCTCAGAGCCTCAGGGCCGCAGGGCGCGAACGGGGAACCGGGGAGCCTCAGAAGGGGAATCGGGAATCGGTTCAAGAAAACCCTTGCGCTTGCGCGATTGATTCGCTATTATTTGTTTTCGCGTCTGAAGCTTGTGCTTCACTCGTTTGCCAACGTGGCTCAGCTGGTAGAGCAACGCACTCGTAATGCGTAGGTCAGCGGTTCGAATCCGCTCGTTGGCTCCAGAAACTTACAGGCCGTCGGCATTGAACCGGCGGCCTGTTTTGTTGTTGAACGCGAAATAGGCGGGTTAGTGGTCCTTCCCGGTGGTTTTTGCCTCCCACTGTCGGACGGGCTTTCTCGTTCGTGTTTTCTTGCGGGGAGAAGAAGGTCGGCTCTGCTATTCTCTGTCGGACAGGACGCTTTAGAAGACGAAAGCGCTCAGGGCGGAAAGGCGGGAACATGAACATCGAGCATCTGCGTGAATTCGAATACCTCGCCGAGAACCTGAGCTTCCGCGATACTGCGCGCCATTTCTTCGTGAGCCCGTCTGTTATCAGCCGCCATATTTCGGCTATGGAAGACGAGCTCGGCACCAAGCTCTTCATCCGCTCGAAACAGTCGGTCGCCATCACCGAGGCCGGAACCGTTTTCCTTGACCGATCGAAGGCCATCCTTTCCGAATACAACGCCGCCCTTGCCGAGATGTCGCGCCTCGACGAAGGCGGAAAACCCGTGGTGCGTTTGGGCTATCTGCACAATGCGGCGCGCCCGTTCATCCTGCAATTCACGTCGTATCTGAAGGAGCATTACCCGGAAATCGAGATCGAGTTCAAAGGCATGCCGTACAAGATGCTCTATACCGCGCTCGATGACAACAGGGCCGATCTCAACATCATGCTCAACGTGTATTCGCCCCACCAGCAGCGCTATGAGCTCGCGACCATGTATCGCGATCAGTTCTGCGTGGTCGTCCGGGCGAACAGCCGGCTTGCGCGAGATTGCGCCGACGGCATCGAGCTTTCTCGTCTTGTGGGCCTTGACCTGCTCCTTCCAAGCGAGAAGGATTTCCCGGGCTTGCAGGAGCGGATGCGAAAGGTGCTCGAAACCGAGCCTTCCCTTCTAATGGAGCGCGCTCGCAGCTTCCGCGACGTCGACTCGATGTACATCCAGGTGGAAACGTCCAACAGCGTCGGCATTTCCACAAGCGCGAACTGGGCATACGGCTCGAGCAAGGTGGTGTATCTCCCCATCAAGGGCGTCGATGCCGGCATCGACGTGAACGCCTACATCGGCCGCTCGCTTTCGGGCCGCACACTCACTGCGTGCAAAGAGGCGCTTGCGAGCTGTCAGGCCTATCTTGAAGATTTCTCCGTGCTCGAGAACGCTCGCGTGCAATGGCGGGCACGAGTGAGCGCGCTCTACTAAGCTGGCTGTTGCGCAATCGCAAACGGGGTTGTTCCGCATATTGCAACAACGCTTGCGGAATGCGAATCACCAGGTCGGCGGGAAGACGCATACAATCATCCCAGTGAGAAACATCCGACGGTGTTATCCCCTCCTTACAAAGCTGTCGGTTGCACTCCCTTATCCCCTTTGGCTCGCCGCCCTCTCCAATCCTGTCGGCGAGCTCCTTTAAGGAGCCGTTATCCCAAAAGCGGCTCCTTTTTCTTTGGTTTCTCCGCGCACTTGGGCGCTGTCGCGCAAAGCCGTTGTACCCTTTTATCGGTACTATTCGATTGCGGGCATATAGCCCGAGAGGTTCGCCGCGTTTGCGAGGAGTGTCCATGTCCATTAGATTTGCCGCAGCTCAAGCCGTAAGCTCCATCTCGACGTGGGGCTTGAAGCACGTGTTCCGCCGGCCAGCGGCAAACTTCCCAGGGAAGATCGCGCTCTATGTGGACCCGCGTTTGCTCGCGAACCTGCGGGGGAAGCTTGCCCGCGGGTCGATCATGGTGGTGGGCACCAACGGGAAGACCACGGTGACCAACTTGCTCGCCGATGTCCTCGAAGGCTCGGGCGCCCGCGTGGTGTGCAACCGGACGGGCGCGAACCTCGATTCCGGCGTATCGACAGCGCTTCTTCACGCGAAAAAGGCGGACTGGGGCGTGTTCGAGTCCGACGAGCTGTGGTTGAAGAAGATGACGCCGCAGCTCAAGCCGACTTACGTGCTGCTTCTGAACCTGTTCCGCGACCAGCTCGACCGTTGTGGCGAAATCGATCGCATCCAGGACAGCATCGTCGAAGCGCTTGCCGCCTCACCTGAGACCATCCTCGTTTTCAACGCCGACGACCCCTTGTGCGCCACCATCGCCAAGCGCGCCTCTGAGCAGCCCGGGCGCGAGCGGACGCGCCAGATTGCGTTCGGGGTGGGCGAGAGCATGGGCCTTGCGCAGAACACGGTCTCCGACGCCACGATGTGCCAGCTGTGCTCGTCGATGTTCGAGTACAACTTCCGCCAATACGGCCAGCTGGGAGCTTGGCATTGCCCGACGTGCGGCTTCTCCCGCCCCGCGCTCGATTTCGCGGCGCAAAACGTGGAACTTGGCGAGCGCGAGCTTTCCTTCGACATCGCCAGCCCGCAGCCGAACGCGGGCGAGTCCGCACCTGCAAGGCCGATCCGCGCGGCATTCAGCGGTGCCTACATGGTGTACAACCTGCTCGCGGTGGGCGTCGCGGCCGACCTTGTGGGCTGCGGAAACGACGCGATCCAGGCTGCCATCGAGTCCTTCGACCCGAAGAACGGCCGTCTGCAGCACTACTCCGTCGAAGGGCGAAGCGTCCTGCTCAACCTCGCGAAGAACCCCACGGGCTTCAACCAGAACCTCAAGATCATCGAGAAGGACGCTTCTCCTAAGACGGTCGCCTTCTTCATCAACGACAAAGAGGCCGACGGCCACGACATCTCGTGGCTGTGGGACATCGACTTCGAGGAGCTTTCGCGCCAGGAGGGTTGCGTCGTGTTCGCCGGGGGCATCCGCGGCAACGACATGCAGGTGCGCCTGAAGTACGCGGGTATTCCTTCCAAGGTGGTGAAAAACACGCAGGAATTCCTCGACGAGCTGGCGAAACTTCCGTGCGAAATGAATGCTTACGCCATCGCGAACTACACGGCGCTGCCAAGCGTGAAGTCCGCTCTCGATGCTGTGGAAAGCGAAGCTGGCGACCTTGCGAACTGCGAGGCTGGCGACTCTGTGCGGGCCGACGGCGGGTCGTCTTCGAACGCGGATGCTCCTTCGTCTATCATTACGGCAGCTCCTGAGCCTGCGCGGGGGGCTCCGCGCGCAGTTCCGCAGCGAAGCGAGGACTGTTTGAGCACGGAGTCCCCCGCGCGGGATCAGGAGCGAACGGGGTCTAATGAGCGACTGGGCGCGGCAGAACCCGCCGAGATGGGAGAGTCCCCCGCGCGGGGTCAGAAGGGGACTACCCCCATCGTGATCGCCCACATGTTCCCCGACCTGCTGAACCTCTACGGCGACGGTGGCAACGTGCGCATCTTGAGCGAGCGCCTTGCATGGCGCGGGATTCCCGTCCAGGTGAAGCGCGTCGAATATGGCGAATCCGTCGATCTTGGCGACGTCGACCTGGTGTTTCTCGGCGGCGGCCCCGACCGTGAGCAGAAGCTTGCGTCGGCGGAGCTCATGCGCATGAAAGACGAGCTCGCCGCGTACGTGGAAGAGGACGGGCCGGTGCTTGCCATCTGCGGCGGGTATCAGATTCTCGGCAAGACTTGGCTGCTCGGCGATGAGGAAGTTCCCGGGCTCGACATCGTCGGCATCGAGACGCGCCGCCCCGGCACGTCCGCCGACCGCCTTATCGACAACATCGTGCTCTCCTCGCCGCTCGCGACGCATCCGGTGGTGGGATACGAGAACCACGCGGGCAGAACGTACCTCGCGGAAGGGGTGAAGCCTTTCGGTGCGGTGGTTTCCTCGGTTGGGCACGGCAACAACGACGCGGACAAGGCTGACGGCGCGCTTTATCGCAAGGTTCTCGGCACTTATCTCCACGGTCCGCTGCTTTCGAAGAATCCGGAAATCGCCGACTGGCTTTTGGCCGCCGCATGCGAGCGCCATGCCGGGCGAACGGGTGAAAGCGTGCCCGCGCTTGCCCAGCTCGACGACGCAGAGGAGCTGGCGGCGAACGCGTTCATGGCGGAGAGGGTCGGGGCGAAGTAGGCTTTCGCTCCGCGCGTTCGACCTGCAAAACAGGGAAGCGAAGCTCCAAGTTGTAGGTTTTCAGTGGGCGTCCTGCGGCTATTTGCCAGAATTGGGGCATCCTCGCTTGTCAATAATTAAGGCAGTCGGCAAAATCTATTTGACATGAGAAGAAATAAGAAAAAATCCCCCAACGCCGTCGGGCAGCACGGTCAGCACACGATGGACGCCCAAGCGTCCGCGAGCTTCGACCAAAAGTCCCCGACGCCCCACGCCTCCCATGCGGCGGCGTCCTTTGGTGACGGCGAAAACCTCGCCCCTGCGCAGAATCCCTACTCGCGTCGCGTGACGCAGGCGGAATACACCAAGAAGCGCAAGAGCAAGAAGCGCAAGAAGATCGTGCTTGCGGTGTGCATCGCCCTTCTGGCGGTGGTGCTCGGAGGAGTCGGCGCCGCGTTCGCCTATATCAACACCATCAACGCCAATCTCAACGAAGGCGTCGACGACGATCTTCGCGATGCGCTCGTCGACACGAAGTACGCCGGCGACCCGTTCTACATGCTGCTCATGGGCACTGACGGCTCGGAGGAGCGCTCGGAGTCGGCCGAGTACGCGGGCGATCAGTTTCGCTCCGACAGCATGATCCTCGCGCGCATCGACCCGCAGAACAAGCAGGTCACCATGGTGTCGCTCCATCGCGATACGCTCATCGACATGGGCACGAACGGCAAGCAGAAGCTCAACGCGGCGCACTCGATCGGCGGCGCGGCATACACGATTGAGGTCGTTTCGAAGTTCGCAGGCGTTCCCATCTCGCATTATGCGGAAATCGACTTCGACGGCTTCAAGGAAGCGGTCGACGCGCTCGGCGGTGTGGAAGTCGACGTCCCGATGGAGATCAACGACGAGGATGCGGGCGGTCATCTCGACGCCGGCTTGCAGACCCTCAACGGCGACCAGGCGCTCATCCTGTGCCGCGCGCGCCATGCGTACGACGCCTACGGCGACGGCGACCGTTATCGCGCCGCCAACCAGCGCCTCGTGCTTTCCGCTGTCGCGAAGAAGATCCTCTCCTCCGACCCGATCACCATGGCGAACACGATCCAGGCGCTCTCCAAGTACATCACGACCGACTTCAACGTGACCGACATCATCTCGCTCGCGTCGAGCATGCAAGGGCTCAACACCGACACCGGCATCTACTCGGCAATGGAGCCCACCACCTCGAAGCTCGTTAACGGCACCTGGTACGAATACGTGAACGAAAAAGAGTGGCAAACCATGATGCAGCGCGTCGACCAGGGCCTTCCACCGACTACCGAGGACGTGATCGACGAGAAGAACGGCACGGTGCTCGCCAGCACGGGCGACAAGGCGGGTGCAACCTCTAACACGTCTTCCACCACGACCGCAACCAGGTCGGGCAAGGTGACCGTGAAGAACGGCGCGAACATCGATGGGGCCGCTGCCACTGCCGCCACGAAGATCGAGAAGCTTGGCTACACCACCGAGACCGGCAACGCGAGCTCCTCGTTCTCGACGACGGTCGTCGTGTACACCAACGACAGCCAAAAGGAAGCGGCTGAGGAAATCGTGAAGCAAATCGGCAACGGCGTCGCGACCAAGAATGACGGGCGTTACACGTTCTCAACCGACTTCCTCGTGGTCATCGGCTCGGATTGGAAATAGCGCCTGCGCGCTTGCGGGCGCAGGGAGAATGGATGGAACACGCGCGGCCGGCGCATTGCGGGCCGCGCGTTTTTTATGGGAAGGGGTGCGGATGAAGTTCACGGTCATCGCGGTGGGGAAGCTCAAGGAGCGCTTTTGGACGGAAGCGTGCGCGGAGTACCTCAAGCGCTTGCAGCCGTATGCGAAGACGGAGGTGCGCGAAATCGCCGACGTGGACCCGCGACGTGCGGGAGGTATCGAGGGCGCGCGCGATAAAGAGGGCGCGGCGATTTGCGCGGAGCTCGACAAGCTGGGCCCGGACGTTCATGTGGCGCTTCTGGCGATCGATGGCAAGGAACGCTCGAGCGTGGGCATCTCCCAGCGAATCGATTCGCTGGCGCTTGCGGGGAAGAGCAGCTTTGCGTTTGTCATCGGCGGGTCGGACGGCGTGAGCGCGGAAGTGCGCGCTCGGGCTGATGAGCTGCTGTCGTTCGGTCCGATCACCCTGCCTCACAACTTGGCGCGCGTCGTGCTCTTGGAGCAGCTCTACCGCGCGCAGAAGATCTCGCACGGCGAGCCCTACCACAAGTAGACGGCCAGCCGCGGAAGGCGGCCAGCCACGGGAGAGCAGCCTACCACAAGAAGACGACTGGCCGCGGGGAAGGCAGCCAGCCGTCTATCGAGTTCGTGTCCCGCGCTCTGCGTGAGCTGTTCGCCTATGCGAGCAGCCCCTTGCCCGCACCGGAAACGACCGCCGATCGTGCGACCAGGTATGTCGACGCCAGATAGATTGCGTACACCGCAATTACCAGCGCAATACCAACGGCAAGCGTGCCTGCAACCGCCGAAGCGCCCCAAATCGACAGGAGGTTCTTGTACAGAAGGCTGATCGCGCATGCCGAGTGGCACCCTGCCACTAGAAGCGGCGCCCCGAAGTAAATGCCGATCTGCGTGCGCAGGCTTCGCAGAACCATGCTCCTGTCGCATCCCAGCTGAGCGAGCAGGCGGTAGCGCGGGATGCTGTCCGCCACCTCGGAGAGCTGCTGGACGGAAAGAACCGCCGCCGTGGTCATGAGGAAAACGAACCCGATGTAGAGCGCCAGGTAAACCAAGAGAAGCTTAAGCCCCATGCTGTCGGCGATGATGCCCTCGCTCGTGTCGTAATATGACACCGGCCACGGGCGAGAGTCGTATGTCCAACCGGCTTCGGCGAGTTCCTCGCGCGGGGGAACCGACTTGCCGTACTCGGTTAAGAGGTCCTCCATGGCCTGCTGTTTTGAATCGCTGGCCAGGTTGACGTTGAGCTCGCTCAGATACGGCAGATCGCCCGCGGCGAACCTCTCGGCCGCCAACTCATCGGGAACCACCAGCACGGCGATGAGGCAGCTCATACTGCTCACCTGGAGCGACTGTGAAACCACCTGTCCGGATGCGGTTAGAGTATGCCCGTCGACGGTGATGGTTCGCCCTTTCTGGCCAAGGGCCTTGGCGTACTCGGCCGATTTGTCGACCGTGTTGTCGACCAGATACTCGCCTGCGGCAAGTTCGATCGGCTTTTCGCCTGCAAGCTGTCGAGCAGCGTTGAACTGCGATAACGGCACGTACTGCACGCCTTCGTCAGCCATGCTGGAATTCTCGTCGGAGCCGATTTGCTCAAGCGTGAAGCCGCAAGCATCGGCAAGCTGCTTGTTCGTCAAGTCGCTCGCGAGCCACGTGTCCACCTGAGCCGAGCCGGTCACGCGTTCGTCCCAATCGGGAATGAGCGATTTCAGATACGCGGCGGTGGAGCCGTCGCTCGCCTGCCATAGGTTGTGAACCTCGTCGTGCTCGGCCTCGGCTATCTTGATGGCGGTCGCCTTCTCCTCGTCACCGCCATACTTCTCGGCCGGCACCGCTTCCATATCGGAGGTGTCGAGCGACATGAGGCTCGCGCGAATAGATGCGTCGAACTGGGTGTTCTCTTCCAGTTGATCGGAGAACATCGACGCCAAGCTGAAGCCCGTCGAGAACACGACGATGCTGAAGAACAGAAGGACGCTCACGGCCCACAGCGACACGAACGCGGTGTTCACCTTCGTCGCGATCTGGCGCATGGTGAACATGGCGAGACCCTTGAAGTAAACGCCCCGCAAACGCTGGATCAGCAGGATAAAGAACCCCGACGCCGACCAGAACAGGCCCAGCGTGCCGACGAGCATCAACACGGTTGCGATGCGGAAGTGTTCGCCGAAGTAGACCAGGCCATCGAGGTTGAGCTCGGAATACGCCTTCGCCAAAATCAGGCATGACAGCACGAACACAATCAGGCAGATGAGGGGGTTGCGCACGGGCATGCGCTCGCTGCGGGAGCGTGCCGAGAGCAGTGTGGCAAGTTTGCAGCGCGAAATCTGTATGGCGTTGAACAGGGCGACCACGACGAAGATAAGCGCGAAACAGCCCAGGGTCAGCTGCGCGGATCGGGCGCTGAACAGCAGATGGTAGTCGCCGATCGCCACGCCGATAAGGCCCGCCGTGGCGAAGGCAATCGCTTGCGAGATCAGAAAGCCAAGCCCCAAGCCCACCACCAGCGCAAGCACGCCGACGATCAGCGTTTCCGTCAGGACTACCGAGGAAACCTGTCGCGGGCTCATGCCGAGCAAAAGGTAGGTGCCGAACTCCTTCTTGCGGGCTCGAACCACGAACCGGTTGGCGTACAGGACCAAAAAGCCCAAAACGACGGCGACGACTACGCTGAAATAGGTCATGATCTGGGCCAAGATATCGAAAATGCTCGCACCAGATGCCAGGAAAACACCCTCGGCACCTTCTTGGGCTTCGAAAAGCACGCGCGAATCCCCGATAGCGTTGAAGGCGTAGAACACCGCCACGCCCAAGGCCAGGGTAACGAAGTACACAGCGTAGTCGCGCACGCTGCGGCGCACGTTGCGCAAGGCGAGTTTCATCAACATGATGACCGCCGCCTAGTTGCCGAGTGCGGTGACGTGCGAGGCCACGAAACCGACTGCGGAGGATGTGCCCTGCTTGCCAGAGAGAAACGCCTGAACCTCGAGGATGTGCTGGTAGAAGTCGGTTCTGCTGCTATCGCCGCGGCGCAGCTCGTTGAACAGCTTGCCGTCCTTGATGAACAGGATGCGGTCGGCATACGATGCCGCGACCGCGTCGTGCGTGACCATCATGATGGTGGCGTGCAGCTTCGAGTTCAACACCTCGAGCGTCTCGAGGAGAACGGCCGCGTTGCGTGAGTCGAGCGCTCCCGTGGGCTCGTCGGCAAGAACTAACTTCGGATCGGCAACGATGGCGCGCGCCGCAGCTACGCGCTGGCGCTGGCCGCCCGACATCTGGCGCGGGTACTTCTGTAAAACGTCCGTCACGCCCAGCAGAGTGGCGGTGCGCTCGACCTTCGTGCGGACGGCGTCGGCCTTCTCTCCTTTGATGGTGAGGGCCAAAGCGATGTTCTCGAAGCCGGTCAAGGTGTCGAGCAGGTTGGCGTCCTGGAAGATGAAGCCCAGGTCGTCGCGGCGGAACTTGGAGAGCTGGCGGCTGCGCAGCTGCGTGATGTCGAGCCCGTTCAAGACGATGTTTCCGCTGGTCACGGTATCGATAGTGGAGATGCAATTCAAAAGCGTGCTTTTGCCCGAGCCGGACGGGCCCATCACGCCGACGAACTCGCCTTCGCAGATGTCGAACGACACGTCGTCAAGTGCGCGCGTGACGGCCTCGCGCGAGCCGTACACCTTCAAAACGTTGCGCACGGAGAGCAAAACCTTGCGGCTATCGGGCTGATTCGCATTCGCAATGCCTGCTGGAGGGGTTGCGGTAACCACAGACATGGGGATTCCTTTCTCTTCGATTCGGCACATCCCCATGATGCGACGAGCGCGAAAACGAAGCCATCGAAGGGCCTTACCGAAATCTTACGGTTTTGTAAGGTTTGCCGCCAAGTCCATGCGCGTGCGGTCGAGCGGGAAGGTGAGCGCGATGGTCGTGCCCGCCCCCTCTTCCGAGGAAACACGCAGGCCAAGGCCCATTCTCTCGCAGGCGACAGCGGCAAGATAGAGCCCCATGCCCGTCGCTTTGTGGTGGGCGCGGCCCTGGCTTCCCGTAAATCCGCGATCGAACACGCGCGGCACGTCGGCGGCGGGAATGCCGTCGCCATCGTCGCTGATCAAAAGCTCGATGCAGCCGTCTTTCGTTCCCGCGTCCTTCACCGCGCCTTCGAAGCGAACGGTTTTCGCGCCGTACTTCGCCGAGTTCTCCAGAACCTGTCCGATGATGAAATCGACCCATTTCGCGTCGGCGAACACCTCGAGCGTCTCGTCGATCGCGAAATCGAGCGAAACGCCCGCGCCGATGAGCGTGCGAGACCTCTGGCGGCATGCCTTGCGAGCGAGTGCCGCAAGGTTTAACTCCTCGATGGAGAAATCCTCGCTCAGAGTTGCCGATCTCGCGTAGTATAACGCCTGTTCGACGCGCGACTCGATGCGATCGAGGTCGCCGCGCACCTCATCGGCCCCAGGTCCGTGAAGGCTCGACAACGCAAGCTGGGCCGATGCGATGGGCGTCTTCGCCTCGTGAACCCACAGCTCGATGTAGTCGCGGTAATCCTTCATGTCGCGGGAGCGGGCGGCAAGCTCGTCCGAGGCAGCCTTGCCCTGCACGGCGAGCGCACGATAGGCCAGTGTTCCCTCCAACGTGCGCGGCTCGTCCAGAATCGACGAGAGGTAGCGCGCGTTGTCGGGCGAATTGCAAAAGTGGTCCAGCTGCTGGTAGAACTCGCGGTTGCGCGAGAAGCCAACGACGAGCACAATGCAGGCGAACAGGGCCTCGCAAAGGGAAACGAGCGCGATGGCGGAAACGTTCGAGCTGGTCACAGCCAAGATACCCGCAACAATGAGCATGAGGGCGACCATGCCGAACACGAACCCGGCGCGCGAGCGAAGATACGCCCCGAACGAGTACGCACACTCGATGCGGTCCTCGGCAGCGAACGGCGCAGGCTCAGGATCGCGGGGCGAACCAACGGCCGTGTGGTCGGGCTCTTCCCAATTCGTGCTGCTCATCGAATCACATACCCCAGGCCGCGGCGGGTGGTGATGAAGTCGTCGGGTACGCCTGCGGACTCCAGGCTGCGGCGCAGGCGATTCACGTTCACCGTGAGCGTGTTGTCATCGACGAACGCGTCGGTTTGCCACAGCTCGTCCATCAGCTCGCTGCGCGAGATGATGGATCCCGCGTTCTCCATAAGGATGCGCAGAATCAGAAGCTCGTTGCGCGAGAGCTCCACGCGCTTGCCGCGATACGAGACCTCGGCCCGCACGCTGTCAAGGGAGACGCCGCCATGCTCGATTTGCCCGCGCGCCGAATCGGCTGACCCGCTGCGGGCGAGCGCGCGGTCGATGCGGGCAAGCAGCACAGCGGGACGGTAGGGCTTGACCACGTAGTCGTCGGCGCCGACGCTCATGCTCATGACCTCGTCAAACTCGCTGTCCGAAGAGGTCAGCACGATGATGGGGACGTTGCTTTCCTGGCGAATCGCGCGGCAAATCTCGTGGCCGTACGCACCGGGAAGCGAAAGGTCGAGCAGGATGCAGTCGGGGGCGGCAGCCAAAGCTTCGGCCGCGGCGTTCGCAAACGATTCGCAGCAAAGGCACTCGTGGCCCTTGAGCTGCAGCATGCGCACAAGATTCTCCCGTAGTGAGACGTCGTCTTCGACAATGAGCAAACGCGCCATTGGTCCCCCTTCGCGTCAATCGGATGAGCTGATGATAGCGCAACGGGAAGCCATCTGGCATTTCGTCATCGTACTGTAGCGCCGTTTTCGCGCTCTTGAGGCAGGGCGCCGTAAGCGCCGCCGCTATCGTTGCGATGCTGCAAAGTACGCAGGTGAACGCGCGCGACATGCATGTTTGGTCGTTTGTCGCGGGTCTTGGGAAGGTGTGGGGCGGCGAGATAGGAAGTCGGGTGAGCCGCCCCGCAGTTGGAAGGTAATGAACGGGAAGGTGGGCAAGCGCTTGCATAAGGAGGACACAGACGCTTGCCCGATGTGTTTCAGACCTCCTCAAGTATAAGACATATGCCAATAGATGACAAGCGCAAATTGGCACTATTTCGCACATGTCGCACTACGCGCTCGCGCTATACTGATGCGACTACGGGCGGCATGCCTGCTGCAACTGCGGGCCGCGTGGCTGCTTGCGACTGCGGGCAGCGCTCCGCCGCGGTTGCAAGAGGCATGCCCGCGCGTTGCTCCTCGCTTGGAAAGGTGAACCGATGAGACTGATCTCGTGGAACGTGAACGGCCTGCGCGCCGTTATGAAGAAGGGCTTCGAGGACATCGTGGCCGAGTTCGACGCCGATGTCTTCGCCCTACAGGAGACAAAGCTCCAGGCGGGGCAGGCGACGCTCGATCTTCCCCAATACCTAGAGTTCTGGAGCTATGCCGAGCGGAAAGGCTACTCAGGGACGGCGGTCTTCACCAAGCGCGCGCCTCTGCAGGTGCTTCATGGGTTGGGCTCGGAGTACCTCGACACCGAGGGGCGCATCGTCGCGCTCGAGTTCCCCGAGTTCTGGTTTGTCGACGTGTACACGCCGAACGCGCAAAACGAGCTCGCCCGCATCGGGCATCGCATGGAGTGGGACGACGCGTTCCGCGACTTTTGCAAGGGGCTTGAAGAGGGCGTGCTTCCCGGGGATGTTCCCGTCGAGCGCGCCGATGCCGACGGGCTGGTCGTTCTCGGCTCCGATGCCCCCAAGGACACCCCGCGCCACCCGCTCGGGGCAGGGCACATGCCCAAAGAAGTGCTTCCCTTGACGCAGGCGGGGGAGACCGCCGCGCCGAAACCTGTCATCATGTGCGGCGACTTCAACGTGGCACACAATGAAATTGATTTGAAGAATCCTGGTCCCAACAGGGGGAACGCGGGTTTCTCCGACGAGGAGCGCGGCAAATTCTCCGACTTGCTCGCCGCAGGCTTCACCGACACGTTCCGTACCCTTCATCCCGATACGACGGGCGCGTACTCGTGGTGGAGCTACCGTTTCAACGCGCGCAAGAACAACGCGGGGTGGCGCATCGATTACTTTTTGGTGAGCGACGGAATCGCCGACAAGGTGGAGGACGCGAGCATTTACAATGAAGTATTCGGAAGCGACCATTGCCCGGTGGGCATTGACATAGCACTGGAGGATTAACAGCCTATGGATACTCGGAAAATCGAAGAAGGCGTGCGCCTCATTCTCGAGGGCGTCGGCGAGGACCCCAATCGCGAAGGGCTGCGCGAGACGCCTGCCCGCGTGGCGCGCATGTACGAAGAGGTGTTCGCGGGGCTCGCGCAAGATCCCGCTGTCCACTTCGAGAAGACCTTCGACGAGCACTGCAACGAGATGGTCCTCGTGCGCGACATCTCCTTCTACTCGATGTGCGAGCATCATCTTGTGCCCTTCTTCGGCAAGGCGCACATCGGCTACATCCCCGCCGCGGACGGCCGCGTGTGCGGGCTCTCGAAGCTCGCGCGTCTCGTGGAAGTGTTCGCGAAGCGTCCTCAGGTGCAGGAGCGCCTGACCGGGCAGATCGCCGATACCCTGGTGGAGCAGCTCCACCCGCAGGGTGTCATCGTGGTGCTCGAGGCTGAGCACATGTGCATGAGTATGCGCGGCGTGAAGAAACCGGGCAGCCGTACGGTCACGAGCGCGGTTCGCGGCGTGTTCGCGGGCTCGACGCCGGCTTCGCGCGCTTCTCGCAGCGAGGCCATGTCGCTTATCCTTCGCGACGCTCGCTAGGCGCAGCGCACGTCGCCGTCGGCGGGCAAATCGGGTAGTATGGGAACCACAAGAAACGGATGAAAGGTGCAACCATGAAGTGCGTTATCTCTGTTCTGGGCAAGGACCGCAGCGGCATCGTCGCGGCGGTGGCGGTGGCGCTTGCGGAATGCGGCGCGAACATCGACGACATCAGCCAGACCATCTTGAACGACATCTTCTCGATGACGATGCTCACCACGCTCGATACGGAGAAGGCCGACTTCGACACCGTGCAGGACAAGCTCAAGGCGGTAGGGGAGAATCTCGGCGTGCAGATCATCATCCAGCGCGAAGACGTCTTCCAGTACATGTACAAGATTTAGAAAACGACACCTGAGCTGGGGTTCGCTTAGCTTCAACCCACACTACGCCACATTGCGGCCATATCGCCCGTCGGGAAGATTGATTCTCGGCGGGCTTTCTTTTCGCCCGATTCTATTCGTCATTCACTATAATGGAGCGTACGCGATAATCGTCGCAAGCTTGTGCTGCGGCACATGAACAGGAGGAACTATGAGAGATCATTCCCAGCATATCCAGCTCTCTCGTGAGCAGGCGGTCTCGTCGATGCTCGAGGCCATGGATGCGGCACCTGCAGGTTTCGGGTGGGCGAACATCGCCGCGGGCGAGGATTTGCACAGCAGCGAGGTTGCTCGCAAATGCTGCGAGCAGGTGGCGCTTGCCGATTCGGTGGGGCGCGTGCTCGCCTATGACGTGGTCTCTCGGTGCGACATGCCCTCCGCGCTCACGTGCGCGATGGACTCGATCGCCCTGCACTGGTCCGATTTCGAGAACCTCGCGGAAGGCGAGCTGCCCGACACGAGCACATGGGTTCGCGGGGTGGATTGGCAGTTTGCGAACACGGGCGTCGCGATGCCCGAAGGGTTCGACACCGCCATCGTCATCGAGCACGTGCAGGTGTCGGAAGACCAGCAGCACGTGACCATCGACGCCGCCCCCTCGAAGCAGGGTGCGGGCACGCGTCCTGCGGGCTCGACCATGAAGCGCGGCGATGTCCTCGCGACTGCCGGCACGGTCGTGACGCCCGACGTCGCGGCGCGCATGGGAACGGGCGACAATGCCGTGGTCCCCGTTGTCCGCAAGCCTCGCGTGGCCTTCATCCCCACGGGTAACGAGCTCGTTCCCGCAGGTATCCCCCTCGACCCGACGCGCGTCGATCAGTTTGCCGCCCGCGGCCGCAACTTCGAGACGAACAGCATCCTCGTGCGCGCGAAGGTGGAAGCGTGGGGCGGGCAGTTCGTTCCCTTCGACATCGTGTGCGACGAACGCCCCGAAATCGAGGCCGCCATCAAACGCGCATGCGAGGTCGCCGACATCGTCGTTCTGAATGCGGGCTCCTCGAAGGGCTCGGATGACTGGTCGTGCGAGGTCATGGAAGAGATGGGTCGCATGATCTGCCATCAGACGAATCACGGCCCGGGGCATCACAGCTCCTACGCCGTCGTCGACAACGTGCCCATTGTGGGCATCTCCGGTCCTTCGGGCGGCGCGTCGTTCACCCTTGACTTCTACCTGCGTCCGCTTATGCGCAAGTATTTGGGGCTTGATCCCATCGTGCCGAAGACGGCGGCCCGCTTGACCGAGGCGTTCCCGGCTCCGAAGCACGGCCCGGGCGCGAAGAACGGCAAACCTGCTGGTGAGGAGCGCCCACGCGAGCATCCCGACCATGCACCGGGAGAGCCGGAGTTCTTCGGCATCCGCCCTCTCCGCGTGGAGCCGAGCGCCGACGGTGTGCTCGAGGCGACGCCGATTGACGGTCGCCCCGGATCGAAGACGGCATGGGGAGCGAACGCTTTCACCATGATGGGCATGGGTCCCGGCATCGAGCCTCCCGCGGCAGGCGACATCATCGAGGTGGAGTTTCTCTAACGCGCCTCGGCGACGCTTTCCCGCGTGGTGTTATACTTTCTTGCAATGATTAGCAGTTTGCAACGGCAACCCGGCGCCCGAGGGGTGCAGGGAGGAAGGAGCGCGTTATGTCTATGAACAAAGTGCTCGCTGCGGTGGATGCAACTGACGGCGGCCGCAAGGCGTTAGAGCTTGCGATCAGCGTGACCGAGAACAACCCTGATGCTGTCATCGACTTGGTGTACGTGGTGCCGATTCCCTTGCTCGACGATTCCCAGATGACGAGCTTCCGCTCCATCTTGGAAATGATGATGAACGACGGGAAAACGCTGCTCGAGAGGCTGGCTAGCGCTCACGAGGATGCGGCCGATCGCCTGAACCCGCTGCTCATCACGGGAACGAACCCCGCTACCGAGATCGTGAAGTTGATCGATCAGGGCGACTACGACCTTGTCGTTATCGGCAACCGCGGGCTTTCGGGCATGAAGGAGTACATGGGAAGCGTCAGCCACAAGGTGCTGCACGGCTCGTCGGTGCCGGTGCTCATTGCCAAGTAAGTCATACTTCGAAACAAGGAGCGTTCTGTGAGCGAATCGAAAAGCGAGCAGGGCGGCATGGAAAAGGAGCGCGTGCGCAAAAACGCGCTCCTTTTGTTCAGCAAGCCGCCGATTCCGGGTTTGGTGAAAACCCGCCTGACCGTGCTGAAAGACGGTGTGTTCCAGCCTGAGGTTGCCTCGGGGCTCTACCATTGTATGCTCTTCGACGTGGTGGAAATCTGCTGCGCGGCGATGGCCGATTTGGAACGCGAAAGTGCCGAGCGGGCACGGGAAGCGCTCGCCGCGGGCGAGGAAGCGGTGCGCGATGAGTACGAGATGATCATCTCGACGACGCCCGAAAAGAACGTCGAGGTGATGCGAAAGCTGTTCTCCGATGCGGGACAATGGCCGCGCGAGCTGGTGTTTCTCTGCGACGAGGGTGCAAGTTTCGACGAACATTACAACCAGGCGTTCGAGAAGACGTGGGAACGCGGCGCTGATTGCATCCTTTCTATGGGCGCCGATATGCCTGCGCTCACCAAGGCCGATGTGCGCGCAGGGTTCGACGCACTCCACAAGCTCGACGGGGTTGTGAGTGGCGGCATTGTGCTCGCTCCCGACCAGGAGATGGGCGTGTCGGTAATCGGTTGGACGCGCGAGACCAACTTCGACCATTCGGGCGTGTTCTACAACCAGGAGGGCCTCACGGTGCTTCCCGCCTATATCGACAAGGCGCGAAAGCAGGGGCTCCCTGCGCTTTACCTGCCGCCTATTCCCGACGTGGACACGATGGCCGACCTCATGCACAACATCACGCTCGTCGAGGCGCTCAACTACTGCGCGCAATACGACGACGTTACGCCGCCGTGGCGCACGGCCCAGGCGCTCAAGGAGATGGGATGGGATGAAGTGCGCGTTCCCCCCAACGACCTGCACGATCCGCGAGAGGAAATCGACAAATAGAAAAACTGGGCGGGCGAAGAGTTGTCTCCCGCCTCGCGCAGCGTCGGCCCGTTCCGTCGGCTGTTAAGCCGACGGAACCACCAACTCCCAAAACGCAACCGCGCTTGCCGCGGCGACGTTCAAGGAATCTACTTGGTGGTACATGGGAATCTTCACCGTGTAATCGCAGCGGGCGATGGTGCTTTCTGCCAAGCCGTCGCCTTCCGTGCCCAGCACGAGCGCAATCTTCTCGCATTCCTTCAGCTTCTCGTCGCGCAAGCTCACCGAGTCGTCGGAAAGCGCGAGCGCTGCCGTGGTGAAGCCGAGCTCGTGGAGCAAAGGGATGCCGGTTTGCGCCCAATCGTGGGCGTCTTCCCCGATGCGTGCCCAGGGAATCTGAAACACAGTGCCCATCGATACGCGCACCGCGCGGCGATAGAGCGGGTCGTAACATGCCGGCGTGATCAGCACGGCGTCGACCCCGAGCGCCGCTGCCGAGCGGAAGATGGCCCCGACGTTCGTGTGGTTCGTGATGTCTTCTAAAACCGCGACAACGCGCGCGCCCTCGCACGCCTCGGCGACGCTTTTCGGGCGCGGTCGGCGAAAGGCCCCCAAGGCGCCGCGCGTCAGCTCGAATCCGCAGAGTTTCTCAAGTTCATCGTGGGGAGCGACAAACACGGGGATGGCGGGGTCGATCTGTTCGATGCGCTCGACGATGCCCGCCATGGAGGGCATCCATTTCTCCTCCATGAGCAGCGACAACGGCTGCATTCCCCCTTCGAGGGCGCGCTCGATCACCTTCCTCGACTCGGCGATGAAGATGCCCTTTTCGGGCTCGAGTTTGTTGCGCAGCTGCGCTTCGGTGAGCCGTGCGTAGGCGTCGAGGCGCTCGTCCTCAAGCGTGTCGATTCTCACAATCATGATGGCCTAAATCCCCCTCGGAGCGCGCATTGCGGGAAGCTCGCGGGCGTCGGACGAAGCGCGCGTCGCGGGCGGTGCGGTCGTGCCCGTCGGCGCCAACGTGCGGGAACCGAGCGTGCGGGGATGGCGGCCCGACGTGGGGGCGCTGCAGGGAGCGGCCGCACCTGTCGTCCGATCGACTTGGCCTTGCGCGCTGCCGCCTGCGTAGTACTCTGCCTCGATTGCGCGCGCCGTGTCGCCTGCGATGTCCTGCACCTGGGAGAGCCCCTGCTCGAGGAATTCCGCAACGCTCATGATGTGCGCGCCGATATAGGCCATGTCCTCGATGTTCGCGCGCTGCACCTCGGGCGTGCGCGAGGAGGTGGCGTCCTCCAAGATGACGACGTTGTAGTTCAGGGAAAGAGCGTCGTAGCAGGTCGAGCGCACGCAGTTCGGAGTCGTGGTGCCCGCGAGCACTACGGTGTTTATTCCCTCGTGCGAGAGCACGTCGTCGAGCTGCGTGTCAAAGAACGCCGAGAAGCGCGGTTTCACCATCACGCGGTCGCCGTCTGCGGGCGTCAGCAGGTCGGGCCAGTTGAGCGAGCTCTCGTCCTCGCTTGCGGGGGAAAGCGGGCGCCCTCCGTCGCACCATTGCCGATAGCGCACGGGCTCCACGTTCGCGCCGTCGGCGCTGTAGATGCGGCGGATATGGAAGATGCTCATCCCGATTGAGCGCGCGAAATCGAGGGCGTGGGCGCATGCCGGCACCGTGTCCGCGGCGCCGGCAACGCATAGGGCGCTTGTGGGGTCGATGAAGCCGTTTTGCATGTCTATCAGCAGGAATGCTGCACGTGTTGGTTCTATCATGGAATCGCTTTCCTTGTGGTCGGTCTTCGTAGTATAGCGCCTTGCGTCCCGGTGATGCCCGGCGCGAACGCGTGCGGGTTGTTAGGCAGTTTAGCGATTCATCAACGGAATCGGTGACGGTATGGGATTGCATGGGGAATGCGGGTATACTCGTATTCTCAAGGAAAGAAAAGGGGAACAGTGTCACACGAAGACAATGCCGCCGAATCGGGCGCCCAGATACCTGACGGCGCACTCGACCGATACGGAAATCCGACAGACCATCCAGCATTTAACCAGTTCGTCGCCACGATTTCGGCCCTCCGGGCCCCGGACGGCTGTCCATGGGATCGCGAGCAGACGCACGCATCAATCTCCCACAACATGATAGAGGAAGCCTACGAGGCCGTTTGCGCGATCGAGGAAGAGGACGTCGCCCACCTGCGCGAAGAGCTCGGCGACGTGCTTTTGCAGGTGGTGCTCCAAAGCCAGATCGCCGCCGATGCAGGGGAGTTCTCAATCGACGACGTGTGCGCCGATGTGAACGCGAAGATGGTGCGCCGCCATCCGCATGTATTCGGCGGTCTCGAGGCCTCCAACGCGAGCGAGGTACTCGATGTGTGGGACCAGGTGAAACTTGCGGAGCGGCAGGCGACAGGCGACGCCGACGGCTCGGGCGCAGGTGAGCCCGAGGGCCTGCTCGGCGGTGTGCCGCGCACCTTCCCCGCGCTCATGGAGGCGCAGAAGATTTCCCGCAAGGCTGCCGCCGTGGGCTTCGAATGGGATTCCATCGAGGACGTGTGGGACAAGGTTGCCGAGGAGAAATCCGAGCTCATCGAGGCGTATGCCGCTGCTCCGCATGCTGCAAACGGCAAGATCGACACCTCCGTGGCGGGCGAGTTCGGCCTTGACGAAAAGGAGGCGGCTCGTCGCGCCGAAGCGGCGGAGATGGAGTTCGGCGATGTGCTTTTCGCGCTGGTCAACGCGGGCAGACGCATGGGGATCGACGCCGAAAGCGCCCTTCGCGCCTCGAACGCGAAGTTCCGCGCCCGTTGGGCAGCGATGGAGGAAATAGCCTCCGAACAGGGGAAACGTATGCAAGATTTCTCGATCTCGGAGCAAAATGAGCTCTGGGGCGAAGTGAAGGGGAGATAAGATGACGAGCGCCGCGCAGCTTTTGAGTGAGCAGGACCACAGGGACACGTGGTCGCTTACTATTGGCAAGGACATGTCGGATGAGGACATCGAGTTCGTGCGTGAGGCGGGAGCGAAGCTTCGCGAGCTGAGCCAGCGCTACCGCGCCGCGCTGCGCGAGATGGTCGTCCGCTTCGAAATTCTCGACCAGGACCTGAACCTGCGCAAAGACCGCACGCCCATCCATCATGTTGAGTCGCGCGTAAAGACCCCCGAGAGCATCATCGAGAAGATCGGCCGCTACGGCAAGGAGCGCACGCTCGAGAACATCGAGAAGTACATCATGGACATCGCGGGCATCCGCGTGATCTGCTCCTATATCAGCGACGTGTACAACCTGTTCGACCTGCTGCAACGTCAGGACGACCTGGAAATCGTCACGGTCAAGGACTATATCGCCAACCCCAAGCCCAACGGGTACCGCAGCTTGCACGTGATTGTTCGCATTCCCGTGTACTTCCTCGATTCCAAGCAGATGGTGCCGGTCGAAATTCAGCTGCGAACCGTCGCCATGGACTTCTGGGCGAGCCTCGAGCACGACCTGAAGTACAAGGCGAAGCGCGAGATCGAGGGCATCGATTCCTACGGCGAGCTGAAGGATTGCAGCCGCATCATCGAGGACGTCGAAGCGCGCATGCAGATCCTCGCACGGGCGCTCGACTCCGAGTAGCAGGGGGCATTTCTCCGCGCGGTTGCCGCGTTCCTGCGGTTCTTTCTTGACTTGAAGCGAGCTTGAGGTTTTATCATGGGTGCATCACAGAGAGAGGAGCACCCATGAACTCAGATTTCGCCCGCGTGTCGAAGCTTGGCTTCGGCTGCATGCGCCTGCCCCAGACCGACCCGAAAGATCCCACCGCAATCGATATCGAGCACGTCAAACAGATGGTCGATGCCTACTTGGCCGGCGGCGGGAACTACTTCGACACCGCGTTCGTCTACCATAACGGCGCATCCGAGAAGGCCCTCGGGGAAGCGCTCGTCGCGCGCCACCCGCGCGAGTCCTACACCATCGCCACGAAATGCCTTGCCTGGGCATGCCCCGACGAGAAGACGGCGAAGTCGAATCTGCCCACGTCACTTGAGCGGTTGGGAACCGACTACATCGATTTCTACCTGCTCCACAACGTGGGCGGAAAGCGTACGAAGGTTTTCGACGATTGGGGGATGTGGGACTTCGCGCAGAAGGCCAAGCAGGACGGCCTGATCCGCCACGTCGGCTTCTCCATGCACGATGGCCCCGAGACGCTCGATCGCATACTCACCGACCACCCCGAGATGGAGTTCGTGCAGCTGCAGGTGAACTACCTTGATTGGGAAAGCCCGGTTGTGCAATCGCGCCGCTGCATGGAAGTGGCAGCCGAGCACGGTGTCCCCGTCATCATCATGGAGCCCGCCCGCGGCGGAATGCTCGTCAACCTGGTCGATCGCGTTGCGGCGCCGCTTGTTGCCTGCAGCCCCGAGAAGAGCCTCGCGTCGTGGGCGTACCGCTTCTGCTACAACCTGCCGGGCGTGCTCACGGTGCTCTCCGGCATGTCGACTATCGACCAGGTTCGCCAGAACATCGCTGACTTCAAGGCGAGCGAGCCGTTTTCCCAAGCAGAGACTGAAGCGCTTGCCCAGACGCGCGAAATCCTCGAATCGATTGCGGCGATTCCATGCACGAACTGCCGCTACTGCGTGAAGGGGTGCCCGCAGGAGGTCGCCATTCCTGAAATCATGGGGCTTTTGAACCTCGAGGCGCAGGTCGAAAACAACAAGTTCGTGAGCGATCTGTACAGCTGGCAGGCGAAGCCCGGTCGCGCGTCCGACTGCATCGAGTGCGGACTGTGCGAGTCGATGTGCCCGCAGCAGATTGGCATCATCGAGAACCTGAAGACCGCCGTCGAGCATTTCGAGTAAGGTCGAGCGGGCTTTGGGGCGCGTGCGGCGGACCCGGGCGAGCGTGCGGCGGGTTCGGGCGAGCGTATGGCGGGCCCAGGCTGCACTCCCGGCTGCGCGAAGCGTCGCCGCACCCCGATTATTCACGCCTGTAACAAAGATGTAACAGCATCTGGCCTTTTCTTGTTCGACAAAGCCCTTGCGAGCCTTTATAGTGAACGAGATATCTCATCTTGCTTTTAATATGGAAAGGGGAAGGAAGATGAAAATGAAGAAGCTGGGCGTGGTGCTCGCCGCTGGCGTGCTCGCCGCTTCGCTTGCCTTGTTCGGATGCTCCTCGAACAGCACCGCGGGCAACGACACCAAGAAGGACGATTCCGCCAAGGCCGACACGAGCTACACGCTTGTCAAGGATGGCACGCTCACGATGGGCACCTCCGCCGACTATCCTCCGTTCGAGAACCTCGAGAACGGTGAGGCTGTCGGCTTCGATGTCGATTTGTGCAAGGCTGTCGCCGACGAGCTCGGCCTCAAGTTCGAAGTCGTCAACAACCAGTTTGACACGCTGCTCACCGGCCTTGCCGCTGGCGGTAAGTTCGATGTCGTGCTTGCTGGCATGACCGTCGAGCCCGAGCGTGCGGAACTCGCCGACTTCACCGACACCTACTACGTCGATGACCAGGCCGTTGCCGTTATGAAGGACGGCGCTATCACCAAGGACAACGCCAAGGAAGAGCTGAACAAGGCCGGCGTCATCATCGCCGTGCAGTCCGGCACCACCGGCGAGACCTACTGCCGCGAGAACTTCCCGAACGCGACCATCCAGCCCTATGGCAACTCCACCGATAGCTTCGCCGCTATGCAGGCTGGCCAGGCGACCGCCGTGTGCACCAACGCCGCCGTCGTGAAGAAGATGCTCTCCGAGGCCTACAGCGACGCTCAGGTCGTCCTCGAGGTTGCGACCGGCGAAGAGTACGCCGTTGCCGTGAACAAGGACAACCCGGAGCTCACCAAGGCCATCAACGAGGCCATCAAGAAGCTCCAGGACGATGGCACCGTCGAGAAGCTCGCTGCCAAGTGGCTCGGGTAAACGCCCTGCCGCACGCTGAGCGCCCGTAACGGGCGAGAGCTCGCGTGCCGATAGCGTTCAACCGCCATTGACGCCCTATCCTGTCCGAGAGCGGCTCGCCGAGAAGCGAGCAAGCTCGAAGACGGGATAGGGCTTTTCTTTTCTGGGGTCTCCCGTCGGCACTGGCACGTAGCACGAGATTGCCAAATCCAGCAAGGGCGTATAAAATACGCATCGATGGGCCCGGGATGACCGCTGATTCAAGTCACCGGGCCTAAATTGTATTTACAGGAGAAACCTTATGGCAGACGCATGCGAGCACCCCGAAACCGAAATGCGGCGCGAGTGGGCCGAGCGCTGGCTCTCGCCTTCAAGGCTATCCTCTTACCTCGACCTTTGCGGCGGCGACGTCGACCGCGCGCTCGACTTACACGAATGGAACCTCATGCTCGGGCGCGCCCTCATGGGCGACATTGCACACTTTGAGCTCGCACTGCGCAATGCTTACGATAGAATCCTCACCGAGCGCTTCGAAGGCGACGAGCACTGGCTCTTCGACGCGAGATCACCCGTGACGCGCCCCATCATGCGAATGAGCAAGGCGAAAAAGCAGCGCGATGTGAACATGGTGAACCGCCGAGCCATCGACGACGCCCGCGGGCGGGCGCACGACCCGGCAAACCCCAATCAGGTGATCGCGGGCCTTATGCTCGGCTTCTGGGCGCACATGACCGACCGTAGCCGCGAGCGAGACCTTTGGATCCCGTATCTGCACGCCGCATGGCCTGCCGGAACCGACAGGGCGAAGCTCAACCTGCAACTCGAAGCAATCAACAAGTTGCGCAACCGCGTCGCGCACAGCGAGCGCCTATTCAATCCGGGACCCGACGGGTGTTCGCCCGCAAGGGTCGACGCAGAGATGCTCGCTTTGTTCCGCGCTTTATCGCCGCAAGCTTACGAAGGTCTTTACGGCAATGAGAACACGACGACGGTCGAGAGGTTTCTCGATGACCACCCGTCGCCGATAGATGTGAGGCTGTAGCGGATCCGCCTGCCGAGTCCGCGCGTCCCCGAATCACCCCTTTTCAAGCCACCCGCTACGAACCCCGGCGGAAACCTGGGAATGATTAAAGGTGCGACCTGCGGTTTCGCGAGCCATTTGAGTCATTCCCAAAATCGCGAATCAAGGGCCTGATTCGCCCAAATTGCGCACGAATCAACCCCTCGGCGGTATGGTGCGACGCACATCGGTAGTACTCGGACTGAATTAGTCGCTGAGTGGGAATAGAACAGACGTTCGGTTCTATGGTATAATGCGTGTCGGTGGGCGCGATTTCTTCCGAAGCCGTGCCCACCGCTATATACGGACAAATATCGGCGGGAACCCAAGCTCTGGGAGGGCGGTTGCTATGGCATATGATTTCAAGAAGGAATTCAAGGAGCTCTACAAGCCGTCGGGCAAGCCGAGCATCGTGACCGTTCCGCCCATGAGCTACATCGCCGTGCGCGGCAAGGGCGACCCCAATATCGAAGGCGGCGAGTATCAGGGCGCCATGCCGCTGCTCTACGGCGTGGCCTACACAATCAAGATGTCGAAGAAGGGCCCGCGCGAAATGAAAGGCTATTTCGACTTCGTGGTGCCCCCACTCGAAGGCTTCTGGTGGCAGGTTCGATCCAATGGTGAGATCGAACCTGCGCGGAAGGACGACTTCAGCTTCATCTCCTGCATCCGTCTGCCCGATTTCGTCACTCGCGACGATTTCGACTGGGCTGTTTCGGAAGCTGCCGCCAAAAAGAAGCTGGACTTCTCGGCGGTCGAGATGCTGAGGGTCGACGAGGGCCTGTGCGTTCAATGCATACACGCCGGGCCTTACGACGACGAGCCAGCGACCATAGACGCCATGCACGTATTCGCTGCCGAGCTGGGTTACGCGCCCGACTTCTCCGAAGCCCGCCTGCATCATGAAATCTACCTCTCCGACCCGCGCAGGTGCGCGCCGGAGAAGCTCAAAACCGTGATTCGCCATCCTATTAAGCCGATCTAGCGAAACGAAGCGCCGCAGCGCGCTCCATGCTCCGCTTTTGCGGCTTCGCATTTTCCGGTCGGCGAGAATCGCGTAAGCTGCCGCACCTTCCGACAGAAACGCAAGCATTCTGGCTGATGTCTTTCGAGATTGGCTCTTGGCTCCTTTTGCGTCGTGGAGTTATTGTACTCCCAAAAGTGAAATTGAATTTGAGTTTTAGGAGCATTTCTTGAAGGGCAACAAATTGAAAAGTCGCGACAGATACCTCGAGGAGGCGATGCTCTTTCGCGACATCGATCTCATCAAAGTGATCACGGGCGTGCGCAGGTGCGGCAAGTCGAGCCTCCTTGGTCTTATCAAAATGGCCATCGAGTGGGAATAATCCTGCCACGTTTTTGCCGGACATAGTCGTCCGTGGCGTATCGTAGCGTTCCGGGCACCTCAACTTTTGGGATTGGTTCCGAGACGCAATCGACGAACTGCTCGATCAATCGAAAGAAGAGGAGTCTTATGGCGCCTAGGGAAATTCACGTTGCCGATAGCAAGTTCCTTGCGCTTATTCTTCGGCGCAAGCCCGAGGAAATCAGAATTTCTTTGGACGAGCACGGCTGGGCGGATGTTGACGAGTTGGGGCGCGGCATGGAAAGCCCATGGTCTACCTCGTTGACTCTGCCGCGATGATCGCACAGGGGCATCTCTTCTTCTTGTCTCAAAATGACGTTTGGTTGACGAAAAGCGCGTCCGTAGAATATCTTTCGGTGACTCAACAGGAGTAGCACCGTCAAGCCGAGCGACGGGGCGTGCGGGTCAGACGCATAGGAGCTGCCAGGCAAGAAATCCCGCTGTGAGCAAGCCGCGAGCGCTCAAGGGCGTTTAAAGGGGCTCAGGGACAGGTTTTGTAATAGCCTTTGGAGTTATCGGAAATACCAAAACGCAGGTTGTGGACGTGCTAGAATTGCATGGCCTTTATTATGTAATTAACCGCTAGGGCTATGAACTGGATGAGGCTCTCTTCGCGTTGGCGGAGAGGGCTTTTTAATCGTAGAGGAACGTACATGCACATGCAGAACCTGAAAGCGAATACCGTGCGCGCCGCGTTTTGCGCGCTGCTCGTCTCGTTCGCGCTCGTGTTCGCCGGTGCGGCGCAGGTTGCCGTCGCCCCGACGAACGCGTATGCGCTCGACACCGCCAAATGCACGGCGAAACCCAACGTCAGCGGCTCGTCAGACGTGCTCGGCGGCGTGGAGACGCGCATCACTTGGGAAGGCCAGGCCGACCCCGACGAGCAGATCGCGGGCGTCACCTTCACCTTACCCGAGGGCACAACCTGCGAGCCGGGCGACACGCGCGCAACGATGCTCACCGGCGACGACCTGATGACGCGCACGAATCTCGACGTCGACGCCGACTACAAGAACGGCAAGCTCACCGTGAACTTCTCCGAGCCGGCACAGGCGGGCGGGTACTTTCGCGTGGAAATCTACAAGGTGAAGTTCTCCGAGATGGGCGGCGACATGCAGATTGCGGGCGCATACACGCTCGCGGACGGCGCCGAGGTCGCCATGGACACGCTGCCTGCGATCACGGTGAAGTCGCACTCGTTCTTCGAGTCGCTTTCCGACTCGCTCGCCCAGCAGGATTGGGTGAAGTCGTGGAACAGCGTGCTTTTCCTGAAGCTGTTCTTGAACCCGTCGGTGTTCGTGTCGAGCCTGCCGGTGGTGTTTTGGGGCTTTTTGATGGCAATCGGTATCGTGGCCTGCGCGTTCCCGCTTGCTATTCCGTTCGGCCTTCTGCTGTCGCTCATGCGCATGTCGAAGCTGCGCGTGCTGCGCGGCATCGCCACCGCCTACGTGAACGTGGTGCGCGGCACGCCGCTGTTCCTGCAGATCTACATCGCCTTCTTCGGCCTGCCGCTTGCTGGCATCCAGATTCCCACGTTCCCGCTCGGCGTGATCGTGCTCGCGATGAACTCGAGCGCGTATCTGTGTGAGATCTTCCGCGCGGGTATCCAGTCTATTAGCAAGGGGCAGTTCGAGGCCGCCCGCTCGCTCGGCATGAACGGCGCGCAGACGATGCTCTATGTCATCATCCCGCAGACCGTGCGCCGCGTGATCCCCACGATGACGAGCGAATTCATCCTGCTGTACAAGGACACGTCCATGCTCGCTGCCGTGGGCACGATGGAGATCGTCATGAACGCGAAGACGATCGTCGCATCGACGGGTTCCATCACGCCGTATGTCGTGGCCGCGTGCTTCTACCTGATCATCACGTTGCCGCTTGCGAAGGTGGTAGGCAACCTTGAGTCGCGTCTGGCCAGCAACGACACGGGCAAGGGCGGCAAGAAGAAGCGCAAGAGCAAGAAACATGCGATCGGTACTGGCGATGCCGCGGGCGCGCTCGGCTCGGGCGCGGGCACTGCTGCCGCCGAGGCGCGGGCGACGGGCGACGCTGTGGCCGCCAAACGGCCCGATGCGGTCGAGGGAACGGGCATCACGCCCGAGCAGATGTCGAGTCTGTAAGGGGTGTGCGCAATGACTGAGACTATGAAGAACCTGACGAATGAAACTGCCGACGGCGCGGGCGAGGGTGTGGCGCGCGTGGCGGCCAACGGGCGGGCGGCGGACGACGGCAAGCCCATCATCCGCATCTGCGACCTGCACAAAAGCTACGATGACCTCGTGGTTCTGCGTGGCGTCGACTTGGAAGTGAAGCGCGGCGAAGTGGTGGTCATCTTAGGGCCTTCGGGTTCCGGCAAATCCACGCTCCTGCGCTGCGTGAACCTGCTTGAGCAGCCCACGAGTGGCCAGGTGTTCTTCGAGGACACCGAGATCACCGCCAAGGGCACCGACATCAACGCCGTGCGCGCGAAGGTCGGCATGGTGTTTCAGAGCTTCAACTTGTTCCCGCACCTCACTGCCAAGGGCAACGTCATGCTCGCGCAGCAGAAGGTGCTCAAGCGCTCCAAGGAGGAAGCGGCGAAGATCGCGGTTGAGCAGCTCACGAAGGTGGGGCTTGCCGAGCGCGTCGACTACAAGCCGAGCCAGCTTTCCGGCGGTCAGCAGCAGCGCGTGGCCATTGCCCGTGCGCTTGCGATGGACCCGCACGTCATGCTGTTCGACGAGGCGACGAGCGCGCTCGACCCCGAGCTCGTGCGCGACGTCTTAGGCGTCATGAAGGAACTCGCGCGCGGCGGCATGACGATGATCGTGGTCACGCACGAGATGGGATTCGCCCGCGATGTGGCCGACCGCGTCATCTTCATGGACGGCGGCGTTATTGTCGAGCAGGGCACGCCCGACGAGGTGTTCGATCACCCGAAGAGCGACCGTACGAAGGATTTCCTGGGTCATATCCGCTAAAGGTTGGAAAGCGGCGGCTTGGGCGACGAAAGTTCGCGCAGGCCGCCGCTTTCTTGTGTGCGCTAAGGTGAGTATGCCAAGTTGAATGTGCCAAGGTGAAATTGCACATCTTGGGGGCAAGAACGACTTTGGGGGGAGCGCGTCGGAGAGGAAGAGCGAGATGGAATCTGGGGCGGAGACAAGTCGGGCAGAAGCGGGGCGTGGTGCCCTTGCTGCGGTTGGATGTTATCTCCTCTGGGGCTTTTGCCCTCTCTTCTGGGCGTTGCTCGACAATGTGGGTTCCATCGAGATCATTGGGCAGCGTATCGTCTGGTCGCTCGTCCTCACCGTCATCGCGTGCAAATTCATCCTGAAAGTCGATTTCGTCGGGCTTTTACGAGACGCCCGCGCACGGCGATTCCTTATTCCCTCGGGGCTTCTCATCATGTTGAACTGGAGCCTCTACATCGTTGCTATGGTGACGAACAATGTGGTCGAGGCATCGCTTGGCTATTACATCAATCCGCTTGTGTCGATTGTCCTGGGGCTCGTGGTGTTCCACGAGCGGCTGACTCCGCTGCAGGTCGCGGCAACGGTGCTGTCGGCAGCGGGCGTTATCTACTTCACAGTAAACTACGGCAGTTTTCCCTGGATAGCCCTGGTCCTCGCCTTCACGTTCGGCATATACGGAGCGGTGAAGAAGCGTGGCGGGTATCCAGCGGTTCCCTCCATCGCGGTCGAGGGAATCGTTGCGCTGCCTTTCGCGATCGTGGCTCTCGTTGTAGTGGCTATTGCTGGTCAAAGCGTGTTTTTCTCACCGGATATGTCGCTTGGGGCATGGCGGACGCGCATTCTTTTGGTGCTTACCGGTCCGATCACCGCCGTTCCGCTCATCCTGTTTGCAACCGCAGCGAACAAGACCCCGCTCTCGCTTATCGGGTTCATCCAGTACATCAGCCCGACCCTCAGCCTTCTTTCGGGCGTGCTCGTGCTCGGTGAGCCGTTCACCAGCGCGCATGCGGTATGCTTCGCGTGCATCTGGACTGGCGCGGTCCTCGTTATCGCGGATGCGATACGCAAGCAGGTTCGCCAGCGATAGAAGGCGCGCAGACCACGAGCTTTGCTGGTGGGGTTCGCTGCAGTTCAAGTGCATGTACGTTAAGAGGGCGAAAAAGAAGGGCTCCCGTTCGTTGTTATGAACGGGAGCCCTCAGTTGTAGTGCGACGGTGTGCGCCGAGAGCGGTTTCGCTTTGAGTGCGCTTCTCGCAGCCTTGCGACCTTACGAAAGTCCGAGCAAGGTGGAAAGTGACGCCATGAAGCTCGACATGTTGCGGTAGCACATGAACAGCGTGATCACGATGAACACCACGCCGCAGATGTTTGCGAACGCATGGTTGCGCCACTTGCCGAGAGCCTTGCCGTTGGCAACGTACATCACGAAGAACGCCATGATCGGGAGCAGGATGGCGTTTGCCGCCTGCGCGACCAGGATGAGCTGCGTGGGGCTCTTGCCGAGCGTGACGGCCATGACGCAGCCGAGCACGAGCACGATCATCCAGATGATCTTGAACTTGATGTCCTTGAGCGTCTTGCCCCAGCCGAGCACGCCGTTCACCGCGTAAGCAGCGGAAAGCGGGGCCGTGATGGCAGAGGAGAAGCCGGCAGCCAGCAGGCCGACGCCGATCATAAACGTTGCCCAGGAGCCGAGCAGCGGCTCGAGCGCCATGGCCATGTCCTTGCCGTTGGAAACGGTGATGCCGGTGTTGCCGTAGATGTTCGCGGCAGCGCAGATGAGGATGGCCATCGAAATGATGCCGCCAAGGCCGATGGAGAGCACGGTGTCAAAGCGCGCGTCGGCGATCTGCTCGGGATCCTTGAAGCGCTCGGCAGCGCCGGAGGCATGCAGGAACAGGTTGTACGGCACGATCGTGGTGCCGATGAGGCCGACGGCGGTGAGGATGCCCTTGGAAGCTTCCTGGCCGGCGGGCAGCTGCGGCGTGAAGAGACCTGCGGCAACCGCGCCCCAATCGACGGGGGAGAACAGGGCGGTCACGAAGAACACGACGCCCATGAACACGACGATGCCCGTGAGAATCTTCTCGACCAGCTTGTAGGAGCCGACCCACATGCAGGCGAAGGCGAGGATGCCGAGCACGATGACGATGGGGATCATCGGCACGTCGAAGACCGCCTGGATGCCCAGGATGCCGCCCGTGATGTTGCCGGTTTCGTAGGCGGTGTTGCCAATGAAGATCGCGATGATAACAATCACGATTGCAATCCATTTAAGCGCCGGATTCGAAATGCGATCGCGGATGTTCTCACCCAGACCTTCTTGGGTGGCGATGCCGATGCGCGAGGCCATTTCCTGGAAGATGATGGTCGCAACGGTGGCGAACAGGAGGCACCACAGCATCGTGTAGCCATAGCTTGCACCGGAAACCGTGCACGTGGTGACCGTGCCGGGGCCGACGAAGCCAGCTGCTACAAGCGCGCCGGGGCCGATGTTCTTAAACTTTTGCTTGAGCGAACTTGCCATTTTCCACTCCTTTCATGGGAGTCTCGTCCGTTTGCCGCGACCTGCTTCCCAGGGCGCTGACAAGCGGATATGAAGATTACTCGAATTACTTTAGCAGAATGTAGTGCTCGTGAGTTTTTCAGCTTGGTTAACAAGGTGTGCAAGGCTGAAAAAATGCCGATTTCGGCGCGCTTAACGCTCGCTTGCCGGGCGCATCTCGATTCCCGCCTCCGTGAGTGCCCGGCGGATGTCGCGGGCGAATTCGAGCGCGTGGGCGTTGTCGCCGTGCACGCAGATGGTGTCGGCGGCGATGCCGATCGTCTTTCCCGTAACGCTCTCGATGGAGCCCTCTTGAATGACGCGCACGACGCGCGCCACGGCGAATTCCTCATCGGTGATGGTGGCGTTGTCCTGGGTGCGCGAGACGAGCGTGCCCTCATCGGTGTAGTTGCGGTCGGCGAAGAATTCCTGCGCCACATGAAGCCCTGCAGCCTTCCCAGCGCGTGCGAGTTCGCCGCCCGCGAGCGCCACCAAGGTGATGTCGGGGTTGAAATCGGCCACTGCCTGCGCGATGGCCTGGGCGAATGACGCATCGACGGCCGCGCGGTTGTACAGCTGCCCATGGGGCTTCACGTGCGCGAGCTTAACACCCTCGGCGCGGCAGAACGCTGCGAGCGCGCCCACCTGATACAACACGTAGGCGTATCCCTCGTCGGGGGAAAGCGCCATGTTGCGGCGCCCGAACCCTTGCAGGTCGGGGTATCCCGGATGTGCGCCGACGGCGATTCCCGCTTCGGCGGCGAGCTTCACGGTGCGACGCATGACCACAGGGTCGCCCGCGTGCATGCCGCATGCCACGTTCACGCTTGTCACCAGGGGAATCACCTGCTCGTCGAGTCCCAAGGTGTACCGACCGAAGCTTTCTCCCAAATCGCTGTTCAAGTCCACGCGCGCCATGCCGTTCCTTTCCCTTAAGAGATGCGGCCCCGCGGCAAGGCGCCTGCGGGGCCGCATCGTTTCAGTTGCTTGTCTCGATTATCCTACATGATTCCAGCGTTGATGGCGTTTGCGAAAACCTGTGCGGCCTGGCAGCGGGAAAGCTTTCCTTGCGGGTCGAGGGAGTACGTTCCGTCGTGGTTGTCGATGCCGTTGATGACGCCTCTGTCAACGGCCCAGATGACGTACGGTACTGCCCAGTCGCTCGTCTGCTCGGTTCCCAGGAGCTTGTCGTACTTCTCTCGGCTCGCGTCCGCTAGATTCGAATAGCTGAGGCCGAAAACCACCTTGCACATCTGCTCGCGGGTGATCGTGTCGTTGGTTCCGAAGAGGTTCGACACGTCGTCGTATCCCGTCATAATCCCTCGATCGACGCACCAGTTAATGGCTCTCGCATACCACTCGTTTTGATCGACGTCGGGCTTGTTGCATCTAGGCGAGATAACGTATGGCGCATTGTCCTTGTAGATTACCTGGGCAATCATTGCGCGAGTCATGGGCTTATAGGGGTCGAACATGCCCGTCGCGCCGTCACCGGTCATGGCGCCGCGTGCCTTCATGAAGTACGCGGCATCGAAGAACCAGTCGCCGGGGGACACATCGGGAAATGCGGTTCTGCCGAGCCCCCAGAGGTGATTGACGGCCTTCTCGGCGTTGACGACTCCCTTGCTGCCGCTTGTTTTCGTGCGGTCGTTTTCCGGATCCTGGATGGGGGTTGCCGTGAGGTATATCGCCCTGCAAGCGTCATCGACCGTGGCGACGGGCTCGGCGGCGAACAGGAGCGCGAAAACGCCCGAGACGATCGGCGCCGCCATCGAGGTGCCGCTGGCCTTGGAGTAGCCCCCCGCGGTATTGGTCGTGGTGATCAACAAACCGGGGGCGCTGATGTTTTTCTTCTTGTTGTAGTCGGACCAGTAGCAGTTCGTGTTGTCGGTATTGAGCGCCGTTACCGCCACGCATTCGTCGAAGTCGGCGGGGTAGATGTTGTCGGTTCGCGGTTCGCCGTCTTTACCGTTGCCGCCAGAGCATACCGTGACGATGCCGGCGTTTTTCGCCGAGACGATGGCTTTGCGAAGAGCCTCATCTTTCAGACAATAGCCGCTTGAGGGGTAGGTGTTGTAGGAGCCGAAGCTCGTGTTGATCACGCGCAGGTTGGGGACGGTCTTCGATGTTGCCAGGTCAACCACGTATTTGTAGCCGGAAAGAACAGACGCGGTGGTCGCCTCCGGGGCGCCCGTGTCGTTGAAGACCTTCACGGGGAGGATGGTCGCGTTGAATGAGGCGCCCGCCAAGCCGATCCCGTTGTTCGCCCTGGCAGAGATGACTCCCGCAACCATCGTGCCATGCCCGATTCGGTCGCCGTCGGGCACGCTCGCGCTTAGTGGCTTGTCGTTGAACGCATCCCACGCGTAGTCCATAAGCAGGTTGTCTTCCAGATCCGCATGGTCGAAATCCACGCCCGTGTCGAGTGTGGCCACGGTGACGGTGTTGTCCGTGTGCACGAGGTTCCACGCCCTTGTGATGCGCGTGGTGTAGAGCCAGTATTGGTTGTAGGGTTCGTTCGGATCGCGGGTGTATACGTAATCGTCGTTCGGCATGCCAAGCGCCTGTGCCGAGATGTCCTCGTTGCCTTCGGCCTGCTCGTCGGCGAGGGTGGCGGCGCTTTCGTCCAGCGCGCCGGCGGGCACCTCATCTACCAGCCTGTACACGAAGTTCGGCTGCACGGAGACGACGCCGGGGACTTCCTGGGCGGCGGCAACGGCCTCCGACGCGCGCATGTCGTCTGCCACATCGGCAACGGCGAGCGTCGATCCGTCCGCGGACTCGATCTGATTGGTGACGGCGAGACCCGCATCGGCAAGCCCTTGTGCGAGCTCGCTTTCCTCGCCATCTGCGGAGAGAAGGTTGATCTTCGAGTCCTCATCGAGGGTCACGAGAAGGCCTCGATAGTCCACGCCCTCGACAAGCTCGTCGAAGAGCGCGGGGTCGTTGGCTTGTGCTGTGCCCTCGCTGATTGCGGTTGTGTCCACAGCGCTTTCACCAGCCGATTTGTTGGAATTGGCGGCATCGTCGGCAAAGGCGAGCGCAGGTGCGGGGAAGGCGATTCCCACCGCGAGGATTGCGGCAAGCATCGTTTTAGGTAATCGGCGTGGACAGCGCATGGGGGCCTCCTATCCCTTGAGGTCGACGTTCTTTGTGTCGGTTATCAGCATGCATCCGGGCGCATGCGTGATGGCGAAGGGCGGCTTGGAGTTCATGACCACGGCCTGAGGCGTCACGCCGCAGGCCCAAAAGACGGGCACCTCGCCCTCGTGGATGTCGACGGGGTCGCCGAAGTCGGGCTTTGAGATGTCCTCGATGCCGATGACCGACGGGTCGCCGATGTGCAGCGGAGCGCCGTGCACCTTGGGAATGGCGCCCGAGATTTGCACCGCCTTCACCACCTGGTTGTAGGGGATGGGGCGCATCGACATGACGGTGTTGCCCGACATGGACCCTGCGGGCGTGCACGCGACGTTGGTCAGGTACATCGACACGTTGCGGCCCATGGTGTTGTGGCGCATCTCGATGCCTGCCTCGATGAGCTCGCTTTCGAACGAGAACGAGCATCCGATGACGAACGACACCAGGTCATCGCGCCAATACGACGACACGTCCGTAACCTCGTCGACCAGCTTGCCGTACTCGTAGATGCGGTAGCGCGGGAAGTCGGTGGCGATGTCGCAGTCGGTGGCGCAGATGGTGGCCTCGCGCGCGCCGGTCTCGGTCACTTCCAAAAGCGGGCAGGGCTTGGGGTTGCGCTGGGCGAACAACAGGAAGTCATAAGCCTGCTCTTTCGGCAGCACGATAAGGTTCGCCTGCGCGTACCCAGGGCAAAGCCCGCTTGTGGGCGCCGTGAAGCTGCCTTCGCGGATAAGATGGCGCGCCTCGGTGGGCGTGGCGGAGAGCATCTTTTCCCAAACCGCGGCGTCGACGCCTTCCGGTTTTACGGGTGCCGGCATTTTGATAGTCATGAGTTCCGCCTTTCCTTCATAGTTCAGGGTAGTGCGCCTCGCTTTGATGCGCACTACCCCGACGTCTCAACAATGCTATGCTATGAAGCCTTGAAGGCCCAAGCCCGTGGTTAAACCTCGCCTGCGAGGAAATGTTCGATGAAGCTCGTGTTCGCCTGACCTGCGCAGAAGGTCTCGTTCTCCAAGATGGAGTACTGGAAATCGAGGTTCGTCTGCACGCCGACGACGACCATCTCCTCAAGTGCTGTGCGCATCTTGGCGATCGCCTCGGTGCGGTCGCGGCCGAGCACGATGACCTTCGCGATCATCGAGTCGTAATATGGCGTGATTTCGAAGCCGTCATAGGCGGCCGTGTCCACGCGCACGCCGTTGCCGCCTGGCAGGTGGGTTTGGGAAATCGTGCCAGGTGAGGGCATGAAATTCTTCTCAGGCATCTCGGCGTTGATGCGGCATTCGATGGCGTGCCCGTGCAGCTGGATGTCGTCTTGGGAAAACGAGAGCACCTCTCCTGCGGCGACGCGGATCATCTCGCCTACGAGGTCGGTGTGCGTGACCATCTCCGTCACGCAGTGCTCTACCTGGATGCGGGTGTTCATCTCCATGAAGTAGTAGTTGCGCTCGTCGTCGAGGAGGAACTCGATCGTGCCCGCGGAGGTGTAGCCCACGGCGCGTGCGGCCTTCACGGCGTCGTCCATCATGCGGGCGCGCAGCTCCTCGTCGAGTGCGGGGGAGGGGCTCTCCTCGATCATCTTCTGGTGGTTGCGCTGCACTGAGCAGTCGCGCTCGCCGAGCGCCACCACGTTGCCGTGGTTGTCGGCGATGATCTGCACTTCCACGTGGCGCGGGTTCTGCACAGCGCGCTCAAGGTACATCGTGTTGTCGGCGAAGGCGTTCACGCTTTCGCGCTGCGCGATGTTGAACATGTCGGCGAAGTCCTCCTCGGATTCCGACACGCGCATGCCCTTGCCGCCGCCGCCCGACGATGCCTTGATCATGATGGGCCAGCCGATCTTGCGCGCCTGCTCGAGCGCCTCGCCCACGTCATGGATGCCCTTCTTCGTGCCGGGAACCACGGGCACGCCCGCGTCCATCATGGTGCGGCGCGCCTGGCTTTTGTTGCCCATGCGGTCGATGACCTCGGGTGTGGGGCCGATGAAGGCGATGTCGTTGTCGCGGCACATCTTCGCGAACGTGGAGTTCTCGGAGAGAAAGCCGTAGCCCGGGTGGATTGCGTCGGCGCCCGTTCCCTTCGCCGCCGTGATGATAGCGGGGATGTTCAGGTAGGAATCGCGCGCTTGAGCAGGCCCGATGCACACGGCCTCGTCCGCAAGGTACGTGTGAAGCGATTGCCGGTCCGCCGTGGAGTACACGGCGACGGTCTTGATTCCCATGGCGCGGCAGGCGCGGATCACGCGCACGGCGATTTCGCCACG
>NZ_CAKUAL010000003.1 GCF_934636505.1 uncultured Ellagibacter sp.
CACACGTACAACGTCTACAAGAAACTCGGCGTGAAGAATCGCGAGGAGCTGCTTGACCTGGTCGAAGGGGAGAAATAGAGAAACAATCGCGGAAGTCTTGATGGCGTTCGGGACGAACCTGTCCGAACGCCATCGGAATCGCAAAGGGCAAGACCTGCGCTATTCCGCTGCCAGCATGCGGCAGGCCCATTGGGCGGCGACCATGCTGCCCTTCGCGAGCACGCTCTCGTCGATGGTGAAATGACAGCTGTGCTGCGGGTGCGAAGCCCCTACCTCGGGATTTCGCGTTCCAACGAAGCAGAACACGCCAGGCACGATGTTTAAGTACTCGCTGAAATCCTCACCCGAGAGCGTGCCGCGGTAGTCCGACACTGCGGGCTTCCCCAGCATGTCCACGACTGCACACCGCGCAACCTCCGCGCACACCGGGTCGTTCGAGAGGCCCGCATTGCCCTCCTCGAACGTGAACTTCACCTTGGCCCCGAAAGCGTGCCCTATCTTGCTCACGATACGCTCAAGACGATCGGGGACCTCGCGGCGCAGCTTGTCGGTCCAGGTGCGCACCGTTCCCGAAAGATAGGCGTGGCCAGCCATGATGTTGCGCGCCTCGCCACCGTGGAACTCGCCCACAGTTACCACGACCGGGTCGAACGGCGACACGTCGCGGCTGACGAGCACCTGCAGCCCGTTCACCATCTCCGCCCCCACGACGACGGCGTCGACGCCCTTGTGCGGCATGGAACCGTGCGCGGAGACACCCTCGATGTCGATGTGGAACCAGTCGGTGTTGGCCATGCGCTGCCCCGGCGCGCACGACACCGTGCCCGCGTCGACCTCGCTCCAGATGTGTGCGCCGTAGATGGCGTCGACACCGTCGAGCGCGCCGGCGTCGATCATGGAGAGCGCGCCTATCGAGATTTCCTCAGCAGGCTGGAACAAGATACGAACCTCGCCTTTGAGCTGCGATTTCGTCTCGAGAAGAATGCGGATCGCACCGAGCATCATGGCCATGTGCGCATCGTGGCCGCACGCATGCATGACGCCCTCGTTCTTGGAAGCGAACGGCACGCCCGTGTCCTCGGTCACAGGAAGCGCATCGATGTCGGCGCGAAGGGCCACGCGGCGCGCAGGAATGCCGGCGGCATCGTAGGCCCCGGGGGCCTCCCCGCGAACCGTCGCGATGATACCGTTGTTATCGAGGCGACGATATTCCACCCCCAGGCGATCGAGCTCGCCGCAGAGCATCTCCTGCGTATGCGATTCCTGCCCCGAAACCTCAGGATGCTGATGAAACAGCCGGCGCCACTCGATGATGGCGCACTCGGCGGACGCGGCGGCATCACGAACGAGCGCGGCGGTGCGGGTTCCTGCAGGTTCGGATTGGGCGAAGGCAAGCGCTTCGACATCGGCGCAAGGATGCATGGGGATTCCTCCGTAAAGATAAAGTCAAATCGACCTTGATGGTATGGGAAGAACGAGCGAAAGACCAGCGCAAAGCGGCAAAATCGCGCGAAACCAGAATTAAAGCGGACAAACGGTGAGAAAACGAGCTGTAAGGACGCAGAAGACTCAGCGGCGCGCATCTGCCAGGCGGGCGAGCGGGCTAGGCAGCGCGCTTCTGTTAGTTGAGTCGGAAGGCTTGGAGACGCCCTTCTATCGGGCGAGCTCCTCAAGCCTTCCCTTCCCGATTTAATTATCTCCGCGGCTCTCTGTGCGTTTGCCCATGAGCAGGTTCAACAACGAACCCGCAACGACGAAGGCGACGCCTGCCCAGAAAAGCCCAGGCAGCGCGAGCCCCAAGATGATCGAGCTTGCCACCACCGAGAGGAAGGGCGCCGCATACGATGCAAGCGCCATGCGCGACACGTTGCCGAACGCAGTCCGTGGTTCCAGCACGCGTACCCTGCGGCGATCGAGCCTGTCGCGGCAAGAAGCGCCAGGATCGACCCGATCGACGGCATGCTTTGGAGAACAGGCGCGCCCGAGGTGGCGAACATCGCCCAGAACACCGCCGCGACGCCGATCATGAAATAGGGCGTGGCATCCTTGCCGTTCGTGATGCGCGGCGTGACGACGGAATAGGACGCCCAGGCAAGCGCCGCCGCGAGCGTCAGGGCGAACGGAAGCGGATTCGAGGAGATATCCGCCGCGACGACACCCGCGTCAAGGCCGGCATCTCCCCCGATAGCGAGCATTACGCCCACCGTCGCAACCGCAGCACCCGGCAGAGCACGGGCGAATCCGCGCGCGCCGCGCATCGCCGTGGAGTTCAAAAGAACGGTAAGTGAGGGCCACAAATAGTTCACCATGCTGAGCTCGACTGTTTGCGTGGACGAGGCGGCAAGGCCGATCGAGGCGCTTATGGCGGCCTCGTAGAACACGAAAAGCCCGCCGCTGACCAGGAAGTACTTCAAGGGATAAGCGCTCGGCCGCGATGGGCGCAAAACGATGAACAGCGAGATCGCGCCAAGCGTGTAGATGAGCGCACCGCCAAGCAGAACGCCGAAACCCTGCGAGGTCAGGCGCACGAAGCCGAACATCATGCTCCAGAACACGAGCGCAAGAAAGCCCACCATCGTGGAACGATCGCTTTTGCCCATTCGCCTCACGCGGCCGCTTCCCTTCCCCATCGAATCACCAAACCGCCCTATAGTACAGGAGCGCAGGCGCAATGGGACGCGACGCCCGCAGAAGGAGGAAAAAGGCGACGGGTGATGAGCCGAGCACAGAGGCTGTAAGGGGCGCCGAGGCTCCGCAAGGGGCGAACCAGAAGGGGCGAGCGCGGGCCGCGCCGAAGCCGTCCACAGCACGGAGAACGCGGGGCGGGAAGCGGCGCCCGAGAGCGGCCGACGCAGCGCGAATCCCTCAATTGCCAGGTGCAAACGCCCTGGTTAGCGCTCGGTTTTCACGACGAAACCGAAATAGACGATATACCCCACCCACACGGCGGCAACAATTGCACGACCAACGGGAACGTTGCTCATCATGGCAAAACTCACAGCCAAAAGCGCGGTGACGGGCACGAGGATGGTGAGCTTCGCCTGCAGCGTCATGGAGCGCTTGGTCATATAGCCCTCGAGCACCATCTTGTAGACCTTTGTACCTTTAAACCAGCTGTTGAGACGATTGGAGCTGCGCGCGAAACAGAAGGCGGCCACCAGGATGAACGGCGTTGTGGGCAGAATAGGCAGCACCACACCCAACATTCCCAGGACGAAGAAGAGGAAACCTCCTGCCGCCCACAGGCAGTAGCGCAAGCGTGATTTTACTTGTTTTACCTGCTCAATTGGGATATTTTGCTCAATTTGGGCAGTCTGTTCGTTCACACGTTGTACCTACTTGCTGTTCGATATAACTAACAAATCATGAGAAAATTACCATGGCCTCCTCGTTAAATCAACCGTGGAAAACTTTTGAGCCTCCGGTTGCCTCTCTACGAAAGAAGAAGCCGTTCGCTTGTAGCGGCAATGGTTGCAGCCAACGAGCGCTCGTCGGCGCCGCGCGCTTCAGCAAGTAACGACATCGTGCGCTCGAGGCGCGGGGAGACGTCTTGGGGAATCGTCATAGGGGTAGGCTTGCTCGGGAAGTCGGTCTCAATGAGCAGGCGACCCTCGGGAATAGCGCGCGCATAGGCGCGGCCACGTTTCGTTTTGAGCATGCGCTCGTTCACCGAGAAGAGGCATCCCGACGCAACTGCGCGGGTCAGCTCCTCTTGCGAGCCCGAGAACCAGTGGAAAATGCAAGTGCAGGCATCGAGGCATCCCGTGCGTTCGAGCACATCGAGCGTGCACATCGCTGCCCTCGAGGAGTGGATCGACATGATGCGCCGCGGGAATTCCGCTGATGAGCGCGTGGCGTGCCGAGCATTACCAGGCCGCCCCGTTTCGCCGCGTGAGCTCACGACGGACTGCTGAGACAAGCCTGCGGCGGGCCGCCCCGCCGCCTCCCCTTCCCCAAGCGGGCGCGCCGAGGCAACGCAGACGCGCTCGAACGCCGCGATCTGCGCATCGCGCGTCTCCGCTCGCCGCGGCTGGAAGTCGAGCCCCACCTCCGAGATCAGAGACGCACCAGGAGCCAAGCGCTCGAACAGCGCGACTTCCCCTTCCCCGCAGGTGCCGTCAGCGACCCACCACGGATGAAGCCCCAAGCCAACCCGCACACGCGGGGCGTAGGGGGCGAGTTTGGAGCGCACGCGCTCGAAATCGCGCGGATCGCAGGTTCCCGATAGCGCGCCGCCGCATGCGGCGTATGCAGCGGCAAGTTCCGCCGCATTACCTGCAAAGTCCAGGTGGCAGTGCATGTCGATGAGCGGGATCCCCTCCATCACAACGATCGCCCGCCGTTTTCCAAGCCGAGGAGCGAGCAGATAACGTAGCCCGCGATCATCTGCCCCATGATGGGAGGCATCCACGAGGTGGTGCCGAGCGGAAGCTTCCGGCGGCGCTCACCTGGCACTTGCTCGGGCTCGGGCAGGCGCGGGGTGCCCAAAAGCTCGCGCGCCGAAGGCTCATCGGAATACAGGATGGTCCAGCGCTTAATGCCGAGCTTGCGTGCCTCTTTGCGCAAGATGCGGCAAAGTCCGCAATCGTGCGTGTCGTAGATGTTCGCAAGCGAAAGGCGCTCGGGGAAGAGGCGATCTGCTGCGCCCGCTGAGCACACGAGAGGAAGGCCTCGATCCTCGCACAGCTTCGCGAGGGCGATTTTCGCGGAGACCGTGTCAATTGCGTCGATCACGAAGTCGACGTCGCCGTGCGCATCGAGGAAGGCAGGCAGGTTCTCGGTCAGGACGAATTCGTCGACCGTTTCCACCTGAGCTTCGGGGTTGATCGCGCGCACCATCTCGCGCGCGACGTCAGTCTTGCGTCGACCGATAGTGCTCTCCCAAGCAACCGCCTGGCGGTTCACGTTCGAGGGCTGCACAACGTCGCAATCGACCAGCACAAACGATCCGATACCGCCGCGCGCGAGGGGCTCAAGGCAGTTCGAGCCGACACCGCCCAAACCGAAGAGGAGCACTTTCTTGCCAGCAAGAAGCTCGACGCCGTCCTGGCCGAAGACGATGGAGAGCCTTCCCCATCGATCCTCGAGAGGGGACGTTCGCGCAACGAGCGGGCGCCCATCGGGTGCGGGGGTTGTGTTCGGTTCGGCTGTCTTAGCCATGGGTTTGTTCCTTCCGGTGGGCTTCGGCAAATTAGGGGGGGGCGGGGGCGGGGCTTGCCCTCGAAATCGCACCATGGATAGGTGCTCGCGACGTCTTGTGGAGCAGTAGGGCAAGTTTGTGGTCAACTGAGCGAGTTGTGCGCGCCCGCTTGTTTCCTTCAAGCGCAAGAAAGCTGTTACTCGGCAAAGTTACACCCCAGATTTGGGTAATGTGGGGTGTAACTACAGAGTGAATGTCACTTTAGCGAGCCAACAGCAGCGCACAACTCTTTCTTTTGACCACGAAGGAGGCGTCTTGCTACTCGACGACCTTCGCTTCGTATCCCGCATCGACGATAGCGTCGACAAGCACCTGGTCGGCCACGTCGGCAGAGAGCTTCGCCGTCGCGCTGTTGGAGTCAAGGTCGACCACGGCCTCTTCCACACCCTCGACGCCCTCAAGCGCCTTCTTCACGTGGGCGACGCAATGCTGGCACATCATTCCTTCGACGGACAGCTTCTTTTCCATGACGATCTCCTTCGGTTTCACGGTTTGCACTTCTTCACTATGACCAGCGGAAACAGGCGAACCATCGCCGTCTTCCGCAGAGGGCCCATCCATCGTGGGCACACCCGCCTCTCTTGCGAGCGTAGCCTCGGGCGCGGCATCGGGTGCAGCCTCGGGTTCCAGCGCCGATGCTGCCCCGCCGAACGCCACAGGCATCCATCCGCGCAGGCGAAGCGCGTTCGACACCACGCACACCGAGCTGCACGACATTGCCGCCGCGGCGATCATGGGGTTCAAAGTTACGCCCGCAAACGAGAGCGCGCCCGCCGCCACGGGGATGCAGATCACATTGTAAATGAGCGCCCAGAACAGGTTCTGCTTGATATTGCGCATGGTCGCGCGCGAAAGCGAGATCGCCGCAGGCACATCTGCCAGGTCGCTTTTCATGAGCACGATGTCGGCGCTGTCGATGGCGATGTCGGTGCCCGCGCCGATTGCGATGCCGACATCGGCGCGCGCGAGGGCGGGAGCGTCGTTCACACCGTCGCCTACCATGGCGACCGTCCCCTGTTTCTGCAGGTCGCGTATAACTTCTTCCTTGCCCTGAGGCAGCACGCCGGCGATGACGTCGTCGGCACCGACGCGCTTCTGGATAGCGTGCGCCGTGCGCTCGTTGTCGCCCGTGAGCATGACGGTGCGGATGCCCATGCGCGAGAGCTCGGCGAGCGCCGCAGCGCTTCGGGGCTTGGGCTCGTCGGCCAGCGCGATAAGGCCTGCGAGCGCACCGTCGACTGCGAAGAAGAGCACCGTCTTGCCCTCGTCGGCAAGGCGCTGCGCCTCTCCTTCCGCCCCTGCGATGTCGATGCAGCCCTCCCCCATGAGCCGCGCGTTACCGGCGAGGCACGCACGCCCCGCAACCTGGCCGCGAAGTCCGCCGCCAGGGACTTGCTCGAAAGCCTCGACTTCCTGAGCTGCGACGCCGCGAGCCTCGGCGTACGCCACGATTGCCTGCGCAAGCGGGTGCTCCGAACGCTTCTCGAGGGAGTATGCAAGGGAAAGGAATGCGGCTGCCGCATCATTGCATTTCGGCTCGTCGATGGCTTCGGTTGCGCTCACAAAGCGAGTTCCGCACGAGCCGAACAGTCCAGTGGACTGTTCGTGCGAGCCAGGACTGCTGAGCGACTGGGCGCCTCCGAAGCCATCTGCAGCGCTCGGGGCTCCGGTGAAGCCTCCTTCGGCCACCAGCACCTCGCACACCTCGGGCGCGCCTTTCGTGATGGTCCCCGTCTTGTCGAGCACGACCGTCTTCACGCCGTGCGCGGTCTGCAGCGCCTCTGCCGACTTCACGAGGATGCCGTTCGCAGCACCGCGGCCCGTCCCCACCATGATGGCGGTCGGGGTGGCAAGGCCCAAAGCACAAGGACACGAGATGACGAGCACGCTGATCGCGTGGGAAAGAGCGGTCGCCACGCCCGCACCAACGAACATCCAGATGACGAATGTGAGAAGCGCGATCGCGATGACCACGGGCACGAACACGCCCGAAATCTTGTCGGCGAGCTTTTCGATAGGAGCCTTAGAGCTTGTTGCCTCATCGACCATGCGCACGATCCCTGCGAGCACGGTGTCGACGCCCACGCGCTCGGCGCGCATGGCAAACCATCCCGTGCGGTTCACCGTCGCACCCGTAACCGCAGACCCCACGCCCTTTTCCACCGGTACGCTCTCGCCAGTGATGACGGATTCGTCGACCGTGCCCCCGCCTTCGATCACCACTCCGTCAACAGGCACGCTCGCGCCGGCGCGAACGATGAGGATATCCCCCGGTCGCACCTGCTCCGCAGGGACTTCTTCCTCGGCACCGTCGACGTTGCGGCGAATCGCCGTTTTCGGAGAGAGATCCATAAGCTGCGCGATCGCGTCGGTGGTCTTCCCCTTCGCGCGCGCCTCGAAGTACTTGCCCAGCGTGATCAGCGTGAGGATCATCGCCGCCGACTCGAAGTACAAATCCATCGCGGCCATGTGCGCGAAATCGATGTCGCCGCGGCCCATCCCCCAGCCGATGCGGTAGATCGCTACAATGCCGTAGACCGTCGAGGCCGTCGACCCCAGCGCGATAAGCGAGTCCATGTTCGGCGAGCCATGGAAGAGCGTCTTGAAGCCCACGCGGAAGAACTTGAAGTTCGCGAAAATCACGGGCAACAAGAGTAGGAACTGGGTAAACGCGAACGTGAGCATGTTCTCGTGACCCAGGAAGAACTCGGGCAGGGGCCAGCCGAACATGTGGCCCATGGATAAGTAGAACAAGGGAATGGTGAACACGAACGACACGATGAGCCGCATGCGCACGTGCGCCGCCTCCTTTGCGGCGGCGTTTTCCCGCGCGGCGGAGGGGGCGACAGGACTGCTCGAGGCACCTGCGGCTGCGCCAACCTCGACTCGGGGCACCGCTCCGTAGCCCGCCTTCTCGACCGCCGCGCTGATCGCAGTGAGCGTGGCGGGATTGCCGTCGTATTCCACCTCCATCGAGTTCTTCAGCAGGTTCACCACAGCGTGCTCAACGCCAGCGACGCCCGAGGTCGTCTTCTCGACGCGGGCGGAGCAGGCGGCGCACGTCATGCCCGAAACGTCGAAGGTTTGCTTTTGCGTCATCTTCTACCTCGCAAACTTCTTGATGAGCTGCATCGCCTCGTCGATGATGGCGGTGTTGCCCGCCTCGATTTGCTCGACGACGCAGGTCTCCAGGTGGTTTTGCAAAAGGATGGCGGAAATGGAATGCACGGCGGACTCCGCGGCGGCGAGCTGTGTTAGGACGTCCCCGCAGTAGCGGTTGTCGTCAATCATGGCTTTCACGCCGTTGAGCTGGCCGATTGCCCGGTTGAGGCGCTTTTGCAGGTCGCGCTGGAACTCCTCGGAGCGCGGCGTTGCCTTATGGTGGCAGCAGCAGTTTTGCGCACGCGCGCCCTTGCTTTCGCAGGCGGCGTGCCCGACGCCCGAACGAGAAGACGCGGACGAAGAAGCGCCGCCGGCAACATCGTCGCACTTGGCGGCAGCTGGAGCGCGGTCGCACGAGGCGCCAACCGGAGCGTCGATGTGCTCGGCAGCGGGCTCGCCATCAGCCGAGACCTTGTCCGCATCCTCTACCGAGCGCTTGCCGTTTGCTTTGGCCATCGCAACCTTCCCTTCCTTCCACATACCCCCTGGAGGTATCTTATGGTCGGCATTATATACCCTCTAGGGGTATAGCAAGGGAAAACATGCGAAGTGGCGAAACTGAGCGGGGGCGGGTCACCTGCCGCCGAGCGACGCGATCTGCGAGCGCCAGAACTTCCGCAAGGCAGCCCGCAATGGATTCGGCGAAGCGCCCGGGAGGCGCTATCGCAAGCAGGCCGATGGGCCTTCTGCCCACACTGCAGCCGCGTCAGACGGCGCCTCGCACCAGCATTAATACATGCCGAAAACATTCCAGAGCATGACGTTCATGATTACCATGAGCACAAGCGTCGCGAACATGAAGTACAGCGAGATACGGTACACCGACACGGTTTCGGCGCCCTCGCCCGCCGCCGCAACAGCCCCGCGCGAGCCTACGGCAGAGAATTGCGTCGTCCAGTCTTTTGTGAGGCGCTTTTCGCTCTTGACCTGCAGAAGCGCAAGGAACACAATCGCGCCTGCCAGCGCGAAGAACAACCCGAAATCGCACACATAGCGCATGAGGATGCCCGCGCCCTGCAAATCGAAGATGCACAGCGCGAAGGCCACGCACACAAGCGCCACGAACAGCGGCAAAAGTCGCTGCTCCTTAAGCTGCGCGCGCACACGCCCGATGACGATGCCCAAAACGGCAAGCGTCATCGGATACAGGAAGAAGTAGCCGCCGAACATGGGCTCGTAGATGGTGATGCCCTGGTACGCAGGGTCGAGGTAGGCCTGCCGCAGGAACGGGAACTGGCTACCGAACACGGGCGGCTGGAAGAGGTATGCGTAGAGCCCGAACGGAATGCGGTCGAGGTGGAACCCTCGATGGGTCATATCGTTCGTGGTGAGGTTGTAGTTCGCGCCGAAGTCGAACGGAGAGCCGAATCGCGCGGCGTTGTAAGCCAACACCGCGACGGCGACCAGCACAAACGGCACCATCGCCACCTTGAAGGCGCCCATGACGTCCCGCCTGGCCCCGCGATCGCCCTTCGAGTCGCGCAAAAACGGCCAGAAAAGGACGAGCCCGAACACCGCGGAGAGCACCATCTGCGGGCGAGAGGCCATGGTGAGCGCGATGAGCAGCGCGCCGAGCACGATCTTCCCCCGCTCGATATAGCCGCGCGAGGTGCCCGAGACCCACAGCCCCAGGCCCCACGAGACGAGTGCGAGCGACATCGCCTCGGGCATGAAGTACATCGACGGCGTGCGCGCGAGGATGATGCCGCCGCCCGCGACGAACAGCATCACATCGAGCACCACAAGCACCCCGATCGACGTGCGCGGGAACCAACGACGGCACACCGCCGAGAGCAGGTACATAAGCCCCGCCGCATAGACGCAGTCGCAGATGGCGATGCCGAGCCACGTCGGAAAGCCCGTGTGCGTCACGAGCAGCCACGGCACGTAGAACACAAGGCACGGCAGGATGCCGAAGTAAACGTAATACTTCCCGTGGAAGTACGCATGGTCCCAAAGATAGGGCACGCCCTGCGCCGCACGTGCCTGCGTATCGTAGGGGTTCGCCATCGCCTGCAGCGCGTCGGAGGGCACGTCGTTCAAGTACAGATGCCCCTGAGTGAGCGCAACGGCGAGCTTTTGGTACTGGAACTGGTTCTCGTAGGACGGCGTCTGCGTCAAGGACACATAGTGCGAGTTGGAGAGCACGAGCGCAAGCACGACCACGCACTGCACGGCGACGAGCGCGACGATAAGGATACGGTGGCTCGTCAGGCGCGAGTCGCGAACGCGGCTGTAGAGGCCCGACGCGGGGCGCAGCGCGAAGAGCACGAGCAGGATGGCCAGCACCGAGCCCGCGCGCAGCGGGTCGAAGTCGAACGGAACCTTCTGATTGAGCGAGATGCCCGACACCTGAACTGCGCCGATGTCCGCGAGGTTCGTCATGTTCACCTTGATGGAATGGCACTTGCCGGCGGGGTCGAGCGAGATGTAGGTAGTCGCGGGGTCGGCGGGGTCGACCGACACGGCCGGGTTCGCGTAGTAGTTCGCGTTGCCCTCGTCGGCGAGCGAGATGACGACCTGGATCTTGCTGTCGGTCGCCTTCGCAGCACCTGCGGCATCGGAGAGCACCGGTGAGAAATGAATGGAGCGCACCGTGGAGTTGAGCCCCGTGATCTCAAAGGAGCTCGACGAGGAATCGAGCGTGATCGTGCCCACTTGCGAAGGCTGCGCCCCGTTGACGAGGTAGCTCCCCGCATCGGGATAGGTCATCGAGTAGAAGAACTGGAAGTTGTAGCCGAACACCTCGAGCGCGATCGCCAGCAGCACACAGACGAGAACGCCTACGACGTTGTGCGCCTTGCTGTGCGCACGGGCGAACACCGGCTGGGGCTCGGGTGTTTGCTGGGGCGGCTGCGGGGATGCGAACCGCGACGAGCGCGAGGGGGCCTTCTGCGTGGAGGCAGCCGTTCGACCTGCCGCTTTGTGGCCGCCGGCGACGCGCGCCTGCGATAGCGTCTTGTCTGCGCCGCGCGAAGCGTGCTTGCCCGAGCCGCTTCGGGAGCTGGCCGCACGCGAGTTCGCATTGCGAGAACCCGCTGCTCGCAACCCTGCACCGCCCGCAGCAGCCGAGCGCGAGCGCGCACCCGACGATGGCATGCGCTTTTGTTCACCCGCGCCACCCCGAGCGTGACTCGCCTTCCGATATTTTTGATTTTCTCGCGCGAACTGCTCGAACTCGGGCGTGGAATGGCCCGGCTCGAACGGATCGTATCCCTGATCGTTGTTAGCCATGCCCCAAGTATAAGCGCGATGCCGCGCAGTGCGCCCACTTCCACCGCGCCCCCACATCAAGCTTGATTCCCCATTCCTGAGCTTCTTTCCCGAATTCGCGAAGTCGTGGACAGAAATCGTCGATATGTGAGCCATTCGAAGGCGAAGGAGAGGATACGCGAACTCACCTCACGCATTTTCCCAGGTCAGAAAGTTCAACATAAAGTTTCCCTAGTGCAACTCCTCACATATCGGTGATTTTTTGTCCACGACGAGTCGATTTCGAGACAAGAGAGGAACGGGACCGGGCGATTTCCAGACAACCGATGCCATGCGGCCGTTTTCGCAGCGGCGGCGAAGACGCGCCTGCCCCGTCCAGACGTACCTGCCCCGCCAAGACGCACCCGCCGCACCTTTGCGGGAATGATCGGCGACACGTGGTTCGGCTGCTTGATTTCGTGTGCCTTTGAACTGGGATTACAGGAAAGAACGCGCAAACCCCGACACGCCGGCCGCAAAAGCTAGACGCGGAATCTCTCCGGCATGGTGAACCACACCACCCGCCCGATCGCGCGCGGGAGGGGGCGCTCTCCGCTTCGGGTGAACTCGATCGGCTCGTATCCGGGAAGGTAGGAATCGGGCATGAGCGTTATGCGGTCTTCGGTGACGCTTGCACGCTTCACCGTGAAGTCGCCGCTCTCCGTCCCGAACACATACACGTGCCCATTGACCACCTCGGACTCGGGCACAACGAGCGCCAGGCAGCCATTCGGCAGCACGCGGTTCATCGATTCGCCAGACACGCGCAGGAAAAACGCGTTCGGGTAACGCTCGTGCAGCGAATGCGGCACAGCGACGTATTCCTCGATAGGGAACGCGTCGCGCGGAGCTCCCGCAGCCACGCGCCCGAGCAATGGCGCTTGCTCAGATTGCGAATCGCTCGAGCGGCGAAGAGACCGGCGAGCAAAACCGTTCTTCTCGCTGTTGATATCCTCAAGGGTGAGGCCAGGAAATTCGCTGAGCAGGATGAAGAGGTTGCTGCGACGAGGTTGCGAACTGCCCGTCTCCCACGACGAAACCGTGGTTTGGGAAACCTGAAGGCGTTCCGCAAACTCGACTTGGGTCAACCCCGCATCAACGCGCACCGCCCTGATGTTGTTGCCGATCGCATTGTCCGTCGTATCGCCCACGCGCACCTCCCATTGACTCGACAATGCTACCAAACCTGCATATTCCCTCGATTGACGAGGCCTTGTTACCCGTTAAACTTAATAGCGCCATATTCACGGGAAGGGAGGCGGCGTGAAAAACTGGCTCACGCGCGCACGCGAGACATCAGGGCTAACGGCACAGCAATGTGCGGACGCTATCGATTTGCCGATATCGGAATACGCCCAAGTAGAGCGCCACCCCGGCACGCTCACCTTAAACGAGCTCGCAGCCCTCGCCCACGCAATGGGCCCCGCAGGCGAAACCCTCATCGAAGGCGCGTTCGAATCCCTTCGCGCATAGCAGTAAGGCAACAACCCGCAGGCGCCAAGCAAGCTCTCGAAGCGCTCCTGCAGCCACGACGCCCAACTCATAGGCGCCAAACCATCACATGCCCCGACACAACCTCTCGCTCGTAGGCGCCAAACTATCCCACCAGTCGGCGCGCACGCCGAAACAAATTCGTAACCTTCTATCGCGGCAGGCATCTTCGAAGCGGTTTCCAGCTACGATTACGGCATCCAGCTCGCAAGCTTTTACCTGCGCGAAAACTGACACGATCGAACCAGCGCGCATCGAGGAGAGCTCGCTTTCCAACGTGCGCAGCGAGCGGGCGGGCGGGCTGTTCGTCCCGCTCGTCGGGCCTGGGGACTGCGTCGTACGAGGTCAGGCGCTCGCCGAGGTGCGCGACACGTTCGACGGGTGCGTGCGCGACACGTTGCGCTCGCCGATCGACGGGCGCGTGTTCTTCAGCCGCACGGCACCGTTGGCGAACCAGTACTCGATCGCGTTCAAAATCGCGCCGCAATAGCGCATCGGGCAGAGCGGAGGTGTGCGGCGCCGAAGCACTCGGCGAAGCAGACTGATTCGTCGCGCTTGGCAAGCGTGGGCGCAACGCAAGCGACAGCGGGAGCGCACCCTGCAGAAAGCGGCTCATTCCACACGGCACGCCGCATTCCTATCGATTGCTTTCTAGAAAACGCCGCCCCAGACGAGAACGGCAGCGACAGCCACCACCCACAACACGGCCACGATGATGCGGACCGGGCGCGGGGTGCGAAGGCTCGCCGCAGGGAGGAGGAGCATCGCGATCGCGCCGCCGATAGCACCGCCCAGGTGGCCGCTGATCGAGATGTTCGGCACGAGCAGCGTATAGATAACGTTCACCGCGATGATCGAGAGCATGCTCTTCGAGAAGTCGCGAAAGACCGCGCGGTTGCCGCGAACGAGGACGCACAGAAGCGCCACGGCTACGAACAGGCCGAACACGCTCGTCGACGCACCTGCGGAAACGGAGTGCCCGCCGCCTTGCGCCATGTCGACCGCATAGGAGACGACGTTGCCCGTGATGCCCGCGACGAAGTAGAGCAAAAGGAAGTTTCCGCGCCCGAGCACGCGTTCCAAAAGCTCGCCCACGCTGTAGAGCGCGACCATATTGAACAGAAGGTGCATGAGGTCCATGTGCAGAAACATGGGCGCAACGAAGCGGTACAGGTCGGCAGGGCCTTGCACCATCGGCGCGTACATGGCCCCCATCTGGACCAACGTGAGGATCGAGATGTCCTGGCCCGTGCCCGAGATGAGCATCTCCGCCACGAAACACACCACGTTCACCGCGATCAGCGCAAGCGTCACCACGCGCCCCGAGTTGCGCTCGAAAAACGAAGGTTCCTCATCGCGCATCATCTCGCGGAGCTGCTCGTCGGTGATGGGTGCAGGCCGCGCGCCCGAAGAGAATGCCGGCGCCTGCTGCGCGTCAGATGAGGTGATCGGGTCGTCGGTCATTGCCGCTCCTTGCCATGGAATCGTTGCGTATCACGAACGTATGCTATCAGAAACCCGGCGGTCTCCCAAAAGGTACACACCCACGACGACCATGGCAGCAAACGCGATCATCGCGAGCAGAATCACATACGTGATGAGATAGGTTCCGAACGCTTCTGCCAAAAAGCCCGGCAGGAACGTGAAGATGAATCCGCCGAGCGCATAGCAGAGCTGGAAGTTCTTGATCGTCTTGGCCTCGCGGCCGCGCGGCGCAAGCTCGATCGACCAGACGGATATGCCCACCGTGCCGAGGGAAAGCCCGAGCCCGTAGAGGAACACACCAACGCCCGCAAGCCCCACGTTCCCCATATCCGACAGGCAGAGCAACAGCGTGCCGCCGATGAACAGGGCGAAGAAGAACATCGAGCCGCGCTTCGTCCCGACGCGGTCGAACACGACCCCGCTTGCGAGCTTAGCGACCGTAAGGCAGCCGCCGCACAGCGCCACGAGCGCCGCCGCTCCCTCGGCGGAGAAGCCCTCCGAAGTGAACAGCACGGCCAGATAGCTTGTGCCGCCAACGGAGATACAGCCGACGAACGTCATCGCGACCAGCACGAGCGGCGCGAGCTTCGCGGGGACATTGCGGTTGCGGCGAGCGGCACGGGTGCGACCAGGCTTGCCCGCCTTCTTCCCCTCGGGCGCCTCGTAAGGCTCAAGCCCCAGGTCGCGCGGATAGTTGCGCAGAAACAGGAAGACGAGCACCCCGAGGACAAGCGCAAGGCCCGACTCGAAGAGAAACGCCGCGGAAAGCGAGTACGTGCCGATGAGCGCAACCGCCACGTTCGGCAAGATGACGGCAGCCACCCCCGACCCGACCGCCGCGACACCCGCCACCGTGGCGACGCTCGAGCGGAACCAGCGATTGATCAGCATCGTCGAGGCGATCATGCCGCCCAAGCCGTAGCCGAGCCCCGTGAACACCGAGCCTGCGCACAGCCCGATGAAGCTTCCCGTGTTCTGCGAGTAGAGGAAGAAGCCCGCGCAGACGCACAGCGAGGCGAGAAACGCGCCGACGCGGCAGTTGAGAAGGTCGTAATAGCGCCCGACCACGAGCATGCCGAGCAGCGACATGAACGTGCGCACCGAGATGATGATCGAGCCGCCGGTGTTGCCAACGCCAGGCAGATTGACCAGATAAGGCTGGAACACGGAAAACGAGGTGGAGGGCAGGCCGACGTTCGTGAACAGGATGAGGAAGCAACATGCCGCGATCACCTTCTCGTAGTGTCGCTTGATCGCACCCGTCGACATATCCTTGCGGCCTCCTCTCCTGAAAAAAGGCGCCGCGCGGGCGCCTTCGTCGTCGAATCCTGCCCACCATGCTAGCACCTTGCGCAGCACACGGGCCCGTTTCGCCCAAGAAGCCCACGAACTGGGCAATTTTCCCCTGCTACTGCATCGGGGAATCCGACTTCTCGGCGGCATCCGAGCAGCTGCGCGCGTACTTGAGATAGCCGACCACGCTGTAGTGATCCGCCTCGTCGTCTGCCGGGTATCCTGAGCCGCCGACAACGCCGAGGTAGCCGCCCTCGACCTTGCTGCCCTTCTCGTCCACCACCACGGCGTGCCAGTGGCCGTATTCGTGCTTCGGTTTGCGCAGCTGGCAGGCGAGCGTCAGCTTAGGCTCGCCCTCTTTGCGAAAGAACGCGCCGCCGCTGCGGACCTTCTCGAGGAGAGTACCGTCGAGCCAGAAGCAGATAAACGGCGCCTCGAACGCGTCCGTGAGCGAATCGGCCTCGTAGTTGTAGACGTAGCAGAACAGTGCGCGGTCGCGCGAGCAGGCGAGCAGGTCCACTTCGCTTTGCTTGAGCTTGAACTCCACCGTCGCGATCGCGCCGGGGCGGTCGGCAGCCTCGCTCACGTTCGTCACCGCCGTTTTCACCTGGAAAAAGAACGTCTCGGGAGCCGTGCCAGGATGCTCGAGCTGCTGCTTGAGGTTGAGCGACACCACATCGATCCCCATGTCGGCGGGCGGGCGCAACGCATCGAGGCCGTTGCGGTACAGCGAGCTCATAAGCTGGTACTCGCCGGTATAGCCGTTGTAAAGCAGGTCGAAGAAGTCCTGTGCCACGCGTCTCTCCTCTGGTTTCGTTTTCCCTTTGGCCTCGGGCGGGACTTGGGGTTGGGGCTTTGGACGTCGCGCCAAGGCTTGTGCTTGTGGTTGTGCTTGGGGGCCAAGGCTTAGGCTTGGAGGTTTGCCCTGGGCCTCGGGTCAATTGTTCCATTCTAGCGCTAACGTGCCGCGCCGTCTTCCACGGAATGGGGCTCGGGCCGCCAAAAACAGGGGTCATGTCGCGAAAACGACCCCGACCTGCCAGAAATCGGGTGGTTTTCATCACCGAAGGTCGCTCGCTAAGCGCTGTCCGATCCCTGCGGCAAGCGAGTGCAGGCGGCGCAGAAGCATAATGCCAGGTCAGCGAGACATGCCCATCGATGGACCTCCCCTTCCCCCAAGCCCCGCCTCCCCGATATGATGAAAACTGCCCGATTTCTGGCAGGACCCCCCTTTGAAAATGCGCGGCCCAGCTTCGACCTTACGCAACATTTACCTGGCGGCCTCTTCCCATATTCCGTTTGTGGTATATCATCTACTATTTCGAAGGCGAGCTTGGCCTTGAGGACCGAAGCCCGTACTGGAAGATGACCACCGGCTTCGGCAGAAGAAGCCTGCAAATGCACATCGACTGGGCCGAGCACTGCGCCGCCGAACTGAGGAGCGCGAAATGAGAATCCTTGCAATCAACGGCAGCCCCAAGGGCGAGAGAAGCAATACCTGGCGCCTGACCAGCGCTTTTCTGCAGGGCATAGCCGCTCAAGAAGAAAATGCCCACGGGCAGGCACCCGCAATCGAGACCCTGAGCGTCGCCGCGCTCGACATCAAGCCCTGCCGGGGATGCTTCTCCTGCTGGAGCAAGACGCCGGGGAAATGCTGCATCCGCGACGACATGCAGGGGGTCATCGAGAAGATTTTGTGGGCCGACGTCGTAATCTGGAGTTTTCCGCTGTACTACTTCGGGTTGCCTGGTCCGCTGAAGAACCTGATCGACCGGCAGCTTCCCATGTCGCTCCCCTTCATGAGCGCGGAGGCGGAAAACGGCGGGCACCCGTCGCGCTACGACATGAGCGGCACGCGCACGATCGTAATCTCGACCTGCGGTTTCTACACTGCGAAGGGAAACTACGGCGGCGTAACCGACCTGTTCGACCGGCTTTGCGGGAAAGACGGCTACACCGCGCTCTTCTGCGGGCAGGGCGAGCTATTCCGCGTGAACGAGCTGGCGGAGCGCACCGACGAGTACCTTTCCTGGGTCAGAAAGGCCGGGGAGGAGTTCGCGCGCGGGAGCATACGCGAGGAGACCCGCAGCAAGCTTGACCAGAACCTGTTCCCGCGCGACGTCTTCGAGGCGATGGCGGACGCGAGCTGGGGAGTCGGCAAGTCGGGCGAGAAGGAAGATCCCAGCCTGGTGTTCACGCGCCAGATGGCAGCCCTCTATCGCAGGCAGGCGTGGCCGGGGCGCGACGTCGTGCTCGACATGAACTACACCGACATCGGCAAGACCTACCGCATCGTCCTTGGCGAGCGCGGAAGCCATGTGGAGGAGAAACCTGCCGAGGGCTTCGCCGCGGATTGCACCACGCAGATCAACACCCCCTTGAGCGTTTGGCGCTCGATCGCCAGCGGCGAGATTGCCGGCGACGAGGCGCTCATGAGGCATTTGTACTCGGTCGAGGGCGATTTCGACCTGATGATGCACTGGGATGAGTATTTCGGGGCCGCGGGCTCGGGCGACATGGCGGGCTCGGACTCGGCGCGCGCGGGCGCGGCGGGAGCGGGCACGTGCGGCAAGAACGAGCCCGAGCCGAAAACCAACATGATGCTGCTCCTCATCCCCTGGATCGTCTTTTGGGTCGCAGCCTCCATCGACAGCTTCTGGGGCAGCCTTGTCAGCATGGCGGTATGCGTGCTGCTGCCCGTATTGATGCATCGAACGAAGGTCACCCTCTACGACCAGATCTCGGCCCTAGGGGTTGGCGCGTGTTCCGTCGCGCTTTTGGCGGGCGCCCCTCCCATCCTGGTGATTCCCGCGTCGTATCTTCTGTTCGGGCTGATCTGGACGCTCTCCTGCTTCACGAAGGTACCGCTGACCGCGCATTACTCCAAGAACAGCTACAACGGCGACGCAGCGCTGCGCAACCCGATCTTCATGAGAACGAACCGCATCCTGACCGCCGCGTGGGGAATACTCTACCTGATCACGCCCGTCTGGACGTACTTCATCATGCAGACGGACGCGGCCAGCCTCGTCGGCGCGATCAACTCGGTCCTCCCCGCGCTGATGGGCGTCTTCACCGCGTGGTTCCAAAAGTGGTACCCCCGCCACATCGCTCGCGGGTAGCGCAATATCGGGAAAAACACGCTAGAATGCTATCCCATGAGGAAATTCAACCAACAAATCGAATCAACGGGAAGCGATGAAGCCTGCGCCACGTCGCTTCGGCGCGACGGGCGCGGGCTCGCCCTCGTCGGCGACGGGATGGAGCTTCGCGGCGACTTCTCGCAGTTGCTTCCCCGCATTCGGAAAGACCGCCTTGCAGGCGAGCTCCTCGTCCGCTCGGCAAAGGTTCGCGGCTGCGCCGAGCCGTGGGCGATCGATGCCACAGCGGGGCTTGGCGAGGACTCGTTTCTCCTGGCCGCAGCTGGGTTTCGCGTGAACATGTACGAGTCGGACCCCACCATCGCAGCCCTCGTGCGCGACGCGCTCGCCCGCGCGCAGGCAGACCCCAAGCTCGCCGACATCGCGCGGCGCATGGAGCTCTTCGAGGAAGACAGCATCGAGGCGATGGGCCATCTTGGGGACACGCCCGACGTGATCTATCTGGACCCCATGTTCCCCGAGCGCCGCAAGAGCGCCGCCGTGAAGAAGAAGTTCCAGCTCATCCACCATCTTGAGGCGCCCTGCCAAAACGAAGGGGCGCTCCTTGCCGCAGCCATTTCCGCCGCCCCGCGCAAAGTGATCGTGAAGCGCCCCGCGAAAGGCCCGCATCTCGCGGGCGTGAAGCCGAGCCATTCGCTCGCCGGCAAGGCCGTGCGCTACGACGTCATCATCCCCGCGAGCATAAAGGTACCGCTCGCTTAACTTCACACTACTTCTCCCTTGCGCAACCTCCCACAGCGCGGTAGAAAGGAAATTCGGCGACTGCGCGCGGGCGCGAAAATGCGAATGCGCGAGCGCGCCACTATCAAGCGATTGAGGTATCTGGGGGATTTCGAATGTCGTCGCAAAACACTGTGGAGAAGAAGGCGAACCGCAACAGCATCGACATGCTGCATGGGCCGCTTGTGGGCAAGCTTTTCCTCTTCGCCATTCCGCTGGCCTTCTCGAGCATCTTCCAGCAGCTGTTCAACTCAACCGACGCCATCGTCGCCGGACGCCTCCTCGGCTCCACCGAGCTCGCCGCAATCGGCGGCGTATCGCCCTTGGTCGCGCTGTTCATCAGCTTTTTCGTAGGAGTCTCGATCGGCACGAACGCAACGATCGCCATACGGATCGGGCAAGGCGACCGCTCGAAAATCCGCGCCGCCGTGCACACCACCGCGGTGATCGCGATTGTCTCCGCCGTGTTGGTAACCGTGATCGGCATCGCCATCGCAGGCTTCCTCGTAGACAGCGTGGGGATCCCCGACGAAGCGCGCGCCGAATCGGTTAGCTACCTGCGAATCTATTTCGCCGGCGTCGCCTTTTTCCTCGTGTTCAATTTCGGCTCGGCAATCCTGCGCGCAAAGGGCGACACGCGGCGTCCGCTCTATGCGCTCGCCATCTCCGCGGTGGCGAACGCCGTGCTCGACATATTCGCCGTGTCAGTCCTTCACCTGGGCGCCGCGGGAATCGCCGCCGCCACCGTTGCCGCCTACGCACTCGCCGCGGCGATCGTAATCGTGATGCTCATGCACGAAGAGGAAGACTTCCGCCTGAACGTGCGGGAGCTTCGCGTCGATCAGCGGGCCTTGCACCAGATTCTCTACATCGGCGTGCCCTCGGGTTTGCAGGGCGTCGTGTTCGCGGTATCGAACATCATCATCCAAACATCGATCAACAGCTTCGGCACCGACGCAATCGCGGGATCGACCGCTGCGCTCAATTTCGAGTACTACACTTACTTCATCATCAACGCATTTTCCCAGGCCGCCATCACCTTCGTAGGGCAGAACTTCGCGGCGGGGAACCTTTCGCGCTGCGACAAAATCGTCGCCTGGTCGATGGGCCTCTCCCTCGGGCTCTCCTTTGTGGTGTCGGTTGCGCTCGTCAGCCTGGGAAACACGGGCCTGAGCATCTTCACCACCGAGGCGGGTGCCCTCGTTTTCGCGACCACGAGGCTATGGCACGTCGAGCTACTCGAATGCCTCCCCAGCACCTACGAGATAACGGCAGGCGCGCTGCGCGGCATGGGATGGTCAATCCTTCCGACAGTCGTCGTCATCATCGGGTCGTGCGTGCTGCGCGTCATCTATGTGTTCACGCTGTTCCCGCTGCTCGGCAGCTTCGAGGCGCTGCTGAACATCTACCCTGTGACTTGGATCGTCACCGGCACCACGATGATCGCACTCTACCTTTTCGCAAGGAAGCGCACCTACGCCAAGGAGCGCGCGAAGATCGCCGCGCGCAAGCAGAAGCAGGCGGCGCGTTCCAACGCCGCCGTGTAACGGGAAAATTAACGCCACATAATGAAAAAGCGGTTGCGCCCGAAGGGGGGGACGCAACCGCTCGAACCTAGCGCCAGTGCACGCGAGCACAATATCGCTTCGGCGCAGGACCCCTTAACTATGCAGAGAGATCGAAATTAGACCCGAAAATGGGACACGTGATGCCACAGGCAAGCCCAAGACGGGCATGTGCCTACGCGAGCATCATGAAAAGCTTCGCCAGAACGAAGCCGATAACACCGCATGCAGGGAACGTGATGATCCAGGCGAGCAGCATGTTCTTCGCGATACTCCAGTTCACGCGCTTGATCGATTTCGAAGCGCCCACGCCCATGATGGCGGACGTGTTGCAGTGGCTCGTGGAGACGGGCATGCCCGTCAGGCTCGCGAACAGAAGCGTGAACGTGGTCGAGAAGTTCGCGGCGACGCCCTGGTACTTCTCGAGCTTCACCATATCCATACCGACGGATTTGATGATGCGCTTGCCGCCGACGACGGTGCCGAGCGAGATGGCCGCCGAGCACACGATCATGATCCACATCGGGAAGCCGCTTGAATCGGGCGTCGAGCTGCCGAAGGACAAGGCCACGCCGAGCATGGCGATGGACATGAACTTCTGGCCGTCTTGCGCGCCGTGGAGAAACGACAGCGCGATGGCGCACAAATCCTGGATGATGACGAACAGGCGGTTCGCGTAGATGCGGTTCACGCTGCGGAAGAGCGCTTCGATGACCTTGGTGAACAACCAGCCCAAAATAAAGCCTGCAACCAGGGAAAACACCATACCGTAGATGACCTTCGCCCACTCGGCGGGAACCACGCCCGCCCAGCCGTTGAGCGCGATGGCGCCGCCGGTGATGCCGGCGATGAGGGAGTGCGACTTCGAGCACGGGATGCCGAAAATCCAGCAGATGACGCCCCACGCGATGGCGCCTATCATAGCTGCGACCAGGGCTAAAAGCGCGGCGTTCGTGTCTCCCGAGAAGTCGACCATCCCAAACATCGTCTTCGCGACGGCGGTGGAGATAAACGTCATGCCGACCAGGCCGACGAAGTTGAACACAGCAGCGAGGGCGATCGCGGTATTCGGCTTGAGGCAGCGCGTGGAAACGACCGTCGCGATGGCGTTCGGCGCGTCGGTGGCGCCGGAAACGGCGGTCACGCCGATGACGAGGATCAAAATCACGAACAGGATGGGCTGAGCCATCGCCTGGGTAAGAAAATCTACGAACGTAAGCGCCACGTGCAACCCCGTCTATGTTGTTGAACGCCCTTTCGGGAGTTCGTCTTGGTCCCGTGCGTGTCAATCACAAGGCGCCGCCTTATGCAGACCGCATTTTACACAGCCTTAACAATGTAGAGCATGCCTGGGGACGCAAGGTCGCAATATCGGCAACGTGCATAAAACTTGCCGACGGCGGGGAGGGGCCTGCGCCTTCCAACGAAGAAACCACCGGGAGCGGCGACGACAACACGCCTGTGACGTTCAGAGCAGGGAGACATGCCAGGAATTGGGCACTCTTCATCATTATTGCGTTAAAGAGTCCCACTGACAAAAAACCTCCAATAATGGATGTTTTTTTGACCTGGGGTTATTCTATCACCCTATACGTTGTTTCCCGAAATAGCACGGAGATTGCGGCACCACTTGATGAAAACCACCATTTTTCTGGCAGTTCTTGGGGGTAAAAATGACCCGTGCGAGTGAGCACGGCGGCAACGCTCTTATGTATGGCTGAGAGCCTTCGATATCAAAAATGCGCGAAAAGGCCCCGTTTCTGTGCAGCAACTGCACAGCAAAAGAAAATGGCGGGTGCGGTACGTGGGTTGGGGGCATCGTAGCGCAGAGCCGCCTTAGGGTGTTCATCGTCGCGCGGCGTTGCGCTTCGCCGTAATTGCACGGCGCTGCGCCTTGTCGGGGCTGCATGATCTTGCGTCTTGCCGCTAGCACGAGGCTTCACGCAGACGCTTTCCGCGCGGCCTCCCGCGTCGACACCCCAAAGATACTCGATGCATGTTTCCCGCGCGTTTCGTCTAAGTTAAGGTTGGGAAGGGGGCGCCTTTTCCTTGAGTGACCCGTTTTCGCGACACGGGACATGCGGGCCGCCAGTCTCAAATCACCCTATCACCTCCTTCTTCCAAAAACTTTCCGCAGAGAGGTTGAAGCCTGTCGCCTTCGCGCATACAATACGGGCTAGATGAATTCTGTTTCAGGGCGGGGTGAGATTCCCCACTGGCGGTAACCAGAAGGCAGCATGTCAAGCTGGAAGTCCGCGACCCGAGCAGATGAGGTGCCCACCGCGCTTCGTTCGCTTGGCTGATCCGGTGAGAATCCGGGACCAACGGTTACAGTCCGGATGGAAGAGGCAGAGAATCGCAGCGCGCCGCGGCAATTGCCGGGCGTGTCGTTGATGCGTATTCGCGGGCCCGTATGCAAAGGAATTCATACGGGCCCGCTTTTTTGTGCAGGGTGAGAAGCGGACCCGCAGAAACCCACCTTGCGAAAAGGAGGCTGTCATGTCAGCCACACAAGCAACCAAGCAGGTCGAACTTAAGAACACGAACCGCTGGAGCACGCGCCAGCTCGTCACCATGGCGCTCATGTGCGCCATCGCCGCGCTGTTCTCCTTCATCCAGATTCCCCTTCTGCCGGCCGCGCCCTTCCTCACCTACGACCCCTCGCTTATGCCCGCGATGGTCTGCGGCTTCGCCTTCGGCCCGGGCGCAGGCTTTGTCGTCGGCGCGATCGCGGCGGTGATTCACGGCCTTATCCTGGGCGAATGGGTCGGCTCGCTCATGAACATCTGCGCGACGCTGTTCTTCGTCGTCCCCGCGGCGCTCATCTACAAGAAGATGCACACCCTGAAAGGCGCCGTTCTCGGCCTCATCGTGGGCGTCGTATGCGCGACCGTCGGCGCCATCATCACGAACCTCACGATCGGCGTGGCGTTCTGGTATGGCAGTGTTGACGTCATCATGCCGCTTTTGCTTCCCGCCGTCGTGCCCTTCAACCTCATCAAAACCGTGCTGAACTCGCTTCTGACGCTCATCGTGTACAAGGCGATCTCGAACCTCATCACTCCGAAGAAAAACCAGGTGAAAGGCCGCTAAGCCATGACTGGGAAGCCTCTGCTCGAAGACCACGCCGGAAATTCCGCCCCCGCGTCCGCCGAGGCGCCCATCATCTGCGTGCGCGACGTCTCGTTCACCTACGACGGCAAGGCGTTCGCGCTCTCGGGCGCAAGCGCGCAGGTCGAGCGCGGCGAGTTCGTGTGCATCCTCGGCGGCAACGGATCGGGGAAATCGACGCTTGCGAAGCATCTGAACGCGCTGCTCGTTCCCGATAAGGGGCGGGTGGAGGTTTGCGGCATGGACACCTCCGAGCGCCAGCACACCTATGCGATTCGCCAGAGCTCCGGCATGGTCTTTCAAAACCCGGACGACCAGCTGGTCGCCTCCCTTGTGGAAGACGACGTGGCCTTCGGGCCCGAAAACCTCGGCGTCCCCACCGCTGAGCTGCGACAACGCGTGGCCCAACGCCTCGAAGACGTCGGTCTTTCGGGGTTTGAGAAGCACGAGACGCACGCGCTTTCCGGCGGGCAGAAGCAGCGCGTCGCCATCGCGGGTGCCCTTGCGATGAACCCGGAGATCCTCATCTTGGACGAGGCCTCCGCGATGCTCGACCCCCGGGGCCGCAAGGGCCTCATGCGCGTCGTGCGCTCGCTTAACGATCAAGGCATGACCGTCGTCATGATCACCCACTTCATGGAGGAGGCCGCCCTCGCCGACCGCGTCATCGTTCTCGACGGGGGGAAGGTGGCGCGCGTCAGCACGCCGCAGGAAGTGCTTGTCGATGTCGATGCACTTTCCGCCCTCAACTTGGAGGTTCCATTCGCAGCCGAACTTTCCCAGGCGCTGCGTCGAGCTGGCGTCCCCGTGGCCGCCGCCGTAACCGAAGAGGCTCTCGCAGAAAGCGTGTTTTCTGTTTTCACCTCGCACGCAGCTGCCGCAAGCAGTGCGCACGAGAATGCAGCGCCCCAAGACTCATCGGGAGCAAAAACGCTCACTGAGAAGGCGCCCGCATCGCCTTTTGCACCCAAAGCGGACGCAGCCGCAGGAGCGACCGACTGCGCGAAGTTCCCCGCTTCTCCCGCAGAGCCCACAGACGGCGATGTGCTCATCTGGCTGAAAAACGTATCGTTCACCTACGACGCCGCCGAGGCGCGCCGACAGCGCAAAGCAGGCAAAAAACCTGCCCCTAAACAGGCGAAATGGGGAAACTCCCCCGAGGCGCTCTGGGCGCTCGACAACGTTTCCCTCAAGGTGCGCAAAGGCGAGTTCTTAGGCATTGCAGGGCATACCGGCTCGGGCAAGTCCACCCTCATCCAGCACATGAACGGCATTCTGCACCCCACAAGCGGCCGCGTCGTCGCCTTCGGGAGCGACATTGCGGAAAAGGGCGCCGCCAACGACGTGCGCGGGCGCGTCGGCGTGGTGTTCCAATACCCGGAAAACCAGCTTTTCGCGGCAACTGTGGCAGAAGACGTCGCCTTCGGGCCGCGCAACCTGGGCCTTTCAGAGGAAGAGGTCAATGCGCGGGTCGAGCGCTCCCTGCGCACCGTAGGGCTTGACCCCGAGGAAATCGCCGCGCGCAGCCCCTTCGAGCTCTCGGGCGGCCAACAGCGCCGCGTGGCGTTCGCGGGCGTGCTCGCCATGGAGCCTGAGGTGCTCGTGCTCGACGAGCCCGCCGCAGGGCTCGACCCGAAAGCGCGAAAATCGTTCCTTGACATGGTGTCTTACCTGCACAAAGAGGGGATCACCGTGGTTATGGTGTCCCACAATATGGACGACCTCGCGAATCTCTGCGACCGTGTTGCGGTCATGAGCGAGGGAAAGCTCCTCATAGAGGGAACGCCTGCCGAGGTATTCTCTCGCGCTGACGAGCTGACCGCCGTTGGGCTTGCAACCACCTCGCCCGAGCATTTCGCGAACCTTTTGCGCGAGGGAGGACTCCCTATGCCGCATGAGGGGCTCGCCTCCGAAGACTCGATCGTCGCCTATCTGCGAGGTATCATATGATGCGCGGATTCTCTTTCGGAAGCTATGTACCAGGAACAAGCCCCGTTCACAAGCTCGACGCGCGCGCGAAGCTTTTGCTCGGGTGCGCGTTCATCGTGATCACCCTGAACGCGAGGTCCTTTCTTGCGCTTATTCCCGTGGCGCTGTTCGTGGTGGGAGCCTACGCCCTCGCCCGCATTCCCGCAAGGAAGGCTTTGCGCTCGCTCGCGCCGCTCATGTTCATCGTCGTGATCGCGTCGATCATGAACCTGTTCGTCGTGCAGGGCGGCCCTGTCTACTTCGAATGGGCGTTCATCCGCGTAAGCGAGCAGGGTGTCTTCACTTGCCTTTTGATCGCCTGCCGGCTTTTGCTCATGATGGCGGGGATGAGCCTCGTCACGCTGACCACGATGACGCTCGACTTGACGGAGGCCTTTGAGCGGCTGCTGTCCCCCTTCGCGCGCATCGGCGTACCGGCGCACGAGATCGGCATGATCATGGGCATCGCCCTGCGCTTCATGCCGCAGTTCGCAACCGAGTTCTCGAGCATTCGCGAAGCGCAGCTCGCGCGCGGCGCGGGGCTGAAAACGAGTCCCCTGCGCGGCGTGCAGATGCTCTCGTCGCTCATGACCCCCTTGTTCACCAGCGTTTTCCGTCACGCCGAGACACTTTCAGCGGCCATGGAGGCGCGCTGCTACCACGGCAAGGAAGGGCGCACGAGGCTCCATCCGCTAAGCTTCGCCCCTCGCGACGGCGTTGCCTGCGCGCTCGTCGTCGTCCTTCTAGCGTGCGTGATCGCGGCGAACGTCCTGTTGTAAGGCTGCGGGGAAGGACATGCATCCATCCCGCAGATTATTTCGTACCCTACCGTTTTGAAAGGAACCCCATGACCGGAAACGAAAAGATTCTGCAGTACTTAAGCGCCGTGCCCGCGTGGTATCTCGCCACGAGCGTGGACGACCAGCCGCACGTGCGTCCCTTCAGCTTCGCCGCCGAGCAAGACGGCAAGATCTGGTTTTGCACCGCGACAACCAAGGACGTGTGGGGTGAACTCGTCACTAATCCGAAGTTCGAGGCAACGGCCTGGTGGCCGGGGCATGGCTGGCTTATCCTCCGCGGGCGCGCGGGGCTTGAGGACACGGTCAACGACGACATCCGCTACGCTGGCTTCGCGCATTTGAGCGGGCTTGGCGAGACCTACGACGGGCCGAACGACCCCACGCTCACGTTCTTCAGCGTGGAGGAACCGCAAGCTTGGATTTGCAACCATGAGGAATGGGTGCCCGTCGAACTCTAGATGGGTTTTGCGCCGAGCAACCCTAGGCAGTCAGTCGTTTTGTGGCACAATAGCAAAACGAAAATCAACGAAGGAGAACGGCTCATGGCAAACGGCATCGAAACGGGTACACGCCCCGTCAATTTCCGTAAAGTTGGCATCGTGGGATGCGGGTTCGTAGGATCCGCATCCGCGTTCGCGCTGATGCAAAGCGGGCTGTTCTCTGAGATGGTGCTGATCGATGTCGACCGCGACCGCGCCGAGGGCGAGGCGCTCGACATCGCGCACGGCATGCCGCTCGCATCGCCGGCGAACATCTACGCGGGCGACTATGCCGACATCGCCGACGCCGGCATCGTGATCATCACAGCGGGCGCAAACCAAAAGCCCGGCGAGACACGTCTCGACCTGGTCAGCAAGAACGTGAGCATCTTCAAGTCGATCGTGCCGCAAATCACGCATAGCGGGTTCGACGGCATCCTTGTCGTCGTGTCGAACCCGGTCGATATCCTCACTTACGTAGCGCTCAAACTCTCAGGGCTGCCGGCGAACCGTGTCATCGGGTCGGGAACGGTGCTCGACACCGCGCGCTTCAAGTATGTGCTCGGCGAGCATCTCGGAGTCGACCCGCGCAATGTCCACGCGCGCATCGTCGGCGAACACGGCGACTCCGAGATCGCCATCTGGAGCCTTGCGAACGTCTCGGGCATCCCGATTGATGTCTTCAGCCGCCTGCGCGGGCGCGAGCACAGCGCCGAGACCATGGCAAAAATCGAGAACGACGTGAAAAACTCGGCGTACGAGATCATCGAGAAGAAGCACGCCACCTATTACGGCATCGCCATGTCCGTGAAGCGCATCTGTGAGGCCATCGTGCGCGACGAGAAGCCCATTCTTCCCGTATCGAACCTGATGGAAGGCGAATACGGCATTTCCGACATCGCGCTTTCGATGCCCGCCGTTGTTGGAGCCGAAGGTATCGAATACAAGGTTCCCGCGCCTTTCTCCGATGACGAGCAGGCACGCCTGCGCGCATCCGCCGAGGTGCTCAAAGGCGTCATCGAGCAGCTTGACCTGTAGACTGGCTTGCAAAACGAACGCGGCCGCACCTTCTCTTTTGAAGATGCGGCCGCATTTTTAGTGACAGTCACCTCGATTACGGGCGCGCTATCAGGCTATTTGCCCTTCGCGGGCTCGTCGAAGGCGCCGGTGCAGTGCGGGCAGCGCGTCGCGCCCTCCTTCACTTCCTCCAGGCAGAAGGGGCACACGGGCGGCTTCTTTTCTTCTTCCTTTTCCTTGCCCGCGAGCTTATCGGCAGCCTCCTGCGCCTTGTTGACGGCCTTCACCAGCAAAAACACGATGAACGCCACGATGAGGAAGTTGATGACCGCCGAGATGAAGGCGCCGAAGTCAATTTCGGTACCCGGCACCACCAGCCCCGAGAGCTCGCCCGGAGTGCCGCCTGCGATAAATGAGATGAACGGATTAATGATGTTGGTAGTGAGCGCCGTCACGATGGCCGTGAACGCGCCGCCGATGATGACAGCGACCGCCAGATCCATCACGTTGCCGCGGTTGATGAACTCTTTGAACTCTCCCAGGAACTTCTTCATGCTCTCCCCTATCGGTGGAAATGGAAATACGGGAACGTATTGCGAGATACTATAGCAAAAAGTCCCGCACGCCTTTCGTCAAGTACAGCAGTCTGCTTTTCGCCGAACGCAAAGGGGGTCGCCTGTTATTTACGGCTCCCAAGCTCTGCATTGCATTCCGCGAGCATTGCCGCAAAGCGCGCGACATCGTCAGGCGTTGTCTCGCCCGAGAAGCTCACGCGCAGCGTCGTGTTACCCTGCGAAAGCGGGATGCCCGCCGCCTGGAGCGAGAGCGGATGCTTCTTGCGCCAGGTACCGGCAGCCACGTGCTCGTGGTTCGACTCGCATGCCGATGCGCGCGACACGTAAACGCCGCGATCGCTGAGGTACGCGACCGACTTCGCGTTGCGCAGCCCGGGCACGCTCACGCTCACGATGAAAGGGGACGCGTCCTCGGGCGAGTTCACGATGGCTGTGGGAATAAGGCGCGCGAGCTCGGCGCGGATCTGCGCGTTCAGTGCGCGCACATGTGCGAGGGTTTCCTCATGCTCGGCCTGCGCCAGCTCGACGGCGCGCGCGAAACCCGCAGCAAGGAATACCGGCTCCGTACCTGAGCGAAGCCCGCGCTCCTGCCCGCCGCCGAATGCGTTCGTGTGCAGCTTGACGCCATCACGCACATACAGCGCACCGATACCGCGCGGCCCGCCGATCTTGTGCGAGGCGACGGATGCCAGCTCGGCGTGCCACTCGCGCGGTTTCGGGGAGAGCTTGCCGAACGCTTGGGTGGCATCGACGTGGTAAAGCGCGTCGGGGGCAAGCTCGTCCCGCATGCGGCCGATCTCCGCCGAGGGGAAGAGGTAGCCCACTTCGTTCTGCACGTTCATGATGGTGATGAGCGACGTGGGGCTTTCCGTGAGCGCATTGCGCAGTTGCCCCAGGTCAAGCCTGCCATCGATGGCATCGATGTAGGTGACTGGCCAGTCCTCTTCGCGTCGCATGCCGCGCACGCTTCGCGTGACCGACGCATGCTCGAGCGTCGAGGTGATGATCTTGACAGGGTTGTCGCGTCGCGCCGAGCACACGCCTCGGACGGCAAGGTTGTTCGATTCGGTAGCCCCCGAAGTAAAGTACACCTCGCCAGAATCGACCCCGAGCGCACCTGCAATAACAGCACGGCTCTCCTCGAGGACTTCCTTCGCGCGCATTCCCACGGCATGAACCGACGAGGGGTTTCCCCATGCGTCGCGCATCACCTCGTTCATGCGCTCGATGACCTCGGAACGCGTAGGCGTGGTCGCCGCGTTGTCGAGGTAGCTTTCAGTTATATGGCACATAGCGGTTTCATTCACCTTTTTGCTCTTGTCTTGGTATCTCTCCCGTGCGATACGCCTTGAGCAGCCGCTCAAGATCTGCGATCTCGCGTTTCATCTGCTGCCCCTCGTCGGTGTCCCCCATGAGCGTGCGCTTCTTCACCTGCTCCACCATATGTCGGGACGAGTGGATATCGATCTCCTTCTCTATCGCGGCTTGAGCCGATTCCAAAGGCTCATGTGCTGCCAGGATGAACCCGTAAGAGTTAGAGATGAGCGTATAGCCGGCAATTCCCGTGGTCGGCTGGTAGGCCTTCGAGAACCCGCCGTCGATCATTATGACCTTGCCGCCGCATTTCACAGGGTCTTCGCCGTCCTTCACCTTCACGGGAACATGCCCGCAGATGATGTGGGAGGTTTCGGGGTCAAGCCCGAAATCGCGGAAGATGTTCGCGACCACGGCCTCGTCGTCGATCAAGGTATAGAAGGGGTTCTTTACTTCCTTGCGGGCGGCCTTGTCAGCAATGAGATAAAGCTCGAAGGTGGCCATCTTGCTCTTTGCGAACAACGGGCTGCCCTGCCCGAGCCACAGATACCACAGCATGTCGCGCCCGCGGCGGCGCTCTTCCTCGTCACGGCTGAAGAACGCAGCGCGTACGTGGCGCTCCATCACGTCGTAGAGCGCACGGCCCTTGTACGTCTTGCCGCAAACGTCGACTTCTTTGAGAGAGCCGTCAGCATTGAGCGGCACGCAGGCGTGGAAAAGCAGATTGCCGTTGTGAACCTTGTACAGGCTTCCCGCCTCCAGGAAGAACTGCATATGGCGACGGAGCTTCTCGCATCCGGTGAAGGCGGAGACGAGGCGCTCCATCACGTCTTGCTCGGCGGGCGTGAGGGCGTAGGGGTCCTTCGGGTCGATGGTCGGGAACACCTTGTCGGTGAGCTCGTATTCGGTGCCGTCGAGCATCACCGTGCCACGCGCGTAGTCGATCTTGTCCAAAAGCTTGCGGTCGTCGAGGCCGAAAGCCGGGTTCTCGTCGATGAGCTGGCCTTCTACCTTGAACTGAATGATTGCCATCGCCTTTTGAATCTTCACGTTCATCTCGAGCTCGGAGGGAGGAAGATTGGGATTGCCCTTGAGCGCAAAGCCGACGCACGGGTCGTCGGCGTAGGCGTCGAGCGCGAACGTGGCGAGCGGCAGGATGTTGATGCCGTAGGCGTCTTCCAAGATGGAGAGGTTGCCGTAGCGGGCGCAGTTGCGCACCACATGCGCGATGCAGCCACGCTGCCCGAGCGAAGCGCCCATCCACACGATGTCATGGTTTCCCCATTGGATGTCCACGGAATGGTACGCCATGAGCGCGTCCATGATGGTGTGCGGCGCAGGGCCGCGGTCGTAAATGTCACCGATGATGTGCAGCTGATCTACCGCGAGACGCTGGATCATGGTCGAGAGCGCTTCGATGAGCGCGATGCCACGGCCCGTGCGCACCGCCGCATCGATGATGGCGCTATAGTAGGCTTCCTTGTCGACGCCATGGCGATCTTCGGTCAGAAGCTCTTCGACGATGTAGGCGAACTCGCTTGGCACGGCGCGGCGGATTTTGGAGTGCGTGTACTTGCGCGCGGCGCGCTTGCAGACCGCGACGAGGCGCGGTACCGTGACGGCGTACCATGCGTACTCGTCTTCCACCTGCGATAGTGCAAGCTTCGCTTTCTCGCGCGGGTAATAGATAAGCGTGGCGAGCGCGCGCTTCTCGGCGTCGGTGAGCGTGTCGCCGAACACGTCGTCGACTTTCAGGCGAATCGAGCCTGAGCCGTTGCGCAGGATATGCGAGAAGGCTTCGAACTCGCCATGGATGTCAGAGGCGAAGAATTCCGTCGATTTAGGGAGATTCAAGATCGCCGACAAGTTGATGACCTCAGCAGATGCCTCAGCAATGGTGGGAAACGATCGGGAAAGCAATTCGAGATAGCGCTTTTCGCCGGCTTCCATGGGCTCCTCCTTCTTGCTTGCGCGTACGGATTTCATGGTACCTGGTTTCTGTGCTCGCAGGAATGAGCGATATAGCAAAGGCAAGATTGCTCGGCGAGTCCCGGGCAACTGGGAAGGGGTTTCCCTTCCCGCCCGTATGCCCGCTGGTGTGGCGGCAAGTCCCGGGCGCGCGCCTTTTTGCCGCCCGGCGAGTTCCAGTCCATTCTCGTGCCGCCCTTCAGTCCCCCATTTCGCTCGATTCCTTATACACGGCGACGCGCAAAAGGGCCCCGAGCAAGGTCGTGTACAAAATCGACGATAAGTTGTGAAGGAATGGTGAAGTTAGCTAGTAATTCGGCTAATCTGTCCCGAATTTGTCGCATGCAAGCGAGATTCGAACCGAGTAATTCCTCATTTTTATACTATTTGGGTAATTGCACACAGTTTCTTCGCAACTTATCGTCATTTTTGTACAAGCTCCCGGGAAGAGAGGAGCGGAGGGGTGGCGATGCCTGTCGTCGCCCTTCGCCCATCCGCGCGCAGGGGAAGAAAGGTTCGAAGGATGGCGATGGAGAGAAGGAAAGGGAGGCGGAAGAAAGACCCCGATTGCTCCACCCGCCGCAACCAACGTTCCCTTCAAGAGCCGCGACATAACGGCAAAGAAAAAGCCCCATTGCTGGGGCTTGATTTCGAGATGGTGGACCGTCGGGGACTCGAACCCCGGACCTTGGGATTAAGAGTCCCCTGCTCTACCAACTAAGCTAACGGTCCAAAAGTGCATATGTCAAAGATACTGCGCGCGCTGGGGTGGGTGAAGGGATTCGAACCCTCGACCTCCAGAGCCACAATCTGGCGCCCTAACCAACTAGGCCACACCCACCGTGGCGCAAGTTGATATATTAGGGCAAAACTACCTGCAGTGCAAGATAAATTTCTAAATATTTTGCCTTTCACAAAATAACGGTTGCTACCTGGCGTTTTACCACGACAGAAGCTCGTAGCCGTCGTCGGTCACCACAAGCTGCACTTCCCACTGCGCCGAAGGCTTGCCGTCTGCCGTGCGGATCGTCCAGCCGTTAGGGTCGGACATGTCGATCTCGTGCTCCCCCGCGTTGATCATCGGCTCAATGGTGAAGCACATGCCTGGCACGAGCACCGGGCCCGTCCCCGCTTCGGCAACGTGGCTCACGAACGGGTCCTCGTGGAACTCAAGCCCGATGCCGTGCCCGCCGAACTCCTCGACAACCGAGAAGCCGTTCGCATGCGCATGCGCGGAGACCGCGGCGCCCACATCGCCCAGGTGCCCCCACGGCTTTACCGCGGCCAGACCCGCCTCGAGCGCCTCCTTCGTAACGCGAACGAGCTTCTGCTTTTCCTCATCGACCTCGCCGATCATGAACATGCGCGAGGAGTCGGAGAAGTAGCCATCGAGAATCGTGGAGCAGTCCACGTTCACGATGTCTCCCTCTTTGAGCACGTCTTCCTCGGAGGGAATGCCGTGGCAGACCACCTCGTTGATGGATGTGCACACGCTGTTGGGGTACCCCTCGAAGTTGAGGTCTGCCGGCGTACCACCGTGCTCGACGGTGTAGTCGTAGATCCACTTGTCGATTTCGGCGGTGCTGACGCCTGCTTTGATGTGCTCGGCCACGTAATCGAGCACGCCGATGTTGATGGCTGCCGACTTCTTGATGCCCTCGATGTCGGCGGCGGTCTTCAGAAGCGAACGATGGGGCACCTCTTCGCCCTGCTCATAGAGCTCCTGCAAACGCTCGTCCAGGTTGAGGTGGCATTTTTTGTATTTCTTCCCGCTGCCGCACCAGCACTCGTCGTTGCGGCCAGGGCTCTTCATTCCGTCGAACATGCTCTGCCTTTCTACAGGGCGCCTCGCTCAGGCGCCGTTTTGTGTCGCCCTCCATTGTAGCCTTTGGGGAATACGGGAGATATGGAGAGTTCAAGCAAGATTCTTTCCCAGTGCAACATATCGCTGGCCCGAAACGTGTTAGAGGTGAGACCGGTCGCAAGCGAAACAATATAAAGCCGTGGACCCTATGCAGCTATCATCAAGGAAGCAGGGGAAGGAGACGATTGAAAAGGACAGTGAACAATACCCTTGAGCAGACGATCGAGGCTTGGGGTGCCATGGTCTACCGCATTGCGCTCGCGTATTGCGGCAACGCGCACGACGCAAGCGATGTTTTCCAGAACACATTCTTAAAACGACACCTTCACAGCGGCACCTTCACCGACGCCGATCACGAAAAGGCATGGCTCATTCGCGTGGCAATCAACTGCTCGAACGACATCCTGCGACAACGAGAAAATCGTTTGGCTGAACCGCTCGAAAGCCCCGCTGCAGAAGCCAAGGCAGCATCAGACTCGCTGCAGCAATTTGAATCGGAAAGCGGAACGGCAGCGCAAGACGTAATGCTCGAATGTGCACTTGCGGCGCTGTCGCCGAAACAACGAGCCGTGGTGCACTTGTTCTACTACGAGGGATACTCAACAACCGAGATCGCCGGAATCATCGGGGACGCACCCGCCACCGTACGCTCCCACCTACATCGTGCCCGCAAAGCACTGCGCATCGAACTGGAGGACACGCAATGAACGAACACGACTTTTTCACCCGCTACGCCGAACTCATGAAAAGCATAGAGCCCAGCGAGGAACTCGTCGCCGCGACGCTCGCCCGCGCGAAGGAGCAGACCACGCACTCGACACGCAAGACACGATTCCACAAGCCATACAAGCCATATGCAATTGCCGCCTGCTTCGTGGCAGGAGCGTTAATCGTCGGCGGCGTCGGATACGCTGTCGCGGCAGCGGGAGGAGCCGTCCCTTCGCCGCAGTCAGCAACGCAGACAGCCGCTCACGGCTTCACCGTTCGCGCCTGGGCGAGCGATGGCGAAACCATTCTCCCTTCCGAAGACGGGCGGATTGTCTTCGACCGCACGCACTCCCAATGGACGCAAGCCGGCGAAGCCGAAGGGTACTTCACCGGATGCACGTTCACCGTAGAAGGCGAGGGCATCTCCCGTGTGCAGGCGAGCATATCGGCGGGCGAGCTGTACCGACAAGACGTCACGACGATTTCCCAGACCAGCGACCCAATCGCCTTCAATCGCGCCGTCGATTGGAGCGACCGCTTTCGAGGGCTCGACAGCACGCTTTCGAGCTGCGACTCGGCTGTCGTCGTGAAGTGGGACGCCGAGGAAGGCGGAGACCTGAACGGCGAGGAGCCGCGAAGCGACCAGGAAATCCAAGCCGCCCTATTAAAGCGTTACGGATCGGTAATCGACCTCGCACTTGCAGACGCGCCCGGCATCGAAGACGGCACGACGTGCTTTGGCCTGTTCAACCCGGATGCCGAGGGTGACCCCTTATCGCTTTTCGACGGCGCCACGCTCACCGTAACGGCCACTTTCGAAGACGGAAGCACATCAACCCAGGTCATCACCTTGCACGAAGCGATGTTTCGCGTAGAACCTCGCTATGCCGACAACCCGACCTATTTCAACATGACGTCCGAGATGACAAGCCGCGAAGTCAAGGACGCAGATCCCGAGACGCGCATGGTCACCCCACTTGCCAACGGCGATGGAACGTACTCGATCGCATCGGTGTTCGGAGAGGTCGTTTCGGATACGAACGATTCGTTCCCCAACGCCAGCACGCAAGCAAACGAGTTCGCAAGCGCACTTATGCCAAACGGCGTTGACGAGAACGAAGACATCGTCGATGAAACCGAGCCTTTAGGCATAAACGCGAGTGAGCTGGATGTGCTGGGACCCGATGACACCGTTGCCGCCCAGAATATCGCGACTTCGACCGATGAACACGGCAATTATCAGGCTAACCTTATCGATTGCGGTTCGACCGTGATTCACGCACCTGAGGTGACGTTCGGCGACACACCGCCGCTCGGACGCACGAAAAACGAGTTCTTCTACCTGCAAGGATTCGGCGGCGACTCTGCCTATGCGGACAAATGGCTCCAATCGCGGTTCGGCATAGCCTTTAACGAAGACGGATCACTTGCCACGGACGGGTTCACCTTCGCAACGATCACAATCGATGTCGAGAACACCGGCGACGCCGACGAAGACTTCGTCGGAGGATGCGAAAACCTTGCAACCCTCGTAGTGATCGACGATGAGGGCAACGTGTCTCGCATCTCGCGCACGTCATACGAGCTCGTCGAAGAGGTAGCGGCGCCGTCACGAGCCGACGATTACGTTGGCACGCTCTACACCGCGCCAGCGAGAAGCCATGTAACCTGCACGTTCGCTTATGCGATTCCCTCGCACTTCGCGACGGACGAAAACGTGTATGTCATGGTGAACGGCAAGCTCTTTCCCGTTAACGCGTAAAGGGCGCGAGGGGGCTGGCGGTTGAAGGGATATACTTGGCTTCGAGAAGAAGTGGGGCGGCGGGTCGCTTGGGGTCTTGGGGTCTTGGTGGCCATCGGGGCCCTGGGACCCTGGGCCCTCGGCGTACCTGAGACCCTGGGGCTCTTCGGGATCCCTCGGGCTCGGCGGCCCGTGTTTCTGTACGTGGGGAGGTTTGCATGAGAATCGCTGTGAGCGCGTGCCTTTTGGGCGAGGCGTGCCGTTACGACGGATGCTCGAAACCGTGCGCGCGCGTGTCTGAGCTCACCACACTCGGGCACGAGCTTGTGCCCGTCTGCCCCGAAGTGGCGGGCGGCCTTCCCACGCCGCGCACCCCCTGCGAAATAGTACGGGCTCCATGGATGAAGAGCGGGAAAGCGCGCACGGCGGACAGCAGCACGCCGAGCTTCCTCGTAAGCGAAACCAATCGCGAGAAGAAGGAATGCCTGGGCGAGGCGGGACGCGGGTACGGGAGCTTTACCTCGTGCGAACGCGAAGCAAGCACGGCGGACGAGGATTCTTGGACAATTCTCGACGCGAGCGGAGCCGATCGCACGGCCACCTACGCCCTCGGCGCGCAGACCGAGCTTGCGCGCGCAAAGGAAGCAGGCTGTGAGCTGGCCATCCTCAAGGCGAAGAGTCCCTCATGCGGATCGGGGGAAGTCTACGACGGCACGTTTTCGGGCACGCTCGTGCCTGGATGGGGCATCGCCGCGGCCACATTCCGCGACGCGGGCATCACCGTAATCGACGAGACCGCCGACTTCAGCCGCCTATCCCGAATGTAGCCCGGCTGGCGGGATTAGCGAGGCCAGCGCCCCTCGGCCACTTCTATTCCACCGGGCTCAGCAGGTCGACCAAATCGTCGCGGGAAAGCGAGGCGAGCGACACACCAGACGCGCCGACGACCTGGTCGGCCAAGTCGCTTTTCGCCTCCTGAAGTGCGAGGATGCGCTCCTCGATCGTCCCCTTCGCGATTACGCGCTCGACGCTCACCACGTGCGTCTGCCCGATGCGGTGCGCGCGGTCGGTCGCCTGATCCTGCGCCGCCGCGTTCCACCAGGGGTCGGCGTGGATGACGACCGACGCGCCCGTGAGGTTGAGCCCCGTGCCGCCCGCCTTGAGTGAAATCAGGAACACGGGCGTGTCGTCGGCGTTGAAGCGGTTCACCAGCTCAAGCCGCTCCTCTTTAGGCGTGGCGCCCGTGATCATGAAGTAGCGCACGCCCGCCGCGTCGAGCTTGTCGGCAATAAGAGACAAGAAGCTTGTGAACTGGGAGAACACGAGCGCCTTCTCGCCGCCGCCCATCGCTGAATCTACCAGATCGCAAATCGCGTCGAGCTTCGCCGCAGGTCCCTTGTAGTTCTCGTAGAGCAGGCGCGGGTCGCAGCACAGCTGGCGCAGGCGCGTGAGCTCGGCCAAGATCTGCACCTTGCTCTTGTTGAACTCCGCATCCGACATGCCGCTCTTGCGCCCGCCGTCCTTGGCAGCCTTGTCGTTCTTCTGGCGCGTAAGTTCCTCACGAAGGCGCTGCTCATGTGCGGAATACAGCTTCAGCTGCTCGCCGGTCATGGGCGCGTACACTACGCTTTCGAGCTTCTCGGGCAAGTCGGAGAGCACCTGCGTCTTCAGGCGTCGCAGCATGAACGGACCCACGAGCGCCTGCAACCTGCGCGCGACGTCCTCGTCGCCGCCGACGATCGGCAACTCGAAGCGCTCGCGGAAGCGCGCATAGGGGCCAAGCAGCCCCGGCATCAGGAAATCGAAGATGCTCCAGAGCTCCGAGAGACGGTTCTCCATCGGAGTGCCCGTGAGCGCGAAACGATGCTCCGCCTCGACGCGCTTCACCGCGCGCGTGACGAGCGCCGCCGGGTTCTTCACGTATTGCGCCTCGTCGAGCGCGCACAGGAAGAAGCGCTCCCCCACCCAGTCATGGATGTCGATGCGAAGCAAGTCGTAGGAGGTCACAAGCACGTCGCACGGGTCGGTGGCGGCAGAGCCGTCGGGCGCGGGAAGCGAGAGCGCCCTGATACGGCGGCGCTCGGCTTTCGGGCCCGCGACGGCGCGAACCGTGAGCTCGGGCGCGAAGCGGGCGAATTCCTGCAGCCAGTTGTACACGAGCGACGCCGGACACACGATAAGGCTCGGCCCCACGCGGCGCGCCTCGTCGCAGCGGGCGAGCAGAAGCGAGATGAGCTGCAGCGACTTGCCCAGGCCCATCTCATCGGCGAGGATGCCGCCGAACCCCGCATCGCAGCGAGCGGAAAGCCAGCGGAAGCCTTCTTCCTGATAGGGGCGCAGCACGCTTGAGAGCTGGGCGGGCGGCGTGTAGCTTTGCTCGTCGACCGAGCGGAAATTGTCCACGTAGCTTTTAAAGGAGCGGTCGCGGTCGAGGTCTTTCTCCTCGTCGAGGTAAAACGCGCGATAGCTCGGCAGCTCGACCTTGCCGCTCGCGAGTTCCTTCAAAGAGATTCCCAGGTCAGACGCAATGCGATCGAGCTCGGCCAAGTCCATGTCCTCAAGCGAAAGGTACGCGCCGCCCTTGAGCTTGTGGTAGTGCTTGCGCTTGCGGTAGCTCGACAGCAGCGCGGCGAGCTCTTCGGATTCCAAATCGTCCGCGCTCACCGTCAGGTCGATCAGGTTGCCCGCAAGCGACACCCCCATGGAGATGCGCGGCTTGCCGTCGCGGATGAGGCGGTCGAAGGCGGGCGTGGTGAAGACCTCGCCGAGCGCACGGAACTCGGGCAGGCCGCCGAAGAGCAAGTTGCCCACCGCATCGTCGTCGGCGTTCGGGATGATCGGGTCCCCCAGGCCGAAGTAGCGCTCGACAAGCGTCGTCGCCCGCGCCTCGAGGCGGGCATCGCGCAGGGGACCCGGATCTTCGTGCACCGAGCCGTCGCGGTGAAGGGCAATCCCGCGCGCGGCTGCGGCAGCGCGGGCGCGCGCGACGGGCGCGGGCGCGCGCGAAGCATCGACGAGATGGGCGTCTTCGCCCGCCAAAACGTAGCGGAAGTCGCCGTAGGTCGCAACCGCCTCCACGCGAACGCCCGCGCGGACCTTGTCGAAGTAGAAGGAGATTTCGCCGGGCACGGGGCGGAAGCGCTCCACCTCAGGCGGTATGTCCATGTGCAGCGCCTTCTCCACCTGGGGTAACACGGCGGAGCAGAAAAGAGGCATGTCCTCCTTCGAGATGAACAGGCGCACATCGGAGCCCTCGTAGACCATGCGCAAGAAGTCGGCGCAGCGAGCAAGCTCCGGCGAGCAGCGGTACACGACGTTGCCCATCCACAGGTACATACGGCGGCCCTGCGCGGCAAGCACAACGTCGGAGCCGCGCTCGATGCAGTAACCGTCCTCGTTGGATTTCTCGAGCGACACCCTGACCTCGGGATCTGCGTGAACGATGTGTGCCTCAGTGACCGAGCGCGTGCCGATATCGGTGCCGCGAATGGTGAACGGCCCCCCGTCGAGCGCGTCGAGCAGCTCGACGACCTCCGCTTCCGAGAGGCTGATATCGCGACCGACATCGGGCGCCAAGGCGATGCCCCAGCGGGTGGTCTGCGCGCTCCGTTCGCGCAGGGAGACGGCGCGGTCGAGGAACTCCGCCACGCGACGGCCGCGCTCGGTAAGGAGCGCCGGTGCGTGCGTGAAAGCGAGCTTCTTCCCATAGGAGAATCGCTCGCCTGCACGCATGCGCGACACGAAGTCGGAGATGCTCTTCATAACGTAGGAGGACGTGGGGCTTGCCACCTTGAAGCTTGCCGACCACAGACGGTAGCCGTACGTGAGCGTGCACTCGAGGTCGATCGAGCCTTCCATGTCGCTGTCGTCGGCGAACTGCTCGCCACGGCGCATGAGCTCGGTGATGCAGGCCGATGTCGCCACGTGGCGCTTCGGCGTGTAACCCATGAACTTCTCAGGCGCGCGGGAGAAGGAGAGCGCGAGCGCTGCGCAGTGTTTGCACAGCCCGTCGTATTCCACCACCGCGGGGCAGGTGCACGACCAATCCTCGACCGTTTCCTCGTCAGGCGACAGATAGACGGACGCACGATAGTGGTCGTCCCATCCGCTTGAGCTTGCGACCTGGGCAGACAGTACTGTCTCCCCCACCTCATAGCGCACGCGCTTCGTCAAGATGTTGCGATCGTTCGCGGCTATCCGCTCGGCGCGGGCAAACGTGCGTGAATTGCAATTGGCAGCTATTTCGCGTTCCGAAATCACATGACTCCTTTTTTCGTAAACGCTAGTGTAGCACGGCGATGCAAGCGTAAACGCACGCCCCCGCCGTTTGAGGCGACGGGCGCACGAGCGGAGCTGGTGGCCCTAGCAGAGAAGGACGGCGAGCGCTGGCGAATGGGCAGCGGCGCCCCGCGAAGACGAGCGCACTCAGGCAGCGCGCGGGCGCGAGGGAAAAGTCAGGCGCGCGAAGGGGCACAGCGGCGCTACAATCAGGCGGAGGGAAAGGCAGGGACAACATGGCGATCGAAGACGACATCGCGGCATACGAGCCTGCAAACGAGCAGGAAGAAGTCGACAAGCAGGTGATTCTCTCAGTGCTCGGCACGTGCGAGAACGCGTTTTCCCGCGAGGCGCTCGCGCATATGGCGTGTTCGATCTGGGTCGTGAGCCCCGATTGCGCGCAAACGCTGCTCGTATTCCACAACATCTACGGCTCGTGGTCGTGGATTGGGGGCCACGCCGACGGCGAGCGCGACCTTGCTGCTGTCGCGCTGCGCGAGCTTCAGGAGGAAACGGGCGTGTCGCACGCGCGCATGGTGACGCTCCCGGCGGGGAACATCTACTCTCTTGAAGTGCTCACCGTCGACGGACACGAGAAGCGCGGGAAGTACGTCGGGTCGCATCTGCATTTGAACGTGACATATCTCGCCGTGGCCTCCCCCGAGGAGCCAATCCGTATAAAGCCTGATGAGAACAGTGGCGTGAAATGGGTGCCCACCGAAGACGCCATCGCGCTTTCCACCGAGCCCTGGATCCGCGAGCGCATCTACCGCAAGCTCATCGACAAGCTGGACGATCCTGTTGTGAAACGCGGAATCGAGCGCATCGCGAGGGCGTTCGTGTAGCAAGCAAGCGAGCCGAAGGCGGCACCCCGAAAAAGGGCAAGCGGTGCACGCCGTTCGCTCCTGCATCATGAATCCAGCGCCCTGCGACAAGTCGATCGATGCCGGCGCCAACGCGACAATCCCCCGCACGACAAAGCCGTACGGGGAATCCGGGCGTAAACAACAGCGTTACGCAAACCCGCAAGCCCCGGGGACAGGGCTCGGGCGTGTGGAGATCGGCGTGCTCTCGCGCGCCGTGCGACAACGGGAGGGAACGCTGTCGCACGACATGCCGGCATCCGCCGAGATTTGTTCAGCGAGATGGCTTTTCGTCAAGGCCCGCAGCCGGGCCGCCGGGCGGCTTAGGAAGCGCCGCACCGCACTTCGAGCAGACGGCCGCCCCCTCGCCGTTGTTGGTCCCGCAAACAGGACACGTCCCGCGAACGAGAAGGGGGATAGGCTTCCCTTCGCATTTTCCGCATGAAACGCAAACCGCGCACATGGCCTATCTCCTTCTCTTTTCGCCGAGCCTACGCGCACGACGGCGCAAGGCTTCCCGCAGGACCGCCACATAGGCGCTCGCGGCCCCGCGAGTCAATCAACCGTTACTTTTCCAGGCAGTACAGGACCTGCTTCGGCTTTTCGGCCAGATCCTTCGCCAAATCCGCGATGTCGCCGTACTTCAGCACATGTGCCTGGCAGTGCTTCACGCACGTCGGCTCGGCCTCGCCTTGGGCCATGCGCTCGGCGCACTGATCGCACAGGTCAGTGAAGATCGGCATGTTGATGTCGGTCCACTTGTCCTCACCGATCTGATAAACGCCCTCTTCGTGCAGCTTTACACCGCAATGTCCTTCGGGGAAACCCCTATGCGAAAGCTCCACCGTGCACGCCATCTCGCAGGTATGGCAGCCAGAGCACCACTCGTAGTCGACCAGAATACCTTTAGCCATGGTTTATTCCCCCGCCTTCTCTTCGTAACCAAGCGGATTGGAAAGCGTGTTGTGGTCGCCTTCCTCGCACTTGTAAATGCGGCACAGAACAGTCTTGTAGTTCGAACCGAAGCCCGAACGACCCGGATCGTAGGCCAACAGCTGGTTGATGTTGTAATCGAGCATGCCGGAATAACCTCCGTCTTCCCAGCCTTCCTGCTCAGGCATCCACCAACCATGGTCAGTCGATGCGTAACGAGGATCGAGCGCCTCGGTGAGCTCGACGCGACGCTTCGCGCGGCCGCGCTGGTTCTCGACCCACACCCAGTCGCCTTCGCGAACACCGCATTCGGCAGCGGTCTTCGGATTCATCTGGACGATCGGATCGGGGCGCATAGCGCGCAGCTTCGGGACCTGACGATGTTCGGAATGGAACAGCGACCAGTTGCGCGCACCCGTGGTGAGCACAATCGGGTATTCCTTGTAGAGCTCCGGGTCGGCAATCGGGCCGGGCGACGGTTCGTCGAACGACGGCACACACTGGATGCCGATCTTGTTGAAATAGCTCGACCACAACTCGATACGACCCGTTGCCGTCTGGAATCCAACCTGGCCGTCGGAGCGCAGCAAGCCCTTCTTGTACTTGTAGTACTCGAAGTCGAGGTAAGTCGGAGCCGCCTCACGCAGCTCCTCGAAGGACATGTCCATGCCCTCGAGAATGTGAGAGAACATCTCTTCCTCGGTGTCCCACGGGTAGAACTCGGGGCAGATGCGCTTGCCGATCTCGAGGTTGATCACCATGTCGGATTTCGCTTCGCCGACCTGGATCGCCTTGTTGATGGTCTCGCCGCGCTGCACGCCGTCGCCGATGCGGATGCCGTTGCGCTCGGCGAACGTGCAAGCCGGCAGGAAGACATCGGCCAGCGCCTGAACGGTCGGGGTCATGTACATGTCGACGGACACGATGAACTCGAGCTTCTTCAGCGCGTTGTACGTACGGCGCGTGTCAGGCGAGGAATTCACGAGCGGGTTGGTGGTCTGCATCCAGGCAGCCTTCAGCGGGTAATCGTTACCGAGCTCGTCCTTGCCGGTTTCCAAGCATTCAATCGTCACATCGGTCGACGCATTCTTGAAACCGTAACGGTAAAGCGGGTACTTATGGATGCCGAGACGCTTTTCCTTCTGCTCGTCGGAAAGGTTCTCGCCACCCCAACCGGCATAGTACGGAAGAATCGACGGAGGAGCGATCATGCCGCCCGGGTTGTCGACGTTGCCCGTGATCTGGAAGATGGCGGAAAGTGCCTGGCAGGACGGAACAGCTTCCTTCGACATGTCGGTCGAAACGCCCCACTGCATGATGGCGCCGTCTGCGTTCGCGATCATGCGAGCCGCCTCGACGATCTTCTCGGGTTTTACCCAGCAGATCTCGGCGGTCTTCTCGGCAGTGTAGGGCTCGCATGCCTCTTTCAGCTGATCGAAGCCATAGCACCAGCAATCGACGAATTCCTTGTCGTAGATTTCTTCCTCAATCATGACGTGCAGGATGCCCATGGCAAGCGCGGCGTCGGTGCCGGGACGCAGCGGCAGGAAAATTTCGGCCTTCGTACCGAGCCATGTCATCTTCGGGTCGACGGAAATGATCTTCGAGCCGCGCTTCATACAGTCAACGACCCAGTGTCCGTACAAGCCATCGGAATTGGAAACGATCGGGTTGTTGCCCCAAAGCACGATGCACTCGGGAACCTTCCAACGAGGATCGTCATAGCGCTTGGTGAACTGCTGCGAGTAGTCGCCAACCCAGAAAGATCCCGACGTGCACATAGAACTCGCAATGCGAGGTACGAAGCACGCGCAGCCGGAAAGCGCGAACACGACGTTAGGGCTGCCGAACGACCAGGCAAGATGGCTGATCCACGGAGCGATATCGCGGCCGGTGCCCTTGAAGAAGAGCACGGACTGAGCACCGAATTCCTCTTTGTATGCGAGAAACTTCTCTGCGATAAGGTCGTACGCTTCGTCCCAACTGATGCGCTCCCACTTGTCCTTGCCGCGATTCTTCGGGTCGCGCTTCATGGGGTACACGACGCGATTCTCGTTGTAGGCGGATTCCATCAAGTCGAGGCAGCGCACGCACAAACGTCCCTTGTTGAACGGGTTTTCGGGGTCGCCTTCAACCTTTACAAGCTTGCCGTCCTTGTCGGTATACAGAAGCAGACCACACCCAAGATGGCATCCAGGACCCGACCACGCGCTGCCGCGTGTGACCGTGTACTCGCCTTCTTGGTAACGCCAAGGCTTTTCGTGTTCGACGTACTCGTACTTGTCGGGCCTGCCGATCTTCTCCCCCGCATGACGCTCATGGGACACGTCTTTGAATTCTGCCATGCTATTCTCCTCTCGAATCCTCCATCGAAGCGGCAGGTCATACCCGCTGCTTCACCGTCCCTGGTAATCAGTATAGATACCGCACGAAGCGCGCGTTCGTCGTTAAAGGAAAGGTACTTTCCAAAATGGAAACGACGCCCGCGCATATGCGATCGGTAAGAATTCCCGCTTACCTCGAACGCCTAAATGACATAGCCCTTCTCCTGCAGCCGCTCGGTGCAGTACCGGGCAGCATCGATGCACGGATCGACGACTTCAGCTTCGGTATCCCTATTCCAAATCGCGCTTACGTAATATTCCGTGTTCTCGTCATTGATTCGAATGAAATCGATGCGTTCGCCGAACATCGGCATATTGTGCTCCGAAGAGAAACCGACGGCATTTTGAAGCTCGACACCCAAGTAAAGCGAGTCGACGTCTCCGTAATGTCCGATTTCTCCCTCATGGTCCGCTGGAAGCAGGCTGGCAATATACTCGCTCATCCCCGGATACCTGTCGGAGCTCGGGAGAAGCAAGTGAAAGGGTTTAAGATCCTCGACGAGGATTCCCTCGCCCTTCTTCTCCGCCAAAGGATGCTTCGAGCCCACGATCACATCGAACCGATCTTTGTACATCGGCATCGAACCACAGCGAGCGGTATCGCCGAAACTCGGATCGAGACCGAACGAGAAATCGACCTTGCGCGTGCCTATCGCGTCGAACAGCTCGCCGTATTCCATGCAGATCGGAATCGCCTTGATATCGGGATTGCACCTCGCCAACCGTTTCAAGAACATGGCGATAAACGGATGCGCCGCATTGCGAAGATATCCCACGCGAACAACTCTTCTGTACGACTTCGAAGCCATCTCGAGACGCGTGACCGCACGATCCCAGCAGTTGACGATTTCCCTCGCTTCTTCAAGGAACACCTCACCGCACGCCGTCAGCTCAACGCCATGGCTGTCGCGCCTTAAAAGCTTCACCGCAAGTTCTTTTTCCATTGCGGAAATATGCTTGCTCAGAACCGATGAGCTCACATAGAAGCGACGCGCCGTCGCGCTGAAACTGAACGTCTCAGAAAGATCGATAAATTCCTTCAAGTAATCGATGTTCATTGCTTTGCCCCCTCAAGCAAAACGCATCCGCTGCACTATCCCCAAAGCGCTAGTAAACGTAATGGACGAACAGGCCGTCTTCCGTCTCGCGGCTTTCGAATCGGTCCTTCATTGTACAATCGTGAGTAAGAACGAGCCTCGTCATATCGCCTTCGATCTGATCGAGAATCCATGCGTAAGCCTCGAAAACCTTGATCATCGAACCCGACCGACCGAGAATCGGGGCAAGATAACCCTTCCATTCGCCCATTCCCACAAGATTTGCGGGCCGCACGGCGATATCGCCCGCAATGACGTACTTCTTGAACGTATCGGAGGTCGCCGCCCCCAGAGCCCCTGACACAACGCGAATGCCCTGTTCGTTATGGACGACAACGGGCTTCGTCTGCGTTCCTGCCTCGCGCGGGCTTTCCTTCACAACCACAACCTGCTCGGCAACGGAATGGCAGTCGTTGAAAACACGCAAGTCGATTCCCGGCAAAAAGTTGACGACGTCCCCGTTGAGCAGCACGAGCCTCCCCTCGTCGACCATCGCCCGCATCGGCGGATAATCGCTCGCGAATGCAGCGGGAAGAACGGCTTGCGCGTACTCGGGTTCGCCGACCATGCGCTCCCACGACTCGAATTCCTTCTGCTGGATGTAAATCCGGGCGTTCGGGAACCGGCATACGCCGCTGATGTGGTCGATATGGGCATGAGTCAAGATGACGATGTCGATATCCTCGGGCGTCAGATCCACTTGCTCCAAAGCCCACACCACCCCATGGCACGTCGTGATCAGTTCGTCCCACAACTGCTTCTTCACCAGGTCTTCGGTATCGACGCCGGTATCGACGAGGATGTTATGGCCGCCTCCCTGCACGAGAGTCACCGAATGTACGTTCTGCTCGGATTGACCTGGGCGAGGGTTTCCCACCATACCGTAGATAAATTCGCTTCCCCAAGGGCCGATGCCGTATTCGATGTTCGTGATTTTATAGTGCATGAAAACACTCCCTCGATCCGTTTTCATAACGTTTCAGAAAAACGGCCGCAGTTTCAGTGACTGCGGCCGTCTCGGCTGGGCTACTCCAACAATCTCATTGAAAAGCTTTCGAATCGAATCGAGCCATTAACTAAGCTGCAAGCGGGAGCATGAAGCCGCCGATGAAGTAGATGACCAGCACTTCCACGAGAACGTAGATGACCGAGCAAAGCCATCCAGCGCGAGTGAGCTCCGTCGTCGTGTAGTAGCCCTCGCTGTAGGAAACCATCATCGGGGGGCTGAACGGCATGAGGAAGCTGCCTGCCGTGACCGAAGCCATGAGCATCGCAAAGATTGCGGGCGAGACGCCTGCCGCAACGCAGAAGCCCATGACCGGCGGCACGAACAGCGCGCACAGTGCAGGCGCTGCCGGCACGAAGGTATGGATGACGTACGCGACGGCCATGATGATGATGAGCGCGACCAGCGTGTTCATGCCAAGGATTCCGCTGGAAAGGAAGAGGTTCACCAGGTAAGCTGCAACACCAGTCGATGCACAGGCGTTCGCCATGCACATAACGCCGCCGACCATGAGGATGACGCCCCAGCCTTCTGCAGACTCGAATTCCTTCCAATTGAGGATATCGATACCGGGAACGAACGCGATGGCGAGCATGACGATGATCACGTTGACGTTGGTGAGGATCGGCACCCAGTTGCCGGCAATGAAGCCAACGACCAGCACGATCATGTAGATAAGCGACTTGATGTCGAGCGCGCTCATGGGCTCGTCATCCTTCTTCGCGATGAGAGCCGCCTCTTCTTCGGTCAGCGACTCAGGCGGAAACACCTTGCACAGGATAATCCACAGCACCGGAATCATGACGACCGCGATGATAAGGCCGGGGACGAACCACTCGAAGAACCCGATGCTCAAACCGTAAGTGGAGGTCAGAAGGCCAGCGCACAGGATGTTGAGCGAATGACCAAACGGAGTGATGAAACCGCCGATAATAGCGGCGAACGCAATGCCCATGGCAAGGCAGCGGCCGAGGTTGGGCTTGTTTTCCTTGGCATTGATTGCCTTCAAGAACGGCAGGGCGAGCGCCATGCCGACTGCGACGGCACCGGTGTCGGTCATGAACATGGACACAATGGCGGTCGCGATCATGTACGCCAGGACGACCGACTTCGCCTTCGTTCCCGCCTTCGACACAAGAGCGGTAACCAAACGGCGTCCAAGGGACGTCTTAATCATGATAGCGGTCATCACGAACACGCCGAAGATGAACCAAACCGTGGCAGACGTGAAACCGCTCCACGCATCGGCGAATTTGGGAACAACGCCCAAAACGCACAGAAGGATAGCACCTAGAAGGCCAGTCACGCCCGCGGGCAACGTATCGCAAATCCAGAAGATGATCGCAAGCAAAAGAATGCCAAGGGACATGATCGCCTCATGGGACAAATCAGCAGTAGCCGGCACGAATGCGCACACCGCGAGCGCAATGATGCCGAGGATCAGGCCGATAAGGCGCTTGGTAAACCCTTTTTTCGCCGCCGGTTTCTTGGCGGCTTTTTCGTTGCTCATTCTTCTCCCCTTTCGTAATCGATTATGAGTTTTGATTTCCTTACTAGAGAATGCTCGATCCCATCACCTTTTCCTCCCCCTTTTTGATCTAGCTGGCTTCCTATTGCCTGACTGGCCCGACATCTCAGTGAGAATCTGCATCGGAGCCAGGTCAAACGCATCGATTGCGCTTTTCTTCCCCTGTTTGGGATCGAGCCCGAAATAATCCCTCACTTCGGACATGGTTTGCTTGATATCGGTATTCGGCTGCTGTAAAATGCCGTCCTCTTCGCGTTTTTTGAAGCGGATGTAGCTGATGCTGAGAATCACAACGAACGCCGCAACCACAAGATACGTCGCAATAGAAGAGTCCATCTTTCCCCCGTTCAGATGCGCGTGCAGTATGTCGAAATCCGCGCACTCGCTTCAAGCCCCGTCTTCACGGTGCAATCAGCAGCCCCTCTTGCTGCACGGCACCGTAAACGCGTTTCTCAGTTTATTCAGCAGAGCGCGAAACGGCGTTTCGCATATGGAAGCGCCGTTTCCAAAAAGGAAAGATGCGCGGTCGGTTGACGGCGCAATGGTTGAGCAGGCGTGGGACCACCCGCATGGCTTTTCAATCCAGGCATGCCGAAGAATGCGCAAACTTTGTCGGGCTTCGGTTCGAACTACAAGACTGTTCTGTGCCGCATTTACAAGTGCGAGGAAGGCGACCACAACACGCTTTCCCGCTTCAGGAACAAATCGCGTCATGATAACCGACTGAACGGAGAGCTATCCATCGGCGAAAAGGTCCCCCTTCAAAATTGGAACAAAAAACCTATTCGTTTGAGCGTATGGTTTTTAATGTTTGAAAATTGTTTTAACTATTCGTTTTAGCGAACAGTTTTGTTAGAATGTTCCCAAATTCAAAGCTGGATTCAAGGAGGCGCCATGCTCACGACGCATCAAGCCGCACAACTGCTCGGCGTTAGCAATCGAAGGGTTCAAGCGCTCGTCCGCGATGGCGCCATCGAAGCGCAAAAGGTGTCAGGTGTTTGGCTCATCAGCGAAGATTCCATCAAGGAGAGAATCGGCACCGTCAGCAAAAAAGGCGGCCGGCCGGCGCGAGGCCGAGGGAAAAGCGAAACCGAATTCGCGCTCATGAACAGGGGGCACGAGATCGCGCAGGTCATTTACGACAGTCGACGCAAAGAGTTCACCTATATGAGCTCCGACGTCGACGAGGCGCGCGCTCCAATCGGTCTGCTCAACGACACCGGCAACATGCTCGCTAACTTCAATTCCTGGTGGCGAGGAAGGGGAATTCCCCAAACGAGGCATCGGCTGGACGCGCTCCTTAACGAGGCAGGGGTCGCGCTCCCCCAAGAGCTCATCCAACGAAACCTCGGGCTTTCCTTGTCCGATCACTATTGGATTCGCCCAATCGGCTCGGCACTTGCATGGGAAGACGTCAACTTCTTCAACAATGACTTCAACCAGGTTTCGCTCATCACAGCCGAGTTCGTCGTCGATGGCAAGACCACCGCAGCAAAGCCCGACAACACTTCCGATGGAAATCTGGAAAAACGCTGGGTTTGCCGCAACGGAAAGCGACTCCTTCTGAAGGGCGGCACGCAATATGGTCAGGAGCCATACAATGAAGTGGTGGCGACCGCGCTGCACAGGCGCCTCCTCAAACGCGGCGACTACGTCCCATACGGTATCGAGGGAGAGGGAGCGACCGCGTTGAGCCGCTGCGCGAACTTCCTAACCGACGAGGAAGAGTTCGTCCCCGCTCTTTACGTTGAACGACACCTCGAACGCGATGCTCGTTTAAACGATTACGAGCACTACCTCGCGTGCTGCGAAGCGCTTGGGGCCTCCGGGGCGGTGAGCTCTCTCGACCGCATGATCGTGTGCGACGACGTTATCGCCAATCACGACCGGCATCATCGCAATTTTGGAATCATCAGGAACGTGGAGACCCTCGAATGCCGCCCGGCGCCGATATTCGACTCCGGCTCGTCTCTTTGGTGCAATATCCCAACGTCGCAGCTTGTCGCCGGCGAGCACAGTTTCGAAAGCAAGCAGTTCTACGCAAGCCCCGCGAAGCAGATGCTTCTCGTTCAAGACATGAGCTGGTTCAGCAGAAGCAAGCTAGAAGGGTTCGTTGATGAGGCCCTCGGCATCCTGTCAAAAAACGAAGCGCTTGCATCGAGGCTTCCCTCCATCGAAGCCGCGCTCGAATGGAGGGTCGACAGAATGGTCAACATCGCGGAGTGGAGCTAGCGCGACGCCGGCGAGTCTTTACGCGCCTTAGAACGCCTCGAAGCGAGCGCGGCGTTGTTCTACCAGGTCATCGGCAGGAACGGTTGCCAGCTCGGCAAGCTCGCGGCGCACGTAGTCGCGCACCACGTCGACTGCCGCATCAGGGTTCTCGTGCGCAGGGGCGGGCCCTTCGGAGAGCACGTCGTCGACGATGCCCATGCCGTGCGCCTCGGCGGCGCTCATCTTCATGACGGCAGCGGCCTCGGGGGCACGCGTGCGGTCCTTCCACAAGATGGACGCGAAGCCCTCGGGCGACAGCACGGAGTACACCGCATGCTCCTGCATGGCGACGCGGTTCGCAACGGCGAGCGCGAGCGCACCGCCCGAGCCGCCCTCGCCCAGAAGCACGCTTACGATAGGAACCTTCATGCCCGCCATGGCGAGCAGGTTGTCGGCGATGGCGTTTCCCTGCCCGCGCTCCTCGGCCTCCATGCCGCAGAACGCGCCCTGCGTGTCGACGAAGCACACGATGGGGCGCCCGAACTTCTCGGCCTCGCGCATGAGGCGCAGGCTCTTGCGGTACCCCTCCGGCTGCGGGCAACCGAAATTGCGCTTGATGCGATCCTTCAAGTCGCAGCCCTTTTCCTCGGCGATCACCGTGACCGCCTGGTTGCCGATCCAGCCGACGCCCGCGACGATCGCACCGTCGTCGCCGAACCCGCGATCGCCGTGGAGCTCGATGAACCCGTCGACGATACGATCGATGTAGTAGCGCGACGTGGGCCTGTGCACATTGCGCGCGAGCTGCACGCTTTCCCATGCGCTCGAGGTTTGCGCGCCCGAAGCGGCCTGCGCATCGGCAGCGGGCTCGGCGGCAGGCGCTCCCGCGGTGGGCGCGCACGTGGCGATCTTCTCGTCCGAGATGTTGCCCGCATGCGCGTCGGCGGCGGCGCGGCGGCGGTCGGCCTCGCGCTCGAGCTGCTTCGTCTTGCCCCCGAACCACCCGAAGACGGTCTCGGCGAGCGACAGGGAAAGCGAGTCGTCTTCCCCATCGTCGCGCAGCAGCCCCTCGTCGACGGGGAGCAGACCGTACGTCACCTTGTTGTAGGTGTCGGTGCCGTGCTCGAGGTTCGACTTCACCGAATCGTACGTGACGATCATGCGCTCCTCGCCCGCGACCGGCTCGCCCTGCACGTGCGTCGCGTAATGGAGCGCGAGCAGCTGCGCGAGCGTCGCACGCAGATCAGAGCGCGACACGACGGCGTCGATGAGCCCGTGCGCGAGCGCGAACTCGGCGGTCTGGAAGCCTTTGGGAAGCTCTTGCTTGATGGTGTCGCGAATCACGCGCTGACCCGCGAAGCCAATGAGCGCATGGGGCTCCGCGAGGATGATGTCGCCCTGCATGGCGAACGACGCGGTGACGCCGCCCGTCGTCGGGTCGGTGATGACCGAGATGTAGGGCAGGCCGCGCTCGGCCAGACGCGAAAGCGCGCAGGATACCTTCGCCATCTGCATGAGCGACGCCAAGCCCTCCTGCATGCGCGCGCCGCCCGAGGCGGTGAACGCCACAACGGGCAGTCCCTCGTCGGCCGCACGGCGCACAAGGCGCGCCATCTTCTCGCCGACGGCCGTGCCCATCGACCCCATGAGGAAGGTGGATTCCATGACCGCGAACGCCGTGCGGATGCCGGCAATACGGCCTGCACCGGTGCGGATGCCCTCGTCAAGGCCCGTTTTCTCACGCAGCGCCGCCAGCTTCTCGGTGTAACCCGGGAACTCGAGCGGGTCGGGTTCGGGCATATGGGCGTCCCATTCCTCGAAGCTGCCGGAGTCGAGCAGGTCGGCGATGCGCTCGTCGGAGGTCATGCGGAAATAGCCGCCGCACGTCGGGCACACGTAGTGCGAGGCGGCGAGGCTTTCCTCGGCGAATTTCAGCCCGCAATGGGGGCACGCGCGCCACTTGTCGACCGCAGGCGCCGCCTTCTCCGTGGTGCACAGCACCCAGCCGAGCGCCGGGGTGTCGTTCTTCAGCGGGCGGAAGACGTTCACGCCGCGCGAGATAGCACGCGAAAGGAAGCCGTCGACCTCGCCGAGCGGCTGCGACTCATCGCACAGGAGCAACGTGCCCGCGCCGCATTCCTTGGCCGCATCGAGCACGGCATGGGCGTTGCAGAACAGGGCGTCGGAGTACTTCTCGCCCAGGCACACCGTGCCCGCCGCCTGGCGCAGATAAGGCTCGAAGCGCTTGTCGGTGGTATAAGGCAGCCACACCGAGAAGCCAGCGTCGATGGCAGCCTGCACATATTGCCTGGCCATGCGGCCGCGCGACATGAGCAGCACGCGAGGGCGGGCATCTTCGTCTTCCTTAGCGTCGACCGGGGAGTACGCACTCGCGTCGCCCGAGGGAACGACGTTGTACCCCGACGAATCGGCCGCGTCGACGGCGTTCGGAGCGAGCGCGCCCTCGGCCGCCGCCTCCTCGGCAATCCGCGAGAGGCGATACGCCACGCCCGCCTCAGGCGCCGCCGCCTTCCCCTGCTCCGACGTCAAGGCTGTGGGAGCGAACGCCCCGTCTGCGTTAAACGTCACATACCCTTGCTTTGCGATCTTCATGCCAACCCTCTTTGACTACCTGTTTTCCCTGGAAATCGAGCTATTCCTCGGAACGTGCGAGCACGTACTTCTGCGTCGCCGTGGCGCACACCTTATCCCCGACGCGCGCCTCGACGTCGGCCACGACCATGCGGCTCGAAGACTTCACGATCGTCGCCGAAAGGGTGAGCACGTCGCCCGGCAGCACCTGGTTGCGAAACTTCGCCTTGTCGATGCCCGCGAAGAAGCCGAGCACGCCTTCGTCCGCGCGATCGACGAGCGCGCAGAACGAGGCGGCTTGCGCGAGCGCCTCCATGATGATGACGCCCGGCAGCACCGGGTGCGTCGGGAAGTGGCCGCGAAACAGCGGCAGGTCGGGGTCGACGTCGAGCTCGGCCGTGATCGAGGTGCCCGGCGTGCATTCCACCACGCGCGTCATCCACACGAAGGGGTCGCGATGCGGGAGCACCCGCTCGATGTCCTCGCGACCGCAAGGGAACTGAATATCCATCAAGAAGAACCTTTCTCTTTCGCAAGCGCGGGCCGCAAGCTCGAGGCAGCGCTGCTCGCGGTTCGCAAATGCGCGAGCAGCGAGCGCCCCTATTCCGCCGCAACCTCGTACGGCGAGATCGCCAGGCAGGCATTGTGCCCGCCGAAGCCGAGCGAGTTCGACAGCGCCACCTTCTGCTTGTAGTTCTCAAGGGGCTCGGTAAGCACGTTGGCGGGAGCCTCCGGGTCGGACGTTTCGAAGCCGGCCGTCGGCGGCACGCAATCGTTCGCGACGGAAAGCGCCGTGACGATCGCCTCGACCGCGCCTGCCGCGCCGAGCGTATGGCCCGTCGTGCCCTTGACCGAGCACACGGGAACCTTCGTGCCCGCCTCTTCGCCGCACAGCGCGCGCAGCGCCTTGGACTCGGTGAGTTCGTTGGCATGCGTGCCTGTGCCGTGCGCGTTGAAATGTCCCAGGTCAGCAGCGGTAAACCCGCCTTCCTCAAGCGCGATGCGCATCGCGCGGACCACACCTTCCCCCTCTGGATCGGGGGCTGTCATGTGGTAGGCGTCGCCCGTCGAGCCGAAGCCGGTGATTTCCGCTAAGGGCTTCGCGCCGCGCGCCAGGGCGTGCTCGAGCGACTCCAGGATAACCGCGCCCGCGCCCTCGCCGGCGACGAAGCCCTCGCGGTTGAGGTCGAACGGACGGGAAGCGCGCAGGGGGTCCTCCTCGCGCGAAAGAGCGCCGAGGTTCGCGAAGCCCGCGATGCAGATGGGGTTCACGCTTTCCTCCGCGCCGCCCGCAAGCGCCACGTCGGTGTAGCCGTGGCGGATGTCGCGCACGGCCTGCCCGATGCAGTGGGCGCCCGTCGCGCACGCGGTGACGACGTTGATGCACTCGCCCTTCATACCGTAGCGAATCGCCAGGTTGCCTGCGGCGATATTGCCGATCATCGTGGGCACGAACAGCGGGCTCACACGCTTAGGCCCCTTCTCGAACAGCGTCTTGAAGCCGCTCTCGAGCTCGTCGATCCCGCCGATGCCGCTACCGAAGACGACGGACACGCGCGAGGGGTCCTCGTCCTCCATGGAAAGGCCTGCCTGCGCGATAGCTTCGTCGGAGGCAACGATCGCGTACTGCACGAAGCGCTCGAAGCGGCGCGACTCCTTCTTCGTGAGGCCGTGCTCGGTGGCGTCGAAGCCGCGGATCTCGCCGGCATTGTGGACCTCGTAGTCGGTCGTGTCGAAGCGCTCGATGGGGCGGATACAGCACTCGCGGCCCATGACCGCCTTCCACAGCGCCTCCACGCCGACGCCCGCGGGCGTGATCGCGCCCATGCCGGTAATCACGACGCGGTTCGATCCGTCGGGTCGCTTGGTGTTCACGGTTGCCTCGCTCATAGCGCCATACCTCCGTCGATGCAGATAACCTGACCGGTAATGTAGCCAGCCTCGTCACTGGCCAGGAATTTCACTAGACTCGCCACGTCCTCGGGCCTGCCGAGGCGCCCGCATGCGATGCGCGAGGAAATCGCCTCGCGCTGCTTGTCGGAAAGCGCGTCGGTCATGTCGGTCTCGATGAACCCGGGCGCCACGGCGTTCACCGTGACGTTGCGCGCCGCAAGCTCGCGGGAAAGTGACTTCGTGATACCGATAACGCCCGCCTTCGACGCCGCGTAGTTCGCCTGCCCGGCGTTGCCCGCCACGCCCACGACGCTCGACATGTTGACGATGCGGCCCGAGCGTTGTTTCATCATGATCTTCGCGACGGCCTTGCAGCAGTTGAACGTGCCCTTCAGGTTCACGTCGATCACCGCGTCGAAGTCTTCTTCCTTCATGCGCGCCACGAGCCCGTCACGCGTGATGCCCGCGTTGTTCACGAGGACGTCGAGCCGCCCGAAAGCGGCGTGCGCGGATTCCACGAGCGTCTGCGCCTCTTCGGCCGACGCGACGTTCGCCACAAGGGCGAGCGACTTCACGCCGTAGGTGGCCGAAATCTGCGCGGCGAGCTCCTGCGCGGCAGGAAGACTTCTCTCGCTCGAGCAGTTCACGCACACGTTCATGCCCGCCTCGGCGAGCGAAAGCGCGATCGCGCGGCCGATGCCGCGGCTCGATCCGGTGACGAGCGCTCCTTTGCGCTCGGGTTTAACCTGTTCAGTCATGGGTTTTGCTCACTTCCCAACTAATGGACGGGTGTTTTAGCTTGCGTCGGACTCAAGCGATTCGAGCGCTGCGTCAAAGCTCGCCAGATCCTGCACGCAGGTCCGAGATGCCTTGCGGTCGATTCGCTTGACGAGGTTCTCGAGAACGCCGCCGAAACCGACTTCCCAAAACGTTGTGTGGCCCTGCTCCTCAAGCGCCTCGACGCTTTGCTGGAAGCGGACCGGGTGCGTAAGGTGCTCCGCGAGATGCTCGCGGGCACAGGCGGCGGAAAGCGGCGACGCATCGACATTGCAGATAAGAGGGATGGCAGGCTCGCTGAACTCGACTCCCGCCAGGTACTCGGCGAGCTTTTCGGCCGCGTCGGCCATAAGCGGGCTGTGGAAGGCGCCCGATGTGGCAAGACGCGCGAAACGTCTGCCCTCGGCGGCCCACGCCTCTTCTGCGCGCGCAACGGCATCAGGCGTGCCCGAGATGACAATCTGACCTGGGCTGTTATAGTTCGCAGGCACGAGCACGTCGCCCTGAGCGCACGACTCGCACACGGCGCGGACGGCTTCGTCGTCGGCCTTGAGCAGCGCGCTCATGGCGCCCATATGGGCGCTTGCGGCCTCGGCCATGAATTCGGCACGCGCCTTCACGAAGCGGTAGGTTTCCTCTTCGGAGAGCATGCCGGAGACGGCGAGCGCGGACACCTGACCGAGCGAGAAGCCGAGCACGGCTGCCGGCACCACGCCGCGAGCCATGAGGGCGCGAGCTATGCCGACCGAGAGCACGCAAAGCGCAGGCTGCGCGTAGCGCGTGTCGTTGAGCTTTTCGGGGGAAGCCGTTGCCACCAGGTCGGCGAGGTCGTAACCGAGCACGTCAGAAGCGCACTCGAACGACGAAGCCACCTCGGGGACGCTCATCAGGTCGACGCCCATGCCGGGCTTTTGCGACCCTTGGCCGGAGAATAGGAATACGGGGTTCATGCGATCGATACCTTCCTCCACCGTGACTACAAGCCCAAGCGATGGCGCTCGGCATTCGCGTCCGCCATCTGCTGGAGGGTGCACCCGCCGAGCGCTTCCGCCTCGCTCATAAGCTCGGAAATGACTTCTTTCGCGCTCTTGCGCTCATGCACCACGACTGCGATCTGGCCGGACATGATAGTGCCGTTGTCCACATCGCCCTCTACAGCGCGGCGCAGCGAGCCCACGTACATACGCTCGAGCTCGTCGCCGTTCTTCGCAAGGTCGCCCTCGAGCTTTTTCACCGAGCGGGCGAATTTGTTCTTGAGGCAACGCACCGGATGGCCCGACCCGCGGCCGGTAACGATCGTGTCGGAATCCTTCGCGGAGAGAATCTTCTCCTTGTACGCGTCGGCCACGGTGCACTCGTCCACCGTGAGGAAGCGCGTGCCCATCTGCACGCCCTCGGCGCCGAGCGCGAACGCGGCGGCGATGCCGCGACCGTCGGCGATGCCGCCTGCACCGATGACGGGGATGGACACCGCGTCAGTCACCGAAGGCAAGAGCGCCATCGTGGTGAGTTCCCCCACATGGCCGCCCGATTCGGTGCCCTCCGCCACGACGGCGTCGGCGCCAAGGCGCTCCATGCGGACCGCGAGGGCGGTCGATGCGACGACGGGGATGACCTTGATGCCCGCAGCCTTCCACATCTCCATATAGTTCGCAGGGCTGCCGGCGCCCGTGGTGACCACGTCGATCTCCAGGTCGACGAGCAGCTTCGCGAGCTCGGCGGCATTGGGATCCATGAGCATCACGTTCGCGCCAAGCGGCTTCGACGTGATCTTGCGCGCGGCTTCCACCTGGTCGCGCACCCAGTCGAGCGGCGCGCCACCGCAGGCGATGATGCCAAGGCCGCCCGCTTCGCTAACTGCGCCCGCAAGGCTCGCGTCCGCGATGCGCGCCATGGCACCCTGAATGATAGGCACCTCAATGCCCAGGAGTTCGGTAACACGAGTTTTCACGTTCAAAATTCCTTTCCAAAACTGGGGATATCCCAGTTCGAAGCCGCTTGGATGCGGCAGTTCGATTCTTTGCGTCAGCAGTTCATGGTAAATTTGAGCCCATTTGAATGCAAGCGCCATGCGACCCCTTCACGAGAAGAACGGCCTGCGTGGCCGCAAAGGCCGACTTGCTTTCACACTTGCTTACAGGTGTATAAATAACGTTCATGATGATTCAATTTTACTCCACATTATTCTCGAATTTGGGGAGATATGTCGCATAGGGAGATATACGCCATAAAGAGACGCCCCTCACCAAGCGGGAAGAGAGGGGACGCAAAGAGAAATCCCCGCCAAGTGGGGAGATATATGGCGGAAGAAGAAGCGCCCTCGCTAAGTGAGGGCAGGTTTGACGCGAGGAGACACGTTCCCTTTGCAGGCATCCTTGGCGAAGGATCCCTTGGCACCCGGGCGTTTTCCCCTCAGCGTTTTCGAAAGAGTACAGCGAAACGTGGCGATTCTGGCAGAAATGAGAAACTCTGCTCGGAAGGGCTCGCTGGCATCATCGCCGCCAACGATGTCGTCACAGCTGCCAGCGAGGATAGCCGCCCGTACGCTCGAAGGCGGCGGATCAGAGGCGCCACCGGACACGAAGCGCCCAGCCAAAACGCGCGCGGGCGCAGAGGCGCCGCCGGGGATCCAGCGGCGCCAGATGGTCATCTTATTTCAAAACGCCCAGGTAGAAGGCGCGCATGAGCACGGTCGCCGCGCGCTCGCGGGATGCGTTCTCGCCGGGGGCGAGGCGCTTGCCGGCAGGCTCGTCGTAGCCCTCGACGAGCCCCTTGTCGGCGGCCCACTTGAGGTAGGGGGCGGACCACTCGCTCGCGTCGGCGCCGTCCACGAAGGCGGACAG
>NZ_CAKUAL010000004.1 GCF_934636505.1 uncultured Ellagibacter sp.
GCACGTGGTCACCAAGAAGGGTGCCGGGTATGGTCCCGCGATGGCGGAGCCGACGCGTTTCCATGGTACGGGTCCTTACGATATCGCCACGGGCAAGGCTATAAAGAAGCCTGCAAAGGCGCCAAGCTACACCTCGGTGTTCGGCGAGGCCCTTTTGAACGAGGCGCGCGCCGATGAGCGCATCGTTGCGATCACCGCCGCGATGGAAAGCGGCACGGGGCTCACCGCGTTTGAAAAGGAGTTCCCCGACCGCTTCATCGACGTGGGCATTTGCGAGGAGAACGCAGCCGGTATGGCGGCGGGGCTTGCCATCGGCGGGCGCAAGCCGGTGTTCGCCGTGTACTCTACCTTCCTGCAGCGTGCCATCGATCAGCTCATCGTCAATAACGCCCTCATGAACCTCGATGTCGTGTTCGCTATCGACCGCGCGGGCTTGGTGGGCGCCGATGGGCCGACGCACCACGGCATGTTCGACCTGGTCTATACGCGCATGGTTCCCAATATGCGAGTGCTTGCGCCCTCCAACGAGGCGGAACTCGTGAACTCCCTTCATACCGCGCTCGTGCTCGGCGGGCCGTTCGCGGTGCGCTATCCGCGCGGCGAGGCCTGCGGCGTGCCCGTTCCCGACAAGCCCGAAACCTACGAACCTGGCGTGTCTCGCCTGGTGAGGGAAGGGTCCGATGTCGCGATCCTCGCGTTCGGGAATATGGTTGAGCCTGGGAACGAGGCTGCGGCTGTGCTTGAGGAAGCGGGCCTGTCCGTTCGCGTCGTCGACATGCGTTGGGTGAAGCCACTCGATACTGAGGCGATTCGCAAGGCATCCGAAACCCGTCTCGTGGTGACGGTCGAAGACGGTGTGATCGCAGGTGGTGTCGGGGAAGAGGTGCTCGCCGAGCTCGCGCGCCAGAACGAGAAGGTGCCCGTGCTCACGCTGGGCATTCCCGACCGCTACATCATGCAAGGCGCCCCCGATTTCCTCATGCATGAACTCGGCCTCGACGCCGAAGGGATCGCCGTAGCCGTTAAAGAGAAGCTCGAAGCGCTCTAGCAAGCTCAACAGGCGATCTTGTGCGTGGAAGGCGATGACCTCCCGTTATTCTGACGCATACCAAGGTGAGCTCGTAGCGAAGGCGCGGGCTTTTGTCGTGCCTTCGAGTCCATCCTCCAGCATCGAGGATTCAAAATACTTATTATTCGTGATATTGCGAAACTATTAAATATTTTGTATATTTGTATTAATAGAGCGAGTATAAAGTATTTTGAACGGCGGCATATCATGTGGACCAACGCTTACTCATACGAGGACATTGGCGAGTTCTTGCGCGAGGCGCGCAGGGAGCGCGGCATCACGCAGGTCGAGATGGCTAAAAAGCTCGGCTTCTCGTCGGTGACTCTTTCGGCGCTTGAGACGGGAAAGAATGTGTCGGCAGTCAAGGTCAACCGCTACCTGCAGCAACTGGGCTTTCGCATGGTCATCGTTCCCAAAGGCGCGGACGTGAAGGTGACCGAATGAGACAACTCGACGTATATCTGGGAGAGAATCTGATCGGACATGTTGCCGAAAATCGCAAAGGCGGACGCTTCGAGTATGAGCAAGCGGTCGTCGACAAACTCGCCGGCAGACCAGTGCTCTCGATGGCATTTCCCGCGAAGGGCCGCCCGTTTGGCGAGGCAAAGACCTCTGCATGGTTCAACGGTCTGCTTCCCGAGGGAAGCCGTCGCGACGAAATTTGCAGGAGCCTTGGCGTCTCGCCCTACGATTGGATTGGCCTTCTCGCAGAGATAGGCTGGGAGTGCGCTGGTGCGGTAAGGGTGTTCGAGCGCGGCCGTAAGGGAACTCGCGTATTGCGCTTCGAGAAGATTTCCCCATCGGCGTTGGCCGAAAAGCTCTCGAGCGCCACAGAGCGGCTTCCGCAAGCGGAGAGCGGAATGTTTCGCATGTCTCTTGGCGGATTCCAGGAGAAGATGTGCGTTGTTATGCCGAGGATTCCCGAGGGCGCGCGCTTCGTCACCGCCGATGACGTCCTGCTGCCGATGGACGACAGTCCCAGCACGCATATCCTTAAACCTGAAAGCGAACATTACCCTGGCTTGGCGGAGTCCGAGGCCTGGGCCGTGACGGCAGCCGGGCACGCGGCGCGTGCGTCTAGGGTGGCTCTGCTCGACTTGGACGATGCGCCGGACACGCTTGTGGCCGAACGCTACGATAGGGTTGTCGACGACGTCTTCAAGTGCGTAGTCAGGCTTCATCAAGAGGATGCTTGCCAAGCGCTCGGAATCGATCCGCACGGCAAGTACGCTGCCGCGAGCGCGCCTAAGGGCGATGATCCCACGTATGTTGCAATCGCCGACTTGCTGCAGAAATATTCCTCCGACCCCGAGGGCGAGAAGGAGGAGCTGTTGCGCCAGCTCGTTGCGAATCTGGTGCTTGGCAATTGGGACGCGCACGCCAAGAACACGTCATTTCTCTACCGCGAGCAAATGGTTCCCACGCTCGCGCCGCTCTATGACGTGGTGCCCATCGCCGAGGTTGAGCCCCGGACGGAGATCCTTTCCATGCGCGTCAACGGGGTGATAAACCCCGAAAAGCTTACGCGAGCTGACATTGTCGCCGAGGCCGCTGCTTGGGGATTGGGCGTGGCGGGCGCTGAGACGGTCATTGACTGCACGCTCCAGAATCTCGAGGAGGGCATTCGCTCCGCATCGATAGCGTACCCGGGTGCTGCGGCCCGCCATGAGGCCAAAGCTATGGGAAGGGTATGCAGGCTGAAAAGGGATTCTTGCCCTTGAGACGGCGGTGCCATAAGCGAGCGGCGGCACTCCAAGAACGGGGGCACCAACCCCCACCTCATCGGCGAGCGGTGCTCTGAAATCCGCTTGAAACAATAACCCTAGGCCAAGTGACCTGGGGTTATTTCTTTTCTGTTTCGCTCGCGCTTCCCGTTTGTTACGGTGCGTTTGAATGAACGTTAACACTTGGCATCGCGCCGTTTGAGCCCGTTTCGAGGTGCGATTATCTTCTCTGTCATACAGATGCACGTCTAGAAACAGAGGAGGTAAATGCAATGTTTGACTCGGGTAATACAGGATTCATGATCGTTTGCGCGATGCTGGTCCTGCTTATGACACCTGGCCTTGCGTTCTTCTACGGAGGCCTATCACGCCGCAAGAACGTTGTCAACACTATGATCATGGTGTTCGGCGTCTTGGGCATCGTTGCAATCACGTGGACGATTTTCGGTTGGTCTTTCGCTTACGGCGGAGACGGTTCGATTCCGTTCTTCGGAGGCTTCGACCAGATCGGTCTTACGGGCCTGGTCGCCAACATCACTGGTGAGGCACCCGAAGCGCTGAGTCACGACTGCTATCCCGCGATGGCGGATGTCGTCTTCCAGTTGGCATTCTGCATGATTACCACGGCGATCATTACTGGTTCGCTTGCGGGCCGTATGAAGTATGGTGCGATTTGCGCGTTCGTTGCCATTTGGACCATCGTGGTGTATCCGCCGCTGGCCCACATGGTCTGGGGCGGCGACGGCAGCCTCATCGGCGACACCATCGGCGCGCTCGACTTCGCAGGCGGCGATGTTGTCCACATCTCCTCTGGCTTGACCGGCCTCGTTCTCTGCCTGCTTCTGGGCAAGCGCAAGGGCTTCGGCATGATGAGCTACCGCCCGCACAACGTTCCCTTCGTTGCCCTGGGCGCTACGCTTCTGTGGTTCGGCTGGTTCGGCTTCAATGCGGGCTCGGAGTTCGCGGCTGACGGCGTTGCGGCGCTTGCCTTGGTGAACACGGTTGTCGCATCCGGCGCGGCGCTCGTTTCCTGGATGATCGTCGAGCGCGTGAAGGTCGGCAAGCCCACCCTCGTTGGCGCTGCCACCGGTCTTGTTGCGGGCCTCGTCGTTATCACTCCCGCTGCTGGCTTCGTGGAGCCTTGGGCCGCACTCGTCATGGGCCTCATCGTTTCCCCCATCTGCTACTTCGCGATTTCCTTCTGCAAGGCGAAGATCGGCTACGACGACGCGCTTGACGCATTCGGCTGCCACGCAGTCGGCGGCATCGTCGGCGGCATCTGCACCGGCATCTTCTGCGTGCCCGAGCTTTCCTGGACCGACTTCGGCGGCCTCATCTACACCGGTGATGCTTCGCTTTTGGGCAGCCAGATTCTGGGCATCCTGATCACGATCGTGTTCGTCGGCGTGCTCGACGTGGTCATCGGCCTCATCGTGAAGGCGTGCTTCAAGGGCAGCCTGCGCGTCAGCGAGGAAGAAGAGGCGCAAGGCCTCGACGTTGCGGCACACGGCGAGTCCGCGTACCCTGCCTATATCGGTCTTGACTAGGCGAGTTCTAAGGAAGGAGTTGAAACCTATGAAGAGGATCACTGCGATTGTCCGCCCCGAGAAGCTCGAACCGCTCAAGGAGGCACTTTTTGCGGCAAAGGTTGGCGGCATGACGATTTCCCAGGTCAACGGATGCGGCAGTCAGCATGGCTGGAAGGAATACTACCGCGGCACCGAGGTTCTGCTGAACATGGTGCCTAAGGTGAAGTTCGAGCTCGTGGTAGGTGATGAGGAAGTCGACGGGCTGGTGAAGGTCATCACCGAGACGGCGCGTACGGGTAACGTGGGTGACGGCAAGATCTTCGTCTCTCCGATTGACGAGGTCATCCGCATCCGCACCGATGAGCGCGGAGAGTCGGCGGTTTAAGTCCGGCAGGCGCTCGCGCGACAGCTTGAGTTCTCCAATTCAGAAGGCTCCGATGGATTTTCCGTCGGAGCCTTCGCCATGCTTGCGTAAAGGTTCTGTTAATGATATATACTCCTATTAATAGTACGATTAGCAAGCTTGAAAAGAGGCGAAATGGCGAACATATCGAAAGCGGCGGCGAAGACGAGCGCTGCGAGCTGCACGGCGACGAGGAACACGCGACAGCGAGCGCTCGTGCTCGAGGCAGTTCGCTCGCTTCACAACCATCCCACTTCTGCGGACGTGTACGACGCGGTGCGCGAGAAGCACCCGAGCATCTCGCGGGCGACGGTGTACCGCAACCTCAACGTGCTGACCGAACAGGGCGAGGTGCTCCATATCCCCGTGGCGGGTGGTGCTGACCGCTACGACTTCCGCTGCGATTGCCACTACCACGCGATCTGCCGAGAATGCGGCGTTGTCTACGACGTCGAGATGCCCAGCGAGGGCCTGCTCTCAAGCGTGCGCGACACCCACGGCTTCCAGATCGAGGGCTTCGACATCATCTTCACCGGCCTTTGCCCCGATTGCGCGGATAAGGCGTAAGTTGCTGATTCGCGCAATCTCGCGCGATTCTGCCTCTCGAAATGTACAGAGGGGTAGAATTGTGCCAGTGAAAAACTGGATCGGAAGCGGTTGCGCATGAACATTATCGAGCAGAAACGTGTGGCGAGGGAATTCGTCAAGCGCTGGAAGGCCATGCCGTGCGCATGGATTGGGGCGAAGTGCTGCCTGCGGAAAGGTGCAGCTATATAATCGGCAAGCCGCCGTTTCTGGGCGCGCGAAATCACCTCGGCGTCCTCCACTCGCAATTCCATAACGCATGGATGAGAACGGTGGCCGGGCGGCTCAAGAGTGACTACCGCTATTCGGGCGGTATCGTCTACAACAACTTCATCTGGCCAGATCCAACGCCTGAACAGCACGCAGTCATCGAGTCTTGCGCCCAAGGCGTCCTGAATGCCCGCGAAGCGCACCCAGGTGCTACGCTCGCCGACCTGTACGACCCCGACAAAATGCCAACTGACTTGCTCGCTGCGCACAAGGAGCTCGACGCTGCAGTTGAAGCCGCCTACGATGTAGACTTCAACGGCGACGAGGAGAAGATTGTTGCCCACCTTTTCAAGCTCTATGCCGAAAAAGCAGGCGAGCTATAGTCGGTTTGCAGGCTTTTCGTTCGGTAAAATGCAGGCATTTCATTCGGTATTGTACAGGTAATGGCTTTCGCCTAGGTTTCAACTTAGGCGAGTTATGAACCGCCCATCTGCTAAAATGCTGATTAGCAAAAAGAAAAAAAATTAGCAAAAAGAAAAAACGAGACAGGAATCGTATGGAGTCTTCAATAAATCCATTTACCCCGAGTTTCGGAAAAGTGCCGCCCATTCTTGCGGGGCGCAAAATCCTGATTGGCGAATTCGAGCAGGCATTTTCCCTTAATCCCAACGATCCCAATCTGTGTAGCTTGTTCTCAGGTCCCCGCGGTGTAGGAAAGACGGTTCTTATGTCGCACCTTGCGCGCAAGGCGGAGGCGAGTGGGTGGATTTCGGCTAATGTCACGGCGCGCCCCGGCATGCTCGAAGATATTCTCGAAAGAACGATGGATGCGGCAAACGAGTTCATTGAAAGACCTTCGTTTAAGCGACTGACCTCGGTGTCTATCTCATCGCTATTCAGTGCATCGTGGGAATACCGTAACTCCGATTCGGGCAATTGGCGTACGCGCATGAGCCGCATTCTCGATGTGCTTGCAGAGTACTCCATCGGCCTTCTCATCACTATCGATGAGATCGACCCCAATCTCGAGGAGCTCATCGACTTTTCGGCGACATTCCAGCATTTCGTACGCGAAGATCGCAAAGTGGCGCTTTTCATGGCGGGTCTGCCCGTCAATGTTTCGGCGCTTCTGTCGGACAAGTCCGTTTCTTTTCTGAGGCGTGCGGCGCAGCATCAGCTTGGTCGCATTGAAGATGCGGATATCATCGATGCATTCCGCGAAACAATCGAGGAGGCGGGGAAATCGATTGGCGATGACGCCCTTTCGCTTGCTGCGGAAGCGACGGGTGGGTTTGCCTATATGATGCAACTTGTCGGATTCCGTACGTGGATTGAAGCGGAGGATTCGTTGGTTATCGAGGTCACTCATGTGGAGCGCGGAGCGGAGCTCGCGCGTCGCGATTTCATAAACGGCATCATAAAAAAGACGTTGCAGGACCTCTCCGATGGCGATATCGCATTTCTCGAGGCGATGCTTCCCGACGATGGGCATCCAAGCTTGATGAACGATGTTGCCGAGCGCATGGGCAAAACGTCCAATTATGCACGGGTGTATCGGACGCGGTTAGTCGAACAGGGGCTCATTTCGGCGTCTCGCAGGGGCTTTGTCGAGTTCGAGATGCCGCTGTTGAGGGAATATTTGATGGAAAACTAGGGAAGCGCTGATTGATTAGGCTGCAGTCCTCCCAAGGGGTTTCGCCATTGGCTTTTCTCGGAACCTGGGGGTGGTGCGCGTTTCCTCCCTAGCGAAACGGCGTCCCAGGCAGCATAATGGACAACGCGCGAAAGGGGTTCGCGCGTTCAGAGCGGACAATAGGGGACGTACGTGGAGAATAAAACAGCGGGAATCAGCTGGGCCTTGTCGAGCATCGGCAATAGGCTTCCGCAGCTTCGATATCTAAGCTATAGCTTTTACGGAGCATGGATCCTGCTTTCCGTGACGGGGGTCGATTTGGTTTCCCTTTCGGGGGCGGACGACGCTGTATCGCGTTTCTTGCGCAACTATATGCTCTCCGGCATCCCGCTGACCGCGTGCCTGTTTTTGGCAGGTGCGTTCGACTCGTTTTTCAACAGGCGCATTGCACACGGTCCGCTGGCGATCGTCATGGCCGTCATCGCCTCGGTATCCACGTTTATCGTCGCGACGGGTTATGGCACTGGAAGCCTCGCTTATGACGTTGCCATGGCGGGAACGGGTCTCGGCACGGCGTTTGTGTGCTTGCGCGTCGGTCTGGTGACCAGCCGTCTGAGCGGCACGGAGGCGTGCATCACCATCAGCAGCGCAGCGCTTCTTTCCTTCCTCATTTACTTTGCGGTGAAGGGCGCTCCGGGCGACATCTCGATTGTTCTCGTGTCGCTTTTGCCGTTCGCGTCGGTGTTCTGCTCGTTCTGCGTGCCCGATGAGGTGAGCAAGTCCGACCCGCTTGAAGAGGCGATTAGCATCGATAAGCTGCCGCGTGGGTTCTTCGTGCGCCTCGTTCTTGCCGTGTGCGCGTTTGCGCTGGCTGCAGGCGTGTCGAAGGGCATCGGCATGATCGTCGTCAGTGGCGCGTCGACGCCGATCGAATGCATCATCTCGATTGTGTGCATCGCGGGCTTCATCTTGGGGTTGTGCCTGCTCCTTCGCACGCGCAACTTCAACGTGAGCTCGCTTTATCTGCCGATCGGCCTGCTCATGGCGTTCGCGATGCTCGTCACGCCGGTGCTGGGCTCCCCCGACATCGTGCAGAGCGCGATCACGGGCGTGCTGTACAACATCTTCGTGATCGTGGTGTGGTGCTTGCTCGTCGACCTTGCGGGTCGAACGACGCTCACTCCCACGCGCGTGTTCGGCTTCGGGCGCGGCGCGTCGGCTCTCGGCACGACGGTCGGCGTCGTGGTGGTGATGCTGAACCAGGGGCTTTTCTCGGGCGATTCCGTTTACTACGTGGCCTATCTTGCCGTCATGAGCGTCCTTCTCGTGCTTGCGTTCACCTTGGCGCTTTCCACGGGCACTATCGAGCGGGCGCTCGACGTGATGCTCGCGAAGCAGGAGCAGCAGGCGGTCGAGCGCTTAAGCCAGCGCGCCGCCGAAGGACAAGTCCCTAACGAATCGACGACAAATGTCGAACGGGCAAATACCCCCGAGGAGGCGCCCGGTGCGCTTTTCGATCGCGCATGCACGACGCTCGCTTCGGAGGCGAAGCTGACGGCGCGCGAGACGGAAGTGCTCGCCTTGCTCGCGCGCGGCAGAACGATCGGATACGTTGCCGACGAGTTGGTCATCGCGCAGAACACGGCGAAAGGCTACGTGAAAAACGTGTACGCGAAGCTCGGCGTGCACTCGCGCCAGGAGCTCATCGACGCGGTCGAGGAGCTTTATCTCAAGATGTAGGCGCGGCGGGCTTGATGACCTTCTGCGCAAGGGAGGTGCCCCCGCATGCAGGGCACGCACCTGCCCCCACGGGTACCTCCGTCCCGCAGCTTTTGCACACCACGACGACCTTGATCGAGAACATGCCGCACTTGTTGCAGTGCGTGCAGGTGTAACACGACATAGTCTCCCTCCTTTTCCCGCTATACAGCATACCCTACTTTCTTTCCCCAGGTGAGACCCGTAGGGGGGAGTCCGACCCCCCCGCTATGGGGGGTTTGCGTCCCGAAGCGTGGGAATGCCTGAAACACCCCGCGACGGGTCTTTCTCCCCCCCAGCTTCAGAAGCGTAGAGTTCGGGTTGCTCGAAATGACGCGAGGGTCTGGCGAGGCCTTCGCGAAAACCGACGAAGGAGGGGGAGTGTAATGGGAGAAACTTGCGCTTCGTGCAAGCCATTCATCACCGAAGAAGACGGGGTATTGAAAGTCCGCACCTGCGCATGGTCGCCTCCGGGAGACCATCCGGTTGGATGCGGCATGTTCATCCATGTGAAGGACGGCAAGATTGTGAAGGTGGAAGGCGACCCGAGCCATCCGATCACGCAAGGCCGTCTGTGCCCGAGATGCATCGCGCTCGACGAGGTCGTCTACCACAAGGACCGTCTGCTGAGCCCCATGAAGCGTGCCCGCGAAGATCGCGGTAAGGATACGTGGGAGAAAATTTCTTGGGACGAGGCCTACGATTTGCTCGAGGAGAAGATTCGCGGCTTCCAGGAGAACTACGGTGCCGAGTGCATCTTCACGCTGACGGGCACGGGTCGCGAGTCGACGCTTTATGCTCCGGTGTACGGCCCGGCTATCATGAACACGCCGAACGGTGCATCGACCTATCCGTTCTCGGGCGAGGCGTGCTACGGCCCGCGCGCTACCATCGTGAACTACCTGCTGGGTGCAGGCGTGCCCGAAATCGACTCCGCGCAGTTCTTCCCCGATCGCTACGACGATCCGCGCTGGGTTTGCCCGAAGTACATCATGGTGTGGGGCAAGGACCCGCTCTACTCGAGCCCCGACGGATTCTTCGGCCACAGCATCATCGATATCATGAAGCGCGGTGCGAAGATCATCACCGTCGACCCGCGTCTGACCTGGCTCGGCGCGCACTCGGAATACCACCTGCAGCTGCGCCCCGGCACCGACGCTGCTGTCGGCATGGGCTTTTTGAACGTCATCATCTCCGAGGACCTCTACGATCATGATTTTGTCGAAAAGTGGTGCTACGGCTTCGAGGAGCTCTCCGAGGCGGTGAAGCCTTGGACGCCCGAGAAGGTCGAGGAGGTTTCCTGGGTCGATCCTGAGCAGCTCGTGGGAGCCGCACGCGCCTTCGCGACGAATGCGCCTTCTACCGCGACCTGGGGCGTTGCGCTTGACCAGTCCAAGCAGTCCACGCAGGCGGCACAGTGCTTCATGGCGATTTGCGCCATTTGCGGCTACATCGACGTGCCCGGCGGAATCACCATCACGAAGCCTACGAGCTTCATCGGTCAGTGGCGCTATGACATGTCCGACACGCTCACCGAGGGCATGGCGGAGAAGCATATCGTTGACCCCACGGGCAAGTACCGCATGTTCAACACGGGCGCTGCCATGGGCGGCGTTCAGGGCGACACGCTTCTGAACTGGCTCGAGGGCATGTACAAGGATTATCCCGAGTATTACCCGCTGCGCATGTGCTGGCTTATCGGCTCGAACCCGCTCGCCTGCATGGCTGACCAGCCGCAGCGTTGGTATGCGGCGATGAAGGACCTTGATTTCATCGTGGCGCAGGACATCTTCATGACCCCGACCATCATGGGCCTGTGCGATTTGGTTTTGCCGCTTTCGACCTTCGCCGAGCACGATGGCCTGGTCACGCCGAACTACGGGCGCAACCAGCACTTCGTGGGCGCTATGAACACCGCGGTGGAGAACCCCAACACGAAAAGCGACCTCGAGATCTTGGTCGACATGGGCAAGCGCATGCGCCCCGAGATCTGGGGGAACTTCACCACGATTGATGACTTCTTCGACACCAAGCTGAAGGAGAACTACGGCTACGGCATCGAGGAACTGCGCGAGAAGTCCGTCATCCAAGCCGACTACAAGTACCGCAAGTACGAGACAGGCGATTTGCGCGACGACGGGCAGCCCGGTTTCCAGACGGTCACCGGCCGCGTGGAGCTGTACTCCTACGTGCTCGAGGCCTATGACGAAAAGCCGGTTCCCTATTTCGAGGAACCTGACTACAGCCCCGTGTCCCAACCGCCTGAGGTCGTGGAGAAGTATCCGCTCGTCTATACCACGGGTGGTCGCCACATCAGCGCTTTCCATTCCGAGCACCGACAGGTTCCCTCGCTGCGCGCGCTGCATCCCGATCCGCTTGTGACCATCAACCCGGCAACGGCCGAGAAGTACGGCATCCGCGAAGGCGACTGGGTGCGCGTCGAGACCATGTTCGGCAAGTGCACGCAGAAGGCGCACCTCACCTACGAGGTCAACGAGAAGACCGTTCACGTGGAACACGCCTGGTGGTTCCCCGAGCAGGACGGCGAAGCTCCCAATCTCTTCGGTGTGTTCGACGCGAATGCCAACAACCTCATTCCGCATGAGAGCGTCGGCGTCACCGGATATGGCGCGCCGTACAAGAACGGCATTTGCTCCATCACGCGCGTCGACAGCATGAAAGACTAGGGGGTGTGCGACATGCAACATGCGATGATCATCGATTACAAGTACTGCACCGGATGCGAATCCTGCGTCGTCTCCTGCGCGAAGGAAAAAGGCCTTGGCGCTGAAGAGTGGGGCATGAAGGTCGAGCAGATCGGCCCGAACAAGATCGGCGGCAAGTGGGAATGGGACTACGTTCCCGTGCCGTCCCGGGCGTGTGATCTGTGCGCCGAGCGCCGCGAGGCGGGCAAGGTGCCGCTGTGCGAGTTGCACTGCCTGGCGAAATGCATCGAGGTCGTGCCCGTCGAGGACGTCTCGAAGCGTTTGGCCGATCTCGGCGAGCACAAGGTGTGCTGCTTCATGCCGTAGGGCATCGTAAGGAAACTATCCATCCCTCACATGCGCGGTTCGTTTCCCTCGCTTAGACGGACCGCGCATTCCCCAAACAGCAAAACCCATCACTCTCATATGACGCGCCTTGCGACGTGAAGGAGGTTCTATGCCTCAGAAAAGACAAGGGTTCACCACCATGGTCGACCTTGCCGAGTTCGAGAAAACCACCTGGTCATTTCTCACGAACATCAAGATGACCTGGCAATACGACGGGATGGCGTACCTGTTTCGCGAAGCGGGAATCCCGCTTTACGGCATCGACCGCGGAACGACGAAGATGAACCACCCAATTGCAGCGATGGCAATCCCCATGAGCAAGGACAAGAACTACGGGGTTGACATATACGTGCCCGCCGACCGCAAGAAGAAAGCGGCTTCCCTCATTGAGGACGAGGAGAAGCTTGCCCGGGCGGCCGAGCTCGAAGCCGAGGTCGGAGGCGAGGCGCATGCGAGATTCAATGAAGAGGCGACGGAGAAGAAGGCGTCGTATCTCGAGATGAAAAAGGAAAGGAGGAGGGCGAAAAGGGGAGCGATTTTCATGAAACTGCGCTCGCTCGGCGGTAGCGCGTCATAAGGGGACGCTTTCGCCGGTCGATCGCAACGATCCGATTCAATTGCTATCTCAGAAAGGAAGCGGCAATGCTTCAAACCATTGAAGATACCGCCCCATCAAAAAAGGGGAACGGCCTCCATTACGCATTCGTCATCTGCCTTGGTGGCTTCTTAACGCAGGCCATCGTCTTGAGCTGTCAGCGACTTCCCGCGGTCGCGCTCGAGCCGATTCGACAGACGCTCGGCGTGAGCTACGCCGACGTCGGCCTCATCACCTCGGTGTTCATGATTTTCTACGCGGGCTTGTCCATTGTATGGGGCATGCTCGGTGACAAGATCGGCACCCGTTGGGCGATGACCATCGCCTGCGGCCTTGCCTCTGTCGGCGCGCTGCTGTTCGGCTTTTTCGCCCAGTACGGACTGCCAGTTGCGATTGGCACCTGGGCTATCGCGGGCGTCGGCACGGCCGGCCTGCTCATGGCCATCCTGCCGAAGATCGTCTCCCGCTGGTTCGCCCCGCATCGCCGCGGCTTCGGCATGAGCCTCATCACGCCGGGCGCGAACTTCTCGGCGATCATCCTAGGCATCATCGCGCCGCTTATCATCGGTGCGATGGGCTGGCAGTGGACCTATGTGATTTTCGGCATCGTGTTCGCCGTGATCACGGTCTTCGTGGCGATGTTCTTCCGCGAAGGACCCGAGGAGAAGGGTCTTGCACCCTATGGCGCTCCTGCAGGCACGCAGGCTGCTCCCGCGCCGAAGCTTGAGGAGCAGAAGTCGGGCAAGGTCGGCGCAGGCGAGGCGCTCAAGCGCGTTCTCAAGATGCCGATTTCCTGGCACTTCGGTATCTTCTACATCGTCTATCAGATCGGCTACATGGCGGCGACCCAGTACTACGTGGCTTCCATCCAGTCCGCTGGCTTCGATTTGGCCTCCGCGTCGCTCGCCATTACCTGGGGTGGCATCCTGACCATCATCTGCGAGCTTATTCTGGGCACGCTCTCCGACCATGTCGAGCGCAAGAACGTTATCGCTGCGGTGGTCGCGCTCTCCGGCATCTTCGGTCTGGCCTACTTCTTCTACCTGACGAACACGCCTTCGCCCTCGCTTATGGTCTGCTGGATCTTCGTCGCGATCATCTCTGCGACGACGAGTGTCATCACGGTCATCATGACCACGGCAGGCGAGTACTACACCGACGATATCCGCGCGACGGGCACGGGCTTCATCGGCACGGTCAACGTCGTCGGCCGCTACCTCGGCCCGTGGCTTGCCGGTATGCTCATCGACGCAACGGGCGTTGTGGGCAACTCCTTCGGCATCGTCGGCGTGACGATGCTCATCGCGGCGGTCATCGCGTTCACCTTCCCGCGCCTTCGCAAGAAGGAGGCGTAAGAAAACGACCTCGGAATCGGGCTTCCGCGCTGCCCGCCGCAGCGCTCGAGCTTGAGGGCGGGTCGGTTTCGATGCCAAGGCTTTAAGAGCCGGCAGCAGCACCGAGTGTGCGGTTGTCGGCTCTTTTTGTGCATTCGCGAGCCTTGCAATTTCGTTTCGCCGAGGCGTGCCGGCCCGTGGTATACTAGCCAAGCTTATGGGAAAACCCATAGGCGGTAAATAATGTTGGCCCCCGAGACATGTTTTTTGCGCGGCCGGCAGCCTTCGGGCAGGTCGGTTTCTACTACGTACGAACATGGTTTACACGTAAGCAATCAATCATGGCGAAGGGTCCCCGGAATTTGAAGGTTCGAAAGGGGTCCGTTTTGACCGAAATTAAGAACACTTCCGTCATCGACTTCACCGACATTTCCGACGAGGAAATGAACAAGATGATCGATGGCACGCTGACCGACTTCGACGAGGGCGATCTTGTCGACGGCACCGTGGTGAAGATTGAGCACGACGAGGTGCTCGTCGACATCGGATTCAAGAGCGAGGGCGTTATCCCCGTTCGCGAGCTCTCCATCCGCAAGGATGCCGATCCGTCCGAGATCGTCAACCTTGGCGACAAGATCGAGGCTCTCGTTCTCCAGAAGGAAGACAAGGACGGTCGCCTGATCCTCTCCAAGAAGCGTGCCGAGTACGAGCGCGCCTGGATCAGCGTCGAAGAGAAGTTCAAGGCCGGCGAGACGGTCACCGGCGAGGTCATCGAAGTCGTCAAGGGCGGCCTCATCCTCGACATCGGCCTTCGCGGCTTTCTGCCCGCATCCCTCGTGGACCTTCGCCGCGTGAAGGACCTCGACATGTACCTGGGCACCGAGATCGAAGCCCGCGTCATCGAGATGGATCGCAACCGCAACAACGTCGTGCTTTCCCGCCGCGTGCTGCTTGAGGAAGGCCGCAAGAACGAGCGCGCCGAGATCCTGTCCAAGCTTTCCAAGGGCATGCGTCTCAAGGGCACCGTTTCCTCCATCGTCGACTTCGGCGCCTTCGTCGATCTCGGCGGTATCGACGGTCTGGTTCACATCTCCGAGCTCTCTTGGAACCATGTCAACCATCCGTCCGAGGTCGTCAAGGTTGGCGACGAGGTCGAGGTCGAGGTTCTCGACGTCGATCTGCAGCGCGAGCGCATCTCCCTCGGCCTCAAGCAGACCACGGAGGATCCCTGGGTCAAGCTCGTCGAGGAGTACCCGGTTGGCTCCATCGTCGACGGCAAGGTCACCAAGATTGTTCCGTTCGGCGCGTTCATCGAGCTCGGCAACGGCATCGAGGGCCTGGTGCACATCTCCGAGATGGCTATGCGCCACATCGACACCCCGGCTCAGGTCGTCAAGCCTGGCCAGGACGTCAAGGTGAAGGTCATGGAGATCAGCCCCGAGCGTCGTCGCATCTCCCTGTCCATGAAGGCTGCCGCTGAGGAACTCGGCTACGAGATCGAAGTGGACGAGTCCGTCCAGGTCGAGGAGAAGCCGGCCAAGAAGCGTGAGAAGAAGGCTGAAAAGCCCGCCGAGGAGCAGGACGCCGAATAGCTCCAACTCGCATAGCGCAAACGTAAAAGGAACCCGTCAAATTTGGCGGGTTCCTTTTTTTGTAAAGGGGCGGGTAATTTCGATGGCTATCTTGCCTATTGCGTCGTTTCGCCTTCGCCCCATGAGGCGCCAATACGTGTATTATGGTATGCAGAAGGTGCCAAACGTACGAGGAGGCAGGTCATGAAAAAGCTGTTCATCATCGGTGGGATGGGCGCTGGTAAGTCTACAGCCAGAAAAGCCCTCGTTGAGCAGGGGCTTCCTTATGTCGATTTAGATCATGTCGGGCATGAGGTGCTCGCCTGGGACACGGTGAAGGACGAGATTCGCGAAACCTTTGGGGACGATGTCTTCGGTGAAGACGGGGCGATCGATCGCAAGAAGCTTGCGGCGAAGGCGTTCGCGTCGCCGGCGGAAACGCGCAAGCTGAACCGCATCACGCTTCCTCGCATCGAGGAGTTGTTCTCCGACCGTATCGACGAGTTCGAACGCCAGGGGAACAAGGCCGTCGTGGTCGAGCAGTCGGTGTTCAAGAACCGCCAAGGCTCGCTTGCCTATTGCGCCGACGTGGTGATCGCCATCATCGCGCCGCTCGAGCTGCGCGTTGAACGTGCGGTGGCTTCGGGATTCTCCGAGATTGACGTGCGTCGCCGCATCGCCCGCCAGATCACGGATGCCGACCGCATCGAGGCCGCAGACGTCGTCTTCAGCAACGATAGCACGCCGGAGGTGCTGCACGACAAGATGCTGAAGTGGTGGAAAGAGTACGAGAAGACGATTTAGAGTTCGAACACTTGTTCTAGTAATGATTCTGTGATAGACTAGCCTTCCCGAAACAGGGGAAGGCTAGTTTTTATTTGGCGCCGGGCGCGGGGGGCTTGTTAGCTGCCTCCTCTTGGTGAAGGACGTGGTGCTCTGATGTCAACGCATCTTCAAAATATCGAAGGCCTGGAAATGGAAGGCAAGCTGCCGGAGGTTCGCTTGTCCAACACGCCGTTTCAGGTCGTCTCGCCATACGAGCCAGCGGGCGACCAGCCCAAGGCGATTGAAGAGCTTGCCCGCGGCATCGAAGAGGGCATGCGCTACCAAACGCTTCTAGGCGTCACGGGCTCGGGCAAGACGTTCACCATGGCGAAAACCATTGAAGCGGTCCAAAAGCCCACGCTTGTCCTCGCCCCCAACAAGACGCTTGCCGCGCAGCTCGCAAGCGAGCTCAAGGAGTTTTTCCCGAACAACTCGGTGGTTTATTTCGTTTCCTACTACGATTACTACCAGCCCGAGGCCTACGTTCCCTCTTCCGACACCTTCATCGAGAAGGACGCCTCAATCAACGAGGAGGTCGAAAAGCTGCGCCATGCGGCCACGTCCGCTTTGCTCTCGCGCCGCGACTGCATCGTTGTTGCCTCGGTGAGCTGCATCTACGGCATCGGCAGTCCCATGGACTACGCGGGGCTGGCCGTCTTCCTCGACAAGGAGAAGCCTGCCGAGCGCGATGACGTCATCCACGAGCTGATCGACATCCAATACGATCGAAACGATTACGAGCTCAAACGCGGCACCTTCCGCGTTCGCGGCGACTCACTCGACGTGTTTCCGCCATATGCCGACAACCCCATCCGCGTGGAGTTCTGGGGTGACGAGGTTGAGACGATCGCCGAGATCGACAACGTCACGGGCGAGGTGCTCAACGAATACGAGGCCCTTCCTATTTGGCCCGCTTCTCACTACGTTACCGCACGTCCGAAGCTTGATCGGGCAATCGGCACTATCCAAGACGAACTGCGCGAGCGATTGCAGCAGTTCAAGGAGGAAGGCAAGCTTCTCGAAGCGCAGCGCTTGGAGATGCGCACGAATTACGACCTGGAAATGATCGAGACGATGGGCTTTTGCTCGGGAATCGAGAATTACTCGCGCCATCTTGACGGGCGCGCTCCGGGCGAGCCCCCGTATACGCTCATCGATTACTTCCCGAAAGACTTCCTGTGCATCATCGACGAGAGCCACGTTACGGTGCCGCAGATTCGCGGAATGCACGAAGGCGACCGCTCGAGGAAGATCACGCTCGCCGAACACGGCTTTCGCCTTCCGAGCTGCCTGGACAACCGACCGCTGCGCTTTGACGAGTTCGAGGATCGCGTCCCGCAGTTCGTCTATGTGTCCGCGACGCCTGGCGACTACGAGGAGAAGGTGAGCCAGCAGACGGTCGAGCAGATCATTCGCCCGACCGGCTTGCTCGACCCCGAGATTATCGTGCGCTCAAGTGCAAGTCAGATCGACGACATCATCGACGAGGCGAGGGAACGGGCCGAACGCGACGAACGTACGCTTATCACCACGCTCACCAAGAAGATGGCGGAAGATCTGACCGACCACCTCCTCGATCGCGGCCTGAAGGCGCGCTACATGCATTCCGACATTGCAACGCTCGAGCGCGTCGAGATTCTCAGTGCGCTCAGGCGCGGCGAGTTCGACACGCTTGTGGGCATCAACCTCTTGCGCGAGGGCCTCGACTTGCCCGAGGTGTCGCTCGTGGCCATTCTCGACGCCGACAAGGAAGGCTTCCTGCGCAACTACCGCTCGCTCATCCAGACGATCGGCCGTGCGGCTCGAAACGCGAATGGCCAGGTCATCATGTATGCCGACAAAACGACGGACTCCATGGACAAGGCTATCGCCGAAACGAGGCGTCGCCGTGCTATTCAGATGGCCTACAACGAGGAGCACGGTATCACGCCGCAGACTATCCGCAAGAAGGTCAGCGACATCATGGGTTCGGTCGCGGAAATCTCGAACACGACGGCCGAGCAGGTGAACAAGGAGCTTGCCTCGCTGTCGCGGGAAGAGGTTCTCCGCGTCATCTCGAGCATGGAAGACGACATGGCGGCGGCGTCGCGCGAGATGGATTTCGAGCGGGCGGCGACCTTGCGCGATCAGGTGGTGCAGCTGAAGGCCCAGTTCGAAGGCTCAAGCGAAGACGACGTGCTGAAGGAGCTGAAGCGAAGCGCTCGAAAGGGGAGCGCGTTCGGCAATCGCAAGAACGCAGCCTATGGTTCGAGCCGCAGAAGCTAGGCGCGCGGCTTGGCGATAGAGGGCCCTCGTGCTTACAGCTCGTCGGTGTCGAGCCAGATGGTGAAGGGCCCGTCGTTAACTAGCGATACCTCCATCATCGCGGCGAACTCGCCCGTCTCGACGCGAGGCACGTCCTTGCGCGCCTGAGAGACGAACAGCTCGTAGAGGCGTTTCGCTTCGGCGGGCGCGCCTGCATCGGTGAAGGAGGGGCGATTCCCCTTCTTGCAGCTGGCATAAAGGGTGAACTGGGAAACGACGAGCACATCGCCCGACACATCGGCGAGTGAAAGGTTCGTCTTGCCTGCCTCGTCTTCAAAGATGCGCATCTTCGAGATTTTGCCCCACAGCTTGTCGACCTGCGCTTCGGTGTCGTTCGTGCCGACGCCGAGCAGGATGAGCAACCCGGTGCCGATGGACCCGACGGTTTTCCCGTCGATATCGACCTGGGCATGGGTGACTCGTTGGATAAGGGCGCGCATGAATGCTCCTTTGGGTTCGCGGGCAATGAGTGAAAGTGTACTACGATGTGTTCCCTTTAGCATCTTCGGAAAAAACAGAAACATTTGTTCGAAAGATATGATGAATCATAGGGTATACTGTGCGGCAAGAAACAAGAGGCTTGGCCGTTAGGCCGCAGTGCCCTGCGTTGGGATTTGGGGGAAGCCGCCTCAAGCGTCGAGGTGCGAGGCGTCGCGGCGTGCGGGAAGCTATCTCGACACCGTGATGCGCGGTACAGGGCAAGTTCGGGAAAGGGAGATGTGATGATCGACGAAATCCATGTCAGTAACGTGGCGCTCATTCGGGACGCGTCCTTTTCCCCTTCTCGCGGGCTCACGGCGATCACCGGCGAAACGGGGGCGGGAAAAACGGCGCTCCTTTCGGCGTGCAAGCTCCTTGTTGGTGAGCGTGCAGACAAAACCGCAGTTCGTGAAGGTTCTGACGGCCTATCGGTCGAAGGCCGTCTCTTCTTCGACAGCATTGCCGACATCCCCGAGGGGGTAGAGCTCGAAGATGGCGAGGCGGTTGTTTGCCGTCGTGTCAGCATTGACGGCCGCTCCCGTGCGTCGATCAACGGCCACATGGCAAGTGCGAAGGAAATCGCTCGCCTCGTCGCGCCGACGCTCGATCTGTGCAGTCAACATGAGCATCAGGCCCTTATGCGCTCCGCAACGCATCTTTCCTTGCTCGACGCTTGGGCGAAGGATTCCATTAGCGAGGCTCACGCCAACTACCTTTTGGCATTCGAAGCGGCGAAGCGCGCCGCTGACGAGCTTTCGCGCGTAAAAGCTGCTGGCGAGGCGTCGACGGCGAGGCTCGACGAGGCCCGCTTCACGCTCCAGCGCATCGACTCGGTCGGCGTTTCTGACGAAGGGGAATACGAGGAGCTCGCTGCGCGTCTCGAGAAGGCGGAAAACGCGGAATCGCTCGTTTCTGCAACGAACTGCGCCTACGAATCGCTTTCGGGCGAGGGGGGCGCCATCGATGCGCTCGATGCGGCGGCAAACGCGCTCGAAGGTGCGTCGGCGTACGACAAGACGCTTGCGGAACTGGCGAGCTCGTTGCGCGAGTCGAGCTATGTGCTCGAGGACGTGTCCCGCGAGGCGCTGTCATATCGCGATTCGGTCGAGTTCGACTGCGACGCGCTTGAGGAGGCTCAGGAACGCATGGCGGCGCTTCAAGGGCTCCTTCGCGCGTTCGGCCCTCGGCTCTCCGACGTTATCGCTGCGCGCGAGGAGGCGGCGGAGCTGGTCTCCCTCGTCGACGATGCGGAGGAGCGGGAGCGGGCGGCGGTCCAGGCCCTCGAGGCGGCAGAACGGGAACTTGCCGAAACGGCGTCGGCGCTCGATGCAGCCCGTCGCAAGATGGCGCCGCGCTTTGCCCAGGCTGTTTCGAAGGTGATGGCGCGTCTTGAAATGGGCAGCGCGTCCCTGGAATGCGAAGTGGGCGAGCTTCCGCGTGAGAAGTGGACGAAGGAAGGCCCCCATCAGGTTGAATTCATGTTTCGTCCCGGGAGCGGCATGCAGGCCCGCCCGCTTGCGCGCATCGCGTCGGGTGGCGAGGTCAGCCGCGTGATGCTCTCCATCAAGGTGGCGCTTGGCGAGGCGGACAGCGTCGACACACTCCTCTTCGACGAGGTCGATGCTGGCGTTGGCGGTGCGACGGCGGTGGCGCTTGCCTCCGTTCTCGCCGATTTGGCAAAGACTCACCAGGTGATCGTGGTCACGCATCTGGCGCAGGTTGCTGTTGCCGCCGATGTCCACTATGTCGTGCGCAAGACCCAAGGGGATATACCCGAGACCTCGCTCTCGGTCGTGTCGGGGGAAGAGAGGGCGTCCGAAATTGCACGCATGCTCTCGGGCGATGTGACGGAAACCTCGCTTGCCCACGCGCGAGAGATGCTGCACAACGCTACTGGCGAGTAGCGGTAACGCTGTCGGAAGCAGGCCTGCCAGGCGCGCTTCCCGCATCGGCCTGCGTATTCACCCGAGCATTCTCGCGCGCTTTCGCCCGTGGGCTCTGACTTAAATGAAAAAGGTGGCCATCTGGAAGTTTTCCCAGATGGCCACCTTGGTTTCGCGTCGTTCTAATTGTCTTCTGCGCGTTGCGTGTTGCTCAGGGAGCCAGAGACCATGCCGCTTGCTATCCCGCAGCTCGCTACTTGCTCACGCTCGAATCCGCGGGCGGGTCGTATTGCAGAAGCTCGCTTATCGTGATGAAGCGATAGCCCTCTTGCTTCAGTTGGGGAAGGGCTTTCTTCAGCGCTTCCACGGTTTGCGAACGGTCGCCGCCGCCGTCGTGCATGAGGATGACGCTTCCTGGCTTCGCTTTCATGATGCGGCTCGCGATGGTGTCCGCTCCCGGGCGCCGCCAGTCTTCGGTGTCAACGTTCCATCCGATCTCGGCATCGATGTAGGGTTGCAGCGTCCAAACGATATCGCCCTTGAAGTTGCCACCGGGCGCGCGCATGATGCGGGTGGGGTCTTCGCCGATGACGTCCTTGATTGCTTGAAAGCCCTTTTGAACCTCTTGAACCTGCTCGTCCGCGGTCATATACGTGAGATTCACGCCCTGGCCGCTGCCAGCAGCGTGGTCCCACGTGTGCGTGCAGATCTCGTTGCCTTCGTCGTGCGCACGTTTCACCACGTCAGAGTGGTCGGCAATCTGGTTGCCGATGGTGAAGAACGTCGCGTGCGCGTCATTCTCTTTCAGGACGTCGAGGATCTCAGCCGTCGTGTCCTTCCAAGGGCCGTCGTCGAAGGTGAGTGCGATCACCTTGTCGTCGCCGGTGTTCGCGGTGTAGATCTTGTACTCCTCGTTCACCGCGGGAGTCGTGTCCTCGGTCACGGTTTTACCGGAAATCTTGCCAGTTTTCGTCGTGCGCACGCCGTTCTGTCCGTCGATGTACACATGCAGCGAGCCGTTCCAGTAATTGTTGTCCTCGACGCGCTCGTAAGGAATTTCCTCGGTGGACGAATCGTAATCCTCCGTGACGTCGGCGCCGTTTTGGATATCGACGGCGTCTCCCTTCCTGACCTTCTTCGAACCGTCGTTGGTGGCGTTCCCGTTGATGGTCGCGGCGAAGCGGTCGCCGCCGCCCTCGGTGATGACGCTCGAGTCAACGGCGAGCAGGTTGCCCGCCGTCGGGGAGGCAAGTCCGTCGTCGATAAGCTTGTCAATCGTCGTTCCGTTGGAGACGGTGTGTTTCGCTCCGTTTACGGTGATGTCGAAAGTGGGCGGGTTCAAAACGAAGAACACACCGATGCCGATAGCGATGATGAGCACCGCCATAACGCCGATGGCAACAGGACCGGGGCGTTTCGAGCGGCGCTCGGTGTAGCGGGAGTAATCGTTGTAGACGGCGGCGTTGGCCGGGTTGTTCCGGTTCGCCTGCGCGCGAGAGCGATTGTACGACGCGGGTCGCACGTTCCCCTGAGCAGTGGGTCGATTCGCCGATGAGCTGGCATGATTGCGCAAAGGCGCACCCTGGCGCATGTGCTGGCGAGAGTTCTGCGAGGGGGCGCGATGCGGCGCGGGCTCGCGCCCAGCTTGCGATGCGCTCCGCGGTCTGGGGGCACCCTGCTGATGGGCGCCTGTTTGCTGTCGGGTGTCAGCAGGGCGTCTGCTCGAAGAGGCGTGCTGGGCATCGTTTCCAACGGTACGACGATTCGGGCTTGCGTCTATTCGCCTTCTCGATGAATTTTCCCCAGGCTGCCGACTGTCCCGATAATGGTCTCGGCTAAATTGATCCGTCATGGCGTAAAAGTGCTCCTTATGTAACTGAAGTGCGGACGGACACGCAAATTTCCGCACCTGGAAACGATTATACGCATTCGCGCTGGGTTATGCCGCGCGGCACTCCATTTCCGAAATATTCAAAAATAATTCTTGACATGTCGCTACGCTCTGCTAAAGTGCGACTCACAACTTAATACGTTGAAACCGATGAGGCGAAGATCAAGCCGTTAAAGCGCTTACAGAGAGCGGGCGTTGCTGGAAGTCCCGCAGAGATGCTGAGCGGTAAATGGATCGCCGAGGGAAAGGGGAAAGGTTGTAAGCCCGCAAGGGAAGCAGCTGAGTATCTGGACCGTGAGCCTGCGTTAAGGGCAGAACATGTGTTGGCATGTTCGTGAGAGGGTTTCCTATGGGAAATCAATAAAGGTGGCACCGCAGATTTCGAATCTGTCCTTTATCTCAAAGGACAGATTTTTTATTTTACGGCCAGATTGCCACCCGAGATGATTCCCGGGCGATTCCTCATTCGCGTCCAAGCCGGCAAACCGAAAAGTCCGGGGACGGACGAAGACAGGCGGAAAACCGCCAAGAAAGGAATGAGGAATCATGACCGAGAACATTGCAGCAGCGAAGCGCACCATCGCCACCGACCAGAAGAAAGACGGCCTGTCCGTTCGGGACCTTATCTTGGTCGCCGTGCTTATCGCTGCAGGTGCTGTGCTGAAGCTCACCGTTTCGAGCTTTCTCAATTTCGCCGGTATGAAGCCGAACTTCATGATCGCCATGTACTGCCTAGCTATCATCCTCACGCGGCCGAAAATCTACCAATCGGTTGTCATTGGCCTGCTCGTCGGCGTGGTGAGCCAAATCCCCATGTTGAACGCGACGCCGCTGGTGAATATCGCATCTGAGATGGTCGGCGCGCTTGTGTGCGGCATTCTCGTCACCGTGCTTGCTAAGGCGGCGCGCGACAGCAAGACCTGCCAAAACGTCGTCTTCCCGATTATCATCACCTTCATCTCCACCGTTTTCTCGGGTTATACCTTCGCGATGATCGTCGGCGTTGCCGTTGCGCACCTTGACCCGCTTGCCGTGTTCGGGGTGTACGCCGTCATGGTGCTCGGAACCGCCACGATGAACGCGGTGCTCGCTGCGATCCTCACCCCGGTTCTGCGCGCGGTTCTGAAGCGCTAAACCACCCCGTCTGTCTGACGGAAGCCTGCCCGCTCGACGTGCAACCCCCAATTGCCCGAAGGTCTCTTACCACAAAGGACATCCCATGATTGAAATCTCGCAGTTATCGTTTCGCTACCGGGAGGGGGCAGGCCCCATCCTCAAGGGGATCGACCTTTCCATCCCCGACGGCGCGTTCGTCGGCGTCACGGGCGCCGCGGGCAGCGGGAAGTCGACGCTCACCTACGCGATCAACGGCATCATCCCGCACTGCTACCCGGGCGATTTCTACGGCAGCGTCCGCGTTGACGGGCTTGACACGTGCGAGGCGTCGCTCACGGACATAAGCCGCCTGGTCGGAAGCGTGTGCCAGGACATCGACTCGCAGATGGTGTCGTCAGTGGTCGAAGACGAGGTGCTCTACGGCCTGGAGAACTTCGGCGTGCCTAAGGCCGAGATTCCTGCGCGGGTCGACGAGGCGCTTGCGGCAATGGACATCGCCGAGCTGCGCGACCGGAGCATCGCCGAGCTGTCGGGCGGTCAGAAACAGAAGGTCGCGGTCGCGTCGGTGCTCGCCCTGAAGCCGCGCGTGCTCGTGCTCGACGAGCCGACGGCAGAGCTCGACCCTGCATCCTCGGTTGCCGTGTTCGACCTGCTCAAGCGCTACTCGGTCGAACATGGGACAACCGTAATCGTGGTCGAGCAGAAAATTGCCCTGCTCTCCGAGTACGCCGACACGCTCGTTATCGTCGATGAGGGAGAGATTCGCTTCTGCAGCACTCCCCACGAGGTGCTCGAACATTCCGACGAGCTTCTCGAGATTGGGATGAACTGCCCGCGCTCGACAAGCCTTGTCAACAGGCTGCGTGCGCACGGGCTGGTGCGCGGGCCAGCGGTGTGCACCGTCGAGGGCGCCGTTTGCGCGTGCGAGGGGCTGCTATCTGGGAAGGAGGCTTGCGCATGATTGAGTTTCGCCAGGTGAGCGCCTCATATGATGGTGAGCTTGCCATCTTGCGGGATGTGAGATTCACGGTGGGCGACGGGGATTTCGTCGCCTTCGTTGGAACGAACGGCGCGGGGAAATCCACCACGATGCGCCTGATCAACGGCCTTTTGAAGCCGACGTCGGGCGAGGTTTTGATCGACGGAGTGTCGACCTCGCAGCTGAGGACGAGCGAGCTTGCCTCGAAGGTGGGCTTCCTGTTCCAAAACCCTGATCGGCAGATTTGCTGCAAGACGGTGCGCGAGGAACTGCTGCTTGGCTTTTCCGCTCAAGGCCGCGCGGGCGCCGAAGCCGAGGCGAAGATCGATGCGATGATCGAGCGCTTCGGGTTCGACGGCGATGCCGAGCCTTTCCTCTTGAACCGCGGGACGCGCCAGCTTTTGGCGCTCGCGTCGATCATTGTGCTCGAGCCGCCTATCGTCGTGCTCGACGAGCCCACGACGGGCCTCGATTTCCGCGAATGCGCCAAGGTGATGGAGGTGGTCTCCGATTTGAACGCCCGCGGCACCACCGTTGTCATGGTGTGCCACGACATGGAGGTCGTCGGCGACTACGCGACGCGCGTGATCGCCATGACCGCAGGTCAGGTAGTTGCCGATGGTGCGACGTTCGATGTGCTGCGCGATGAGGGTGTTCTTTCCCGCGCGCATCTTCTGCCGCCGCAAATCATCGAGGTGTCGATGCGCCTTGCGCAGGAAGGCGCGGTCTCGCCCGCGTCGCCTGTTGCAGGCGCGAACACGCTCGACGACATGGAGCGCGCGCTCGCGGGTGAAGTCGGCGCGCGCGGGGAAGGAAGTGCCAAATGAAGGGATTCCTCGAATACGTGCCGGGCGAGAGCTTTCTGCACACCATGAACCCGGTGGCGAAGCTTGCGGCAGCGTTTCTGCTGGTCATTGCTTGCTTTGCAACAAGCAACTTCATCCTTTTGGCCGTGGTGATTGTGATTGATGCCGTCATGGCCGTGCAGTGCAAGATGGTCCCGCAGACAATCGGCCTGGCAAAAGCGGTCGCCGCGTTCTCCGTCATCCTTGCGCTCATCGCGCTTTTGTTCACGCCACAAGGCGACGCGCTCGTGTCTTTGCCCTGGGGCTATATCGGCACGGCGAGCGTGCTGAACGCTGTGCTCATCGTGGTGCGCTTGGTGGCCTGCGCGGTGCCGCTTTTCCTCGTGTTCTACGTGACGAAGCTTACTGATATGGCAAATGCGCTGGTCAAAGTGTTGCATGTGCCGTACAAGTATGCTTTTACCTTCATGTCGACGGTGCATTTCATCCCCGTGTTCATGAACGACATGGCAGGCATCATGGAGGCGCAGACGGCGCGCGGCGTGGAGTTCGATGGCGGCCTCGTGAAAAAGGTGCGGCTCATGGTTCCCTTGTGCGTGCCGCTTCTGGTGTCGTCGGTGCGCAAGACGAACAGCGCCGCCATCGCCGCCGAGGTGCGCGGCTTCAACCTGCGCACACGCGAAAGCGGATTTAAGGAGTACCCCTTCTCGGGCATCGACTTCGCCGTAATGGCCATAGCCGCGGCCCTGCTCATCGCCGCCATCGCGCTCGGCGTGCTGCTGTAGGCGGACGGCTGTCGCTGGTCGGTGCAGTGTTCGGCCTCTAAGCCAGGAGGCCCGCAGCGCCATTGAATAGTGTTGCGACCTGCTTGCGCGGGTCGCCGAAGCGAGGAAAGCCTCCGCAACCGGCGGCCGCTTGGGCCCCGCGGGAGCAAGCGGCCTACTTCGTGGTCAACTGGACGAGTTGTGCGCTGTTGGATTGTCGAAATCGGGCCGTTTTAGCGCTGTCAACCCAACCTTACGCGGCCTGGATCGGCGTTTTCCCAGGTCGGAAAAATCGCGCTTCCTTCTAGCTCGAATCAAAGAGCGCACAACTCTTCCAGTTGACCACCAACTACGGGTTTGCCTCTATTCGCCGAGGATCTCACGATAGGTTTGCTCGTCTTTCTCGGTGTACACGTCGAAAATGACGTGCATGTCGGCCTTGGGGTTGGCGTCAAGCCAGGCCCGTACCGTGTCGACGGCGATGTGGGCGGCTTCTTCTTGCGGGAACCCGAATACGCCGGTGGAGATGCAGCAGAAGGCGATGGACTTGCAGTGCCGCTCCGCTGCTGCGTCAAGGCAGTTACGATAGCTTGCGGCGAGGAGCCGCTTGTGCTGCTCGGTGGGCTTCCCGTTTTCCACGATAGGCCCAACGGTGTGAATGACCAGGCTCGATGGCAGGTTGTACGCTGAAGTGACTTTCGCCTGACCGGTAGGCTCCTCATGACCCTGCGCCCTCATGATCGCCGCGCACTCGATGCGCAGCTGCACGCCCGCAAACGTGTGGATCGCGTTGTCGATGCAGTAATGGCCAGGCACCCAGCATCCCAGGAGCTGCGAATTCGCGGCGTTCACGATGGCGTCGGCCGCCAGCGTGGTGATGTCTCCGCGCCATACGGCGAAGCGCGGATTGCTCGCACACGGGGGGATGAGCCCTGCGTAGGTGATGCCTTCCTCGTCGATAATCGCGTGCAGCAGTTTGTCCTGCTTGGCGAGGAACTCGCCGCTCACGTGCTCGGGCAGGCGTGTGTTGCACAGCGCGCGGAAAAGGTCCCACGCCTCGCCGAAGGTTCCGGGAATGGGGCAGGTCGCGAGCTCGTCGCCGGTGTTCGTGCGCTCTTCTTGCAGCTCGGTGATGAGGAAACGAAGATCTTCTTCGATGGTGGACATGGCGGGCTCCTTATCGTCGTTTGCGGAAATCCTATCATAAGCTGCGCGAAGGGGGCCGATTCGCCTCGCCCTCGCCGCTCAAAAGCGTTTGAGCGGGCATAGCTTCCGTGTAAAGTGATAGACTGCATCTAGTATTAAATCGAAGCAGGTATCTTTGCTGGTTCGAAGGATCGAGACCGAGGAGGTCGCATGGACTACCAGGCATACTATCGCAAAGTCGAAGACGGCAACTATCAGGCATACTACGACGCAATCGCCGTTGCCGAGCCGCGCGATCCGCAGGCGACCGCCCGCACTCGCGACGCGGACGGAACCATTCCGGGGCAGGCTCGCGAGCGCATGTTCAACATTGCGGGGGAGATCCAGAACACGTCACGGGAGTTCGGCGTGCCCTTGCCGCCGCTTCTGGAAGGCTGCACGGTGGTCGATCTGTGCTGCGGCTCGGGCCGCGACACCTACCTCGCGGCGCAGCTCGTGGGGCCTGCGGGCAAGGTCATCGGCGTCGAGCCGAACGCCGTCCGCATGCGCATCGGCGAGAAGTACCTGGAAAAGGAGATGAAGCAGTTCGGCTACGATACCCCTAACGTGGAATTCCACGCTGGTTGCCCGGAGGATCTCTCTTTTATCCCCGACGGCAGCGTCGATGTGGTCATCTCGAACTGCACGTTCAACGAATCCCCTGATAAAGCGCGCTATATTGCAGAGGTGCGACGCATTCTGCGGGAAGGCGGCGAGTGGTATTTCACCGATGTGTTCGCCGATCGCCGCATGCAGAGGGAAATCTCCGACAACATCGACAATGTCGCGCTTCGCCTCGGCGGCGCCATGTATATCAACGATTTCCGCCGCATCGCGCAGCAGCTCGGCTTCAACGACCCGCGCTACCTGATCGCCAACAAGACGCCGGTGACCGAGAAGGAGGCTGCGCTGTTCGACGGCACGTCGTTTGCGACGATCACCTGCCGTTTGGTGAACACCCCCTATACCTCCGACGTGTGCGAAGATTACGGCGAGTTCGTCACCTACAAGGGCGGCCTGCCCGATTTCCCCGACTACTTCCTGTTCGACAAGGACATCAAGTTCCCGGTGGGGAAGAGGTGCCACGTGTGCAACAACGTGACGAGCCTGGTCATCCCCGAATTCGGCGGGCGCTATGCAGCGGTGTTCGACTACGAGGGCAGCCGCGAGCGCCATGCGGGCGACACCCACGGCGACCACATCATCAAGGTCGCGCCCGACTTTGACGGCGTTGTCGACGAAGACGACCAGCCGGTGCGCGTGTCCTGCTGCTAATACTGGTAGAATAGAAAGACTTGCAGGGGCCGCGCGGGAAGACGCGGCCCCAATCACGATAGAAGGAGCATTCACGTGGACAAGATTCGCTTTATGGTGGTGAGCGGCTTTTTGGGAGCTGGCAAGACCACGACCATGATCGCGCTTGCGGAATACATGGATCGCAACATTGGGAAGACGGCGATCATCGCGAACGACCTGGGCGCGAACCTCGTGGACACGAGCCTCACTCAAACGTCGGGCTGCACGGTTGCGGAGATCGGCAACGACTGCATCTGCTATCAGATGGACAACACGGTCGACCAGATTCGCCGCCTGCGCGACAAGGAAGGCGCCACGTTCGTCATGAGCGACATCCCCGGCTGCGGTGTCGGCGCGCTCGACCACGTGTACCACACGCTGCATGACAACAACGCCGACGAGTTCACCCTCTCGCCGTTCATGGTGATGGTCGACCCCGAGCGCCTGCGCATGATCATGCCCGAGCATGCCGACATCAACCTGCCCGAAGAGCTGGTTTACCTGCTGAAACTGCAGCTTGAAGAGGCCGATCTCATCGTGCTCAACAAGATCGACCTGCTTGACGAGTCCACAATCGAGCGCTACATGGGCTTTTTGCACGAGGCGTGCCCCGACATCCCCGCGATGAAGATCTCGGCCAAGGACAAGACTGGCATTCCCGAGCTGGCCGAGTACCTCACGACGCACGAGACGTCGCTCAAGAACTTCTCGGTGCGCAATAATCAGGAATTTGCCGACGCGGAAGCGAAGCTCACCTGGTATAACCGCCGTCTGTACCTGAAGACGAAGGACGGTTCCAAGATCGACTGCAACGCGGTGGTCGACGACTTGATCGAGGGCATCCGCATGGGGCTTATCGAGCGCAAGCGGAACGTGCCGCACCTGAAGACGTTCGCGACTTCGGGAAACGGTGACTTTAACAAGGCGTCGCTCATCGGCGTGGACTACGACACCGAATATGCCCAGGAGTTCCTGCGCGACCACAAGAACATGCGCATGATCATCAACGCCCGCGCCGTCTGCGAGTCGCGTCCGCTCGCTCGCCTCATGGACGACGCACTCGACGAGGTGTGCGACAAGTACGACCTTGACTGCCAGGTGTTCTTTACCGAGTGCTTCGGCATGGCGGACGAAGGTCGGTAGCCCATTCCAGGTTGCGCGAAGGCCGCGGCAACGTTCAGTCGCTCAAACAGTCCTCGCTTCGCTGCGGAACTCGCTTTGCGAACGCCGCCGCGGCCTTCGCTTGGGAATGGTTACCACCTTAAAGAGGAGACTTATTGGTTGCTCGCGCAGGATGCCGAGCGGCAGGCATCGCCCGGTACTCAGGCGACATTGCCTAAAAGATGACTTGACCTGCGGGTTTTTGAGGGGAACAATGACAGACGAGAAGAACGACATTCGCGCTCAGGTGCGCGAGTATTACGGCAAGACGTTGGGCGGCTCCGACGACTTGAAGACCAACGCATGCTGCTGCGCGACCGAACGTCCGCCGAAGTACGTGCTCGACGTGATGCCCGACATCGCCGACGAGATCGTCGAGCGCTTCTACGGATGCGGCTCTCCGATTCCGCCGGCACTTACCGGCGCGACGGTGGTCGATTTGGGCTGTGGCACGGGGCGCGACGCGTACGTGCTCTCGAAGCTCGTGGGGCCGACCGGGCGCGTCATCGGCGTCGACATGACCCCCGAGCAGCTTGCCGTTGCGCAGAAATACCAAGACGAGCAGGCGGAAAAGTTCGGGTTCGAACATTCAAACGTGGAGTTCAAGGCGGGCTTCATCGAGGACTTGGAAGAACTCGGCATCGAGGATGGCACGGTTGACCTGGTGGTTTCCAACTGCGTAATCAACCTGACGCCGTTTAAAGACCAGGTGTTCTCCGAAATCTACCGCGTGCTGAAGCCCGGCGGCGAGCTGTACTTCTCCGACGTGTTCTGCGACCGCCGCATGTCCGACGAGCTGCGTGCCGACCCGGTGCTTCGCGGCGAGTGCTTGGGCGGCGCGATGTACATCGACGACTTCCGCCGCATGCTGGCAAAGCACGGCTGGAAAAGCTACGTGTGCACCGCGGTGGAGGATATCCACGTCTCCGACCTGGCGCTTGAGACGAAGCTCGGGTTCACGTCGTTTACCTCGCGCACGGTGCGCGCCATCAAGGCGGAGGGCCTGGAAGACGCCGAGGAGAACTACGGCCAGGTCGCGCGCTACCTGGGCGGGATGCCCGAGATGCCGCGCTACTTCGACCTGACCGAGGAGTTGCGCCTCATCAAGGGGCGCGAGTACGCCGTGAGTGGAAACCTTGCGGCCATGCTCGAGCAGTCGCGCTACGGGAAGTACTTCGAGGTGACGCCTCGCGGCGCGCATCGCGGCGGGTTCGACCTCGCCCGCGCTCAGCAGGCGCTTGAGATGCGCCGCGGCAAGCGCAAGGCCGACCTCGACTATTTGAGCGAGGCGTGTGAGCGCTGCGGCATCCCCTCGTTCTACGATCGCGTGAACCTGCCCGATATCCTGCAGGCGAACGAACGACCTGCGACGATGCAGGTGAACATTACCTACGCGTGCAACCTTGCGTGCCGTCATTGCTTCCTGGAGTGCGGGCCGAAGAACACCGAGGTTATGTCGCGCGAGACGATGGAGCAGATTCTTGCTGCCTTCAAGACGGGCGGCTACAAGACGCTCGACGTGACGGGCGGCTCGCCTGAGCTGCACCCCGACTGCGAGTGGTTCTTGCGCGAAGGCGCCAAGCTCGCCGAGAAGGTGATTGTCCGCACGAACCTGACGCTTGAGGAGAAGCCGGAATACGAGCACTTCCTGGACGTGTTTGCCGAGGTGGGGGCCGATGTGTGCGTGTCTCTTCCGTATTTCGACGCCGAAAACGCCGACAACCAGCGCGGACGCGGCGTCTTCAAGCGCGCGGTCGCGAACATCCGCAAGCTCAACGAGCGTGGGTATGGGCGCGAGGGCGGCCCCGAGCTGGAAATCGTCTACAACGTGGCGGGCCCGTTCCTGCCGCCGCCGCAAGAGCTTCTGGCGGACGCCTATCGCGTGAAGCTGACCGAGCAGCAGGGCATCGACTTCAACGAGCTGTATGCCTTCAACAACTTCCCACTCGGCCGTTTCGCGATGGATTTGGCCGACGCGGGGCTCACCGATGAGTACCTGAAGCTGCTCCACGACAACTTCAACGCGTTCGCCGTGGGCAAGATCATGTGCCGCGACCAGGTGAACGTCGATATCGACGGGCGCCTGTACGACTGCGAGTGCAACCATGTGCTCGAGATGCCCATCCAGATCGACGGGCGCGATGCGACGATCGCCGACATCGTGGATGCGCCACTTCCCCCGCGCGAGGTTCGCACGAACCCGGTGTGCTACAGCTGCGCTGCCGGCGCCGGCTCGAGCTGCGGCGGTTCGCTGATCTAGCGGGGAAGGGGACTGCGCACTTTGGGCGCCCTGCAGGCTTGGTGGCTTGCGGGGCGCTCATGTTGTTTGCGCTGTTTCACTTGCCAGGAGAGGGCTGTTTGGTCATACTTAATTCCGCAAGGCGTCCCGGAAGGGACGTTTTTCATGTGGCGAAGCAACGCCGCACGCATTCTATTGGCCGTTGGAAGGAAATTGGTGGGAACGCACTTCAGTGCATGTGAACAGGTGAAACGCTTGGTCTTCGCGATGTGCGCGTTGGCTTTGAGCGCTCTTCTCGCCATGTCCCTTATCCCCGCTCCCGCGTTTGCCGACGATGTTTCCGATGCCCAGACGGCGCTCGATGCCGCTGAGGCCCAGATGAAGACCATCTCCGAAGAATACGACAAGATCAATGTCGAGCTCACCTCGATTCAGGGGCAGATCGACGCGACTGCCGCCGACGCGCTTGATGCCCAGCAGGCGGTGATTTCGGGTCGTGAAACGCTGAGCAACGCCGCCCGCAGCGAGTATCGCTCGCCCTCGGCGGGGTCGATGCTCATGCTGATTTTGGGATCGGCCTCCTTCGACGAGCTGACGCGCAACGTGGTGTACGCGGGCTCGATTCTGCAGGCGCAGGCTGACGAGGTTGAGGCGCAGAAGGACCGCGTCGCCAAGCTCGAGGGCATCACTGCCGAGCTGAACACCCAGAAGGATTCGCAGACGCGCGCTTTGAGTGAGCTTGAAAAGACGAAGCAGGAAGCAGCGGCCGTCGTCTCGCAGGCGCAGTCGCAACTGCAAAATGCCAAAGACGCGGAGGCCGATCGCCTTGCTGCGCTCCAGGCGCAGGCGGCGAACATGTCGAATTCCGGCTCGTCCGACCAGGGTGCGGGCGGGTCTTCCACGCAGGTTTCCGACAAGGCGAACACCACGGATCGTCAGGAGGTCGTGCCCGATTCGACGCCGGTTGAGCCCAACCCCGAGCCGGCCCCCGATTCCGGTGCTGGCTGGAAGACGGGCATCGCCTCGGCATACGGCGGCTCGACCGACCCCTATACTCCCAATCCTGGCACGACGGCGACGGGCGATGTGTGCGACGACTACTCGATGGGCGTGGCAATCCCGATGGCATGGCCGAATTTCAGCAGCTATTTTGGCCGCACGGTGCAAATCTCCTACGACGGCATGACGGTGTACGCCGTCATCAACGACTGCGGCGGCATGGGCGGCGGCAGCCGTTCACTCGATTTGCAGCCCGGCGTATGGAAGGCCTTCGGGTATTCCTCCTGCGATGACTGGGGCCTTCGCACGGTGAGCTACCGTATTCTGTAGGGACCGAGATGATTGATTCCAACATGGTGCGCGGGGAAAACGGCGCGCGGGTTCTCGGCAACTCGACTGCGTCCGCGGCCGATGGGCGTTTCGCGGTTCCGCTGGGCGAAGCGACGCCTGCCGCTGCGCCCTTCCCAAGCGGGGGCGCGCCCGTCACCTTCTTCATCGTTCGCCATGGGCAAACGGAATACAACTTGAAACACCTGGTCCAGGGCTGGTGCGATGCTCCTTTGACCGAGGCGGGCGTTCGCGATGCGCGTGCTTGCGGCCGCGGTCTCGCCCGTGCGGGCGTCGAATTCGCGGTGGCCTACTCGAGCGATTTGGGGCGTGCTGTGCAGACGATGGGCGAGTTACTCTCGGCGCGCAGCGAGGTGGCGCCCGAGCTGGCCCTTCCTTCTCGCATGTCGGATTCTCGCATCCGCGAATGGTGCTACGGCGACCTGGAGGCTCGCCCCGGCACGCTCATGCGCGATGTGCTCAACGAGGGGTTCGGGTGCGATATGCCCTTCGAGGAGCTCAATGTCCGCCTCCCGGAAACGGCGGGCGCCATCAAGCGCTGGGACGCTTCCGGTAAAGCGGAGGGTTGGGAACAAATCAAGGCGCGGCTCGGCGATTTCTATTGCGATGTGGCGCGCAAGGTGGCGCTCTCGGGCGGCGGCAACGTGCTCGTGGTGACGCACTCGTTCGTCATCCGCTCGACTATGTACCTGCTCGATCCCGCGCGCGTGAACGACCCCGTGAAGATCGAGAATGCAAGCGTCACAAAGGTGACCTGCGACGATGGTCTTGCCTGCGATGCAGGTGCGTTCCCTGGTGCCCTTTTCACTCTCGGCGAGACGGGCTCGACAAGTTTTTTGGATTCACATCTCTAAGGGCATCGGCCGGAACGGGCTATCCGACAGGCTCATCTCGGTTGTTCCGCCCGCTCTGGCGCGACCCTGCCCACGTTCGCGTAATTGCCGTGTTCGCTCTGACTGCTCAGCGCGCTCTAGCTGGCATCACGCATTTCATCTCATTTTACTGATGCTCTGCCCCGATTTCCTAGATATCCTATTGAACTTATAGGTTTAATGTACGATAATAGCCACCTGTTCAGTAGGAATAAGGCGTTGAAGGAGTATGCAATGTCATTCGAGGTGGGGGCGGCGGTTGCTGTCGCTTTAATCGTCTTCGTCGCATTACTTGCGGTGTTGAAATTCATGAAGAACAAGGGGCTGTCGTTCACGGTCCGCGTGTTCTCGGCGCTCGGTATGGGCATCGTGCTGGGCGTTGCCATTCAGCTGGCCTTGGGCCGCGGGTCCGATGCCGCGAAGTGTGCGCTCGACTGGATGTCGCTTGTGGGCACGGGCTACATCAGTCTGCTCAAGATGCTCGTGATGCCGCTCATCTTCGTGGCGATCGTCGGTGCATTCACGCGAACGGAGGCGACGGAGAACCTGGGCAAGATCGGCGTCTCGGTGCTCGCGGTGCTTTTGGGCACGGTCGCCATCGCCGCCGTGTTCGGTTGGGCCACCATCTCCTTCTCGGGTCTGGCGGGCGCCGACTTCACGCAGGGCACGGTCGATGCCTCGAAGATGAACGCGCTGCAGACGCGCTCCGACAAGGTGGCCGACACCACGATCCCGCAGACCATCCTGTCGTTCATCCCGACGAACGTCTTCTCCGACTTGGCCGGTACCCGTTCGACGTCGACCATCGCCGTGGTCATCTTCTCGGCTATCGTGGGTATGGCTTACTTGAAGCTTCGCAATCGCGACTCTGAGCAGGCCGATCTCTTCCGCCGCATCATCGACAGCCTCTACGGCATCGTGATGTGCATCGTGAAGATGGTCATCGGACTCACCCCCTACGGCGTCATGGCGCTCATCGCGAACGTTATGGCAACGAGCGATTTCGCGGCAATCGTCGATCTTGGCAAGTTCATCATCTTCTCGTATGTGGCCATTATCGCGATGTTCGTCGTGCACCTGATCATCCTCGCGGCGAACCGCGTGAACCCCGTCACGTACCTGAAGAAGGCGTTCCCCGTGCTCTCCTTCGCGTTCGTATCGCGCACGAGCGCGGGCGCTCTGCCTATGAACATTGAGACGCAGTCGAAGGCGCTCGGCGTTGACGAGGCGACGGCGAACTTCGCGGCGAGCTTCGGCATGTCCATCGGGCAGAACGGCTGCGCGGGCATTTACCCGGCCATGATGGCAACGCTCATCGCGCCGACCGTCGGCATCAACGTGTTCGACCCGACGTGGGTGGTCATGCTGATCGCCATCATCGTGATCAGCTCGTTCGGCGTGGCGGGCGTTGGCGGCGGTGCCACGTTCGCAAGCCTCATCGTGCTCGGCACCATGGGACTGCCGATCGAGATCGTTGGCCTCATGGCGTCGGTTGAGCCGCTCATCGACATGGGCCGCACTGCGCTCAACGTGAGCGACTCCATGGTCGCGGGCGTCACGTCGGCGAACGTGAACAAGACGCTTGATCGCGAGATGTTTGCGAACTCCGAGGCGCGCATCAGCGGGGCTGCTGCTGAGGAATAGAGCTTTCCGGAAAACGTGCGCGTGCTATCAAGCGCGGATGCGGGCCTGCAAGGCTTGCATCCGCGCTTTTTCATGCGAGCTGCGTGCGGGGAAAGGTCGCGGCGCGGGTTTCAACTGCAGGTCTGTGCGGCTCTTCCCGAGTTCGCTACAGTCGCAGCCTCTCGTTTGCTTGCGCGATGACCTCGCTCACCTGGTCGGGGTGCGCGCTTGCGTATGAGGGGAAGGGCGCGGGCGGCGCGGGCTCGTCTTCGAAAGGGGCGATTTCGCGCACGTACCAGGCGACGTCGTGCCAGGCGCCGCAGGTGAAACCCGCGTGCGGCTGTGTTCCCATGAGCGCGAACCCGAACGCGCGGTGCAAGTGCTCGCTTGCGGGGTTGGGGGAGGTCACCACACCGTAGACCGCCTTTATGCCCGTAAGGCGCAGAAGCTCGATGAGCGCGGCGTACAGGCGGCTTCCCACGCCTTGGCCCTGCGTGGTGGGCGCAAGGTAGACGGAAAGCTCGGCGTTCCATTGGAAGGCGATGCGCTCGCGCAGCTCATGGGCGTAGGCGAACCCGACGACGCGTCCGTCCTCCTCGGCGACGAGACAGGGGTACTTCTCGCAGATTTCGGCGATGCGCTCGCGGTATGCCTCGCAAGAGGGGGCTTCTTCCTCGAAAGTCACGGGCGTGTCGACGAAGGGGGCGTACACCGCGCGGATGCCGTCCGCGTCGTCGGCCGAGGCCAGGCGGATGTGCATCTGCGGGCTCGCCGGCGTGCGGTCGGCTGTGGAAGCCTGGAAGTTTGCGGGCGCGTTGCGAAATACGCGCATCTGCGAGTTCGCCGGCGCGCATCCCGGCGGAGGCGCCATCGCGCCTGCGGAGGCATTATCGCCCGCAGCCTCCGCAGGCGTACTCTCGTTCGCGGCGGCAGAATCGCACAAGGACGCATCGCGCATGAAAAGGGCTCCTTCCCGAGCAATCGGACAGGAGCCCATGGTAGCACGTGCCTGTTTCGGCGGCTTTTCGAGTCGACGAATTCCCCTCTATGTTGGCTTCGGTTGTCCTACGTGGGGGTCTGTTGCTTCCAGCGGTTATCGCGCCCGCCCCTTTTGGGCCGCTCCTCGCGTTTCGCGTTGTGGATTTTCCCCATGGCGGGCGGTCCTTGCGCTATACTCTCTTCCACATGCGATGACGAAGACAGCGCACGTACAGCGAAGCTTCCAGAGATGGGGTTCATCGGCTGAAAGGCCCCAAGCGATACGGCGTGCGATTCCCTTCCGAGCAGCGCTCCTGAACGCGGACGCGGGGTCATCCCGCGAGACGAACGAAGTAGGGTGCGACGGTTTGCCTCCGTCATCAGGCGAAACGAGTGGATGCCTCTCGGGCAGCGCAGCATGTCGCGTTGTCGGGGGAAGGCGTCAACCAGGGTGGTACCGCGAGGGCTTGTCTCTCGTCCTTGGAAGTGAAGGCGAACGCGAAAGCACGCGCCTTCCGGGGCGAGATGGCAAGCCCTTTTTTATTGGTGGAGCGCCCTTTGGGCCAGGTGGGGCGCTCGATACGAGAGGTGAAGGTGATTATGGCGATCACGGACGAGCTCGCGCAACTGCGTGAGCAAACCCTTGCGCGCATCGCGGAAGCCGACACGTCGGCGGCGCTCGAGAGCGTGCGCGTGGCGGTGCTCGGCAAGGCGGGCACGCTTACGGGCTACCTGCGCGGCATGGGCAAGGTCGCGAAGGAAGAGCGCGCTGTCGTCGGCAAGACGGTCAACGAGGTGCGCAACGTGGTGGAAGAGGCGCTCGAAGCGCGCAAGAAGAAGCTCGCGGCAGCTGAGATGGAAGCCGCGATCGACGCAAGCGCTGTCGACGTCACGCTCCCCGGCCGCGCGCAGCAGATGGGCACGCGCCATCTGATCAACGCGATCACCGACGAAGTGTCGGAGATCTTCCTCGGCCTGGGCTACACCGTCGTCCATGGCCCCGAGGTCGAGACCGATTACTACAATTTCGAGGCGCTGAACGCCCCGAAGGACCACCCGTCCCGCTCGATGCAGGACACGTTCTACGTGCGCGACCTTTCGGGTGAGGCGTCGTCTGTGCGCGGCGAGTCCGACGTGCTTCTGCGCACGCAGACCTCCGGTGTGCAGGTGCACGTGATGGAGGACCAGAAGCCGCCGATCTACATCATCGCTCCGGGCAAGGTGTACCGCCGCGACGTGGCCGACCCCTCGCATCTTCCGCAGTTCACCCAGATCGAGGGCCTGGTCATCGACAAGGGCATCTCGTTCGGCGACCTTAAGGGCACGCTCGACTACTTCTGCAAGCAGATGTTCGGACCCGATCGCAAGACTCGTTTCCGCGCGCACTACTTCCCGTTCACCGAGCCCTCCGCCGAGGCCGACGTCTCCTGCGGCGTGTGCGGCGGCACGGGGCATCTGCACGACGGCGAGCGCTGCCGCATGTGCAAGGGTACGGGCTGGCTGGAAATCCTCGGTTGCGGCATGGTCGACCCGAACGTGCTCACCATGTCGGGCATCGATCCGGAGGAATACTCCGGCTTTGCGTTCGGCGTCGGCGTCGAGCGCGTGGCGTGCCTGAAGTACAACGTGCCCGACCTGCGCATGCTCCTCGAAGGCGACATGCGCTTCCTGCGCCAGTTCTAAAATGCAGGACCGCGTTTGAGCTCGGCCGACGTACACCATGCTCAAACAGTCCTGACTCGCACGAACAGCCCACTGGGCTGTTCGGCTCGTGCGGAACTGCGCGTGGCGCACGCCTGCCGAGCTCAAACGCTACAAGGCAAATTGCAAGAAAGAGAGAGTCATGAAAGTATCGCTGAAATGGCTTAACGAATACGTGGAGGTGCCGACCGACACCAAGGCGCTCTGCGACAAGCTCGATCTCACGGGCACGGGCGTCGAAGGCGTCGAGGTGCTCGGTGCCACGTTCGACGGCGTGGTCGTGGGCTACGTCGAGACCTGCGAGCCGCATCCCGATTCTGACCATATGCACGTGGTCATGGTGAACACGGGCGCGGGTGAGCCCGTGCAAATCGTGTGCGGCGCGCCGAACATCAAGGCGGGAATCAAGCTTCCCGTCGCGACTGTGGGGGCCGTGCTCCCCGGCGACTTCAAAATCAAGAAGTCGAAGCTGCGCGGCGTTGCGAGCGCCGGCATGTGCTGCTCGCGGCGTGAGCTGGGGCTTGGATCCGACCATGAGGGCATCTGGATCCTTCCCGACGACGCCCCGGTGGGCACCCCCATTGCCGACTACCTGAAGCTGACCGACACGGTGCTCGATTTGGAGATTACGCCGAACCGCCCCGACAGCCTCTCGATCGTGGGGCTTGCGCGCGAGATGGGCGCGATGTATCGCCGCGATTGGAAAAACCCGCTCGACGAGATGGCCGCGAAGCTCGAGCTCGTTGACGACGGCATCGACGACGTCGACGTGACCATCGAGGACGCCGTGCGCTGCTCGCGCTATTCCGCCCGCGTCATCCGCGGCGTGAAGGTGGGCCCGTCGCCTGACTGGATGGTCGAGCGCCTCGCCGCCATCGGCCAGCGCTCCATCAACAACATCGTCGACGTGACGAACTACATCCTGTTCCTGTTCGGCCAGCCGCTGCACGCCTTCGACTTGAACAAGCTGAAAGGCGCAGACGGGCGCGCCCATGTGGTGATCCGCGAGGCCGCCGACGGCGCGAAGTTCACCACGCTCGACGAGGTGGAGCGCACGCTGACTTCTGACATGACCGTCATCGCCACGCCCGAGCTCGGCCCTGTGGCGCTCGCGGGCGTTATGGGTGGCCTCGACACCGAGGTCACCGAGGAGACCACCGACATCCTGCTCGAGACGGCGACCTTCGAGCCAGGCCGCACCTCGCGCACCTCGCGCAACCTGGGCCTCATCTCCGAGAGCTCCATGCGCTACGAGCGCGGCGTGGACGACCACGGCATCGAAGAGCGCTCTGCTGCTGCGGCGGCGCTCATCGTGGAAGTTGCCGGCGGCCAAGTGTCTGGCTCCATCGGCGGCGGTACGGGCATCGTGGACGAGTGGCCGAACGTCTCCGAAGAGGCTCACCTCACCTTCCGCATCCCGCGCTTCAACGCGATGATGGGCGCCGATATCTCCCGCGACTTCATCGTGGAGATCCTCGGCCGTCTGGGCTGCAAGGTGGAAGACGGCGCAGACGCCGATACGCTCGCGGTCACGTCGCCGACGTTCCGCCCCGACCTGCCGCGCGAAATCGACCTCTACGAGGAAGTGCTGCGCCTCTACGGCATGGACCAGATCGAGGCCACGCTCCCCGGCGGTCGCGGCCGCTTCGGCACGGTGAGCCACGAGCAGCACGTGAAGAACAAGGTCAACGACACGCTGCGCGCTTGCGGCATGAACGAGACGATGACCTACTCGTTCGCCGAGCCGAGTGAAATCGAGCGCCTGCGCCTGCCGCTCGAGGGCTTAGGTCAGGCAGTCGAGCTTCTGAACCCGATGAACGCCGAGCAATCGGTCATGCGCCAAAGCATCATCCCCGGCCTTCTGCGCTCTGTCGCCCACAACCAGAACCGCGGCGTGAAGAACATTCAGCTCTACGAGATGGGCCGCGTGTTCTTCGCCCATGAGGGCAAGAAAAAGCCCAAGGAGCGCGAGAAGCTTGCCGGCGTTTTGGCCGGTGCCGTGCGCGACGCCGGTTGGAACGAGGCGCCTGCTCCCTACGACTTCTTCGACGGCAAGGGCGTGCTCGAGAACCTCGCGCGCGAGCTTGCGCTTCCCAAGGTGCGCTTCAAGGCGCTCGCCGCCGACGAGGCGCCGCAGCTGCAGCCCGGCCGCGCTGCCGAGATGCTCTCGGGCGGCACGTCGCTTGGCTGGGTGGGCGAGCTCCATCCGCTCGCCGTGGCGGCCTACGACGCGGCGGCCCCCGTCGTCGCCTTCGAGCTCGACCTCGAGGCGCTTGAGCGTGCGGCTCGTCCGGCGCGCGACTACGTTGACGTGCCCACGTTCCCCGCGGTGTCGATGGATATCGCGTTCGTTGTCGATGAGGACGTCACTCACGAGCGCCTCGTCCAGTGCATGACGTCCGCCGGCGGAAAGCTGCTCGAAGACGTGCGCCTGTTCGACGTCTATCGCGACGAGAAGCGTCTCGGCGCTGGCAAGAAGTCGATGGCGTACGCGCTCACCTACCGCGCTGCCGACCGCACGCTCACGAGCGACGAGGCGGAGAAGGCGCACGAGCGCATGGTGAAGAAGGTGAGCTCGGCGACGGGCGCCGAGGTTCGCGGGTAGAAGCTCTCTCACCAAAAAAGGAAGAGCCGAGGATGTGGCGGCATCCTCGGCTCTTCGTGTTTCAGACCTCCTGCAGTATAGGACGTCATCTAGTAATGGTCAACCACTAAATCTCAAACGTGAGCCCGTCGTGGGCGGCCTCGACGCGGCCTTCGTACTGCGCGAGAAACTCTTCCAATTCTACGAGCGTGATCGGCTCGTCGTAGTGCATGCACAGGTGCGTGAGATAGATTTTGCCCGCGTCGAGCGACAGCCCTTCTTCGATGCATTCCTGCACGCTGTGGTGCGCGGCGGGGGACCAATTGTTCTTCCAGAACGTCGCGTCCATCGCGAGAATGTCGATACCCTGCAGCCGCTCATAGGTCTCGGGCGGCAGCTTCCCGGTGTCGGAGGCGTAGAACATGCGCGTGTCGCCCGTCTCGATGAGATATCCATAAGTGCCCGCCGCGTGGGTGCAGGGGAGCGCCGTGTACTTCACGCCGTCGAACTCGACGGTGTCCATCGGTGCGATTTCGCGCATGTCGAGCGCGTAGGTCATGTAGTGGAACTCCTGCGCGATGCCCGCGAGCGTCTCGGCGCTGCCGTAGACAGGAAGCGCCTCTTTCTGCTTGAGCTGCACGAGGTACTCAAGCTCCAAAAGCCCTCCCACGTGGTCGGAGTGGCAGTGGGTGTACAGGACCTCGTCAATGCGCCGCACGTTCTCGCGAATGCACTGATGACGCAGGTCAGGCGGCGTGTCGATGAGAAGCGTCTTCTCGCCTTTGATCATAGTCCCGCAATCTCCGCGCCTCGCGCGCGGATTCGCCCTGGCCTCTTCGCACGCGGGGCAGTCGCAGAAAAACGAAGGCACGCCGCAGCCTGCGCCTGTGCCCATGAAGGTGAACGCGTGTTTTTTCATAGAAGTCTCTTTTCTCCCTACGCCATACGCCGCCGATTATACCCCGCTCGCCATGCAAAGCTGCCCCTTTCGGGGGGCGAAGTATCGCAGCAATCCATAGGCAATAGCTATAATCCCTAACGAAGATTCGGTCGAATAGTCGTTCGCGTCAAGCCATGGGGCTAAACCTGTGTTTTTTCGCGTTCGGTGTCGCGAAATCGGCGAGTGGTGGCATACAGGGAGGCTCATCCTTGGCTCATACTGCGGGGTTTATCCGTCGGGGGAATTCAGACTGGCGGGGCGATGCTTGCAGAGGGACTCTTCCGTACACTACCGCTGTCAACGCGTCGGGGCGTGCCGTGCGCTTTCGGACAATGCGCAGGTCGCAAAAACCCGACGAACCGAATAGTAGGTGTCTGTAGGACGAGAAGAAGAGGGGAAGGTAGATGGCTGATAAGGTCAGCATTTACGACGAGAACGGCGAACTCGCCGAAGGCGTCGAGCGCATCAGAACGCAGTGCTATTTCTGCCATGCCAACTGCGGTGTCCTTGCCTATGTCAAGGACGGCGACGTAATCAAGATCGAAGGCGATCCCGATTACAACAACCAGGGTGGTCTGTGCTGCCGCGGAACGAGCGCGCTTTTGCACGTCAACCATCCCGCCCGCATCAACCACGCGCTCAAGCGCGCTGGCGAGAAGGGCGAGAACAAGTGGGAGCAGATCCCGTACGATCAGGCGATCAAAGAGGTCGCCGAGCGACTCAACCAGATCAAGGCCGAGTCGGGCGCTGAGGCGGTTGCTTCCGCCGGCGGCACGACCCGTACCGATGACTGGGCGCGTCGCCGCTTCCTGAACCAGTTCGGCACGCCGAACGGTTTCCACAATGCACTTCTGTGCTGGATCCCGACGTTCATGGCCGAGACGGTCGTCGCCGGCTGGTCTCCGTTTGAGACCGACCTGGGCGCTGCTCGCTGCCTCATTCTTTGGGGCATGAACCCGGGCGCATCTTCGCTGCCCTCCATGCACGGCTACACCGACCTTCAGCTCGCGGGCATGAAGATTATCTACGTCGACCCGCGTTTCTCCGAAACCGCCTGCAAGGCAGACCTGTGGCTGCCGCTGCGGCCGGGCTCGGACACCGCGCTCTCGCTCGCGATGCTCAACGTCATCATCAACGAGTTCCTCTACGACTTCGAGTTCGTCGACCAGTGGTGCGACGGCTTCGAGGAGCTGCGTGAGCACATGGCTCCGTACACGCCGGAATGGGCTGCCCCCATCACCTGGCTCGACCCGGAGGACATCCGCAAGGCTGCTCGCATGTACGCGACCACCAAGCCCGGCTGCATCCAGTGGGGCTGCTCTTGGGACCAGTTCGGACCTGCGTCCGCGACCGGCTCTCAGGCTCGCCAGCTTATGCGCGCCATCACCGGCAACCTCGAGGTTCCCGGCGGCGACGGTATGCCCGGCCCTGCTCTCAACTTCATCACCGACGAAGAGCTCGAGCTCAACGAGCTGCTTCCCGAGGAGCAGAAGGCGAAGCAGATCGGCTCTGACAAGTTCAAGCTGACCTCTTGGCCCGGCTACACGCTCATCTCCAACAACGCCAAGCGCACCTGGGGCAAGACGCTTCCCGCAGAGTGGTTCTGCGAGGCTCACGGCCCGAGCGTGTTCAAGGCGATCCTCACCGGTGAGCCCTACCAGATCCGCGCTCTCATCTGCAACGCGACCAACCCGGTGAACTCCTACGGCGACTCCAAGATGACGCTCGCCGCCCTGAAGAAGGTCGAATTCCTGGTCACCGTCGATTACTGGATGACCCCGGCAGCGCTCTTCTCCGACTACGTGTTCCCGGCCGCCGGCGCTCTCGAGCGTCCGACGATCGTCACGCACTACGGCGCAACCGACTCCGTCATGGGCGGCCGCCGCGCCATCCAGCCGAAGTTCGACCGTCACACCGACATGTCCTTCTGGCGCATGCTCGGCCTGGCCTGCGGTCAAGATCCCGCGAACTGGCCGTGGGAGACGGAAGAGGAAGTCTACTCCTACATCATCGCTCCGCTGGGTCTTCCCTGCACCGACTGGAACGACTTCGTCAACAACATCCGCATGTACTATCCGCCGCTGCACCAGAACAAGTACGTTACGCGCGGTGGCTTCTGGACGCCGACCGGCAAGATCGAGTGCAACTCCACGATCCTGCGCGAGCTGGGCTATCCTGGCATGCCGACCTACCTGCCCTGCGCTGAGAACGACATCGACAATCCGGAACTTGCCGAAGAGTACCCGATCGTGCTCACCACGGGCGGCGGCTTCATGCCGTATCACCACTCCGAGCACTTCCAGATGGCGGGCATGCGCTATATCTACCCGGATCCGTACTTCTCGATCAACCCCGAGCTCGCTGAGAAGCTCGGCATCGAGTACGGTGACTGGTGCTGGATCGAGACCCAGCGCGGCCGCATCAAGATGCGCGCGAACGTCGAGCCCGAGGTCGATCCCCGCGTTGTGTTCGTGCCGCGCGGCTGGTGGTTCCCCGAGCGCGATACCAACATCGATTTGGACAACCCGTTCGGCTGCCTCGAGTCCAACACCAACGTCCTCACCTCTGTCGACGAGTGGGACTGCGACCCGATGGGCGGCTCCTGGGCGAACCGCGGCCTGATGTGCAAGGTTTACAAGTGCACCGAGGCCGACCACGAGTGGAACGCCAAGGACAAGACCTGGTCTATTCCTGGTTGCGCGAAGACGCCGGGCATCTCCACCGATCCCGAGGATCTCAAGCACCGCGTGCTTCGCTGGGAGAAGATTCCCTTCGAGGCTCCGGCTTGCACGAAGGAAGTTCCCGAAGGCTTCAGCTGGCAGTGGCAAAACGATGCGCTCTACCAGGATTCCACCCAGTTCCGTCTGGACGATTCCGGCTGGCTCATCGACCCGAAGACCAACGAGTACGTCGACGCTCACACCGGCTGGTACTACGTTGCCGCTGAGAACTGCCTCATGGACAAGGCCACCGGCAAGAAGTACACGATGGAGCGCCAGGAGATCGCCGAGCTCGCAGGTGTTCGTCTGTACCCGGGCCAGGATGCTCCTTACGCCGTGCCCGAGCAGCTCACCTGGGATAGCGAGAAGGGTTACGCTCGCCTCGGCGACAAGCCCTACATCTACAACCCCGAAAGCGGTTGGCTGATCGACCCCGCGACCAACGTCTACCATGACGCCTATTATGGCTGGGCTTACGACCCCACCACCAACGGCCTCATCGACGAGGAAACGGGCAAGCGTTACACGATGAGCTACGAAGCCATCGAGGAATAATCAGGCTATCGAGTAGGAAAGGATAGATAATGACTCGTTATGCTATGGTCATCGACCAGCGTCGTTGCATCGGCTGTCACTCCTGCACGGTTGCCTGCCGTACGTGGAACGACCTGCCGCTCGATATCATCTACAACCCCGTGGTGACCGAGGGCGCTCAGGGCAAATGGCCCCACGTCCATCGCACCTACACCCCGACGCTGTGCATGCACTGCGCCAACCCCGAGTGCGTCCCCTGCTGCCCGACCGGCGCGTCCCAGCAGGACGACGACGGCGTCGTGTGGGTCGACTCCAAGAAGTGCATGGCCTGCAAGGTGTGCGTCAATGCCTGCCCCTACGGCATGCGCGACGCCTCGGTGCTTGGCCCGCGCCTGCATCGCTTCGTGCGCAAGTGCACCTTCTGCAAGGACCGTCGTGCGGAAGAGCCCGGCTCGATGCCGTACTGCGTGCAGACGTGCCACCAGAAGGCCCGTATCTTCGGCGACCTGGACGATCCCAACAGCGAAGTGTCGAAGCTCGTCAACTCGCTCCATACTGAGCGCCTGTTCACCGAGCACGGCACGGAGCCTCAGGTCTACTACATTCCGGATTTGGGAGGTCAGCGATAATGAAGCATCATTATTGGGAAGCGCCGATTGTCATCTACCTGTTCTTGGGTGGCCTCGGCGGCGGCATCATGTGCCTCACGGCTATCATGAGCCTCATCGTCAACCCTGGCACGGGCTCGCTCTTCTTCGTGCCGATGTTCTTCGCGCTCGCTGCGCTCGCTATCGGCTGCTTCTTCCTCGTGTTCGAGCTCGGTCAGCCGCTTGTGTTCTGGCGAGTGTGGACAACGGCGACGGCAATCATCAAATGGGGCGCAACGCTCCTTGTCATTGCCATGTTCGGCGATATCTTCTGGCTGCTCGGCTATCTGGACGTGCTGCCGCTTGATTGGGGCTTCCTGGGCGCCATCGCCTCCGTGTTCGGCGGCGGTACCCCGGTGTTCGCCACGATCGCCGGCATCGCCGGCTTCGGCATCATGGTGTACACGGGCGTCATGCTCTCGACCCTGAAGGCTCACTCCTTCTGGGCGACTCCGGCACTGCCCGTGCTGTTCACCATCTCGGCCCTGTCCACCGCTTGCGCCGCTATCGCGCTGTCGCTGGGCATCTTCGCTGAGCCGACCGTGGCCCTGCTTGCAGCCACCGAGGAGATTCACGAGATCATCCATGTCGTCGACATCATCCTGGTCTGCGCGGAGATCACCGTTCTGCTCATCATGATCCTCTCCTTCCTGGGCGCCGGCAACGTCACCCAGAAGGCAGTTGCCCGTCGCTGGGTCGTCGGCAAGACCGCCCCGCTGTTCTGGCTTGGCATGATCGCTTGCGGTCTGGTCATCCCGTTCCTCCTGTACGTCTTCGGCGCTGACTCCGCGGCTTCCACCGTGGTGGCTCCCGTCCTCGTGCTCTGCGGTGGCCTGCTGCTCCGTTACCTCTGCGTGTACTCTGACGAGCGCGCCGAGATTCCGGGTGAGAACCGCTACTGCAGCCGCACGGCCGACCCCCATGCGGAGTTCGTCGAGCATTGGACCTACGGCGAGAACATGTACTAAGTTCTCGCTTGTCTCCCAGGTTGAATAGCCTGGGCGCTTGATCGAGCATGTTGCGAACCCGACCTTGCACGAGGTCGGGTTCGCCTTGTATCAAGAGCAGTTTTCCTGCATGAGGGCGAAGCGGTTGGGGCGCGTTCGCATTGATGACGGAAAACTCTGCGAGCAAGGCAGAGGATGGAGAGGAGACGCCATGGGACCTTATGTGTTCGATGACGCTTTGACGGGAAGCTCGATTACGTGCGATTACCCGGGGTTGCAGGCGCTTATGGTCGAGCAGTCGGGCGAGGGTGGTGCGTGCGCATCGCTGTTCTTTCCCGGGTGTTCGCTTATCAATTACGGCTTGCCGCTTGTGCAGTCGGTGTATGACCTGCTGAAATCAGCAGGCGAGGTCGAGGGAATCTCGCTTCTCTGCTGCGGCAAGATCTTGCAATACGAGCCCGACGGGCCGGCTCAGCGCCGCACGTTCGAGGCCGAGCTCATCGAGCAGGTGGTCGCCTGCGGCACGCGCCGCATCGTCGCCGCATGCCCGAACTGCGTGCTCGCGCTTCGGGGCGCCCTTGCCCGCGACGAGCGCACGCAGGATGTGGAAATCGTCGCGCTTCCGTCGCTGCTCGCGAAGATGGGCTACCGTATCGACGCCGGCATCGCGCGCGAGATGCTCAACCGCGAGCTTGCCTGGCGCCATCCCGATTGGTACGACGAGGGGGGCATCCCCACCGAGGCATGCGAGGCGCCCGAATCGCTTCTCTTCATGCCGCACGATTCGTGCCCCGACAAGAAGACGGGTGAGTTCGCCGACGGGCTGCGTGCGCTCATGCCTGAGGAGCTGCTCGTCGAGGGCGAGAAGGTGCGCAAACGCTCGGTATGCTGCGGGTCGCTTGCCCGCGCCGCTGGAAAGACCGAGCTTGCCGACGCCCAGGCGCAAGAGCATGGGCAAGACGCGTCCGATCTGGGTGCGAGCGCGATTGTCACGGCATGCGTTAGCTGCACGTTTCAGCTGATGATGGCGCAGCGCGAGGTTCCGGTGTTCCATTACCTCGAGCTGCTCTTCAACTGGCGCATCGACTGGTATCATGCCGATGCCTACATGAAGCTGCGCTTCCTGTTCGACGACTCGCTTGGCGTCGAGAAGCAGGGGCAAGGCGCAAGGAATTTCGTTGGACTCGGCGGCGAGGGAGCCGCGAAGGAGGATGCGTAAATGCGCGAGGTGCGCAAAACGAACTGTCATTTCTGCGGGTATCTCTGCGCGTTTCATGCGACGGTGGAAGACGGGCGCGTCGTGGATCTGGAGCCCGACCCTTCGCGATACCCTTACGACCCGAAGGTGCTCGCGGGGTGCCGCCGCTGGAAGATGAACCTCGACGTGCTCGACGGGGACGACCGCGTGAACTACCCCCTGCGCCGCGTCGGTGCGCGTGGGGCGAACGAATGGGAGCGCGTGAGCTGGGACGAGGCGCTTGACGACATCGCGCAGCGTCTGTCGCAGCTGCGCGACCGGTATAGGTCCGAAACGCTTGCATCCATGATTGGCGGGCCTCATGCGTCGTTTTGGCCGCTGCACCGCTTCATGAACATGTTTGGCTCGCCGAACAACATGGGCATCGGGCAGATCTGCTGGAACCCGCGCATCTGGATGGATGCGCTCACGTTCGGTTGGACGATCGAGGCCGACATCAACGACGACACGGAATGCGTCTTCATCTGGGGAACGAACCCCGCCGAATCAGACAATTCGCTCTGGTGGCAGTCGATTCGCCGCATCGGAAAGTCGGATACGCCACTTGTGGTGATCGATCCGCGCTACACCAAGACCGCCTCCTGCGCCGATTTGTGGATCGCGCCGAAGACGGGTACGGATTGCGCCCTTGCGCTCGGCTTCGCGAACGTCATCATCGCCGAGGGCCTCTACGACCGCGATTTCGTTGCGGAATGGTGCCATGGCTTCGACGAGTTCGCCGCCCATGTGGCGCGATTCACGCCCGAGTACGTCGCCGAGTTCTGCGGCGTGTCGGCCGATGACGTCCGCACTGCGGCGCGCTGGTTCGGGCGTGCCCAGGCGGCGGCACTCGTTTCGGGGCGCGGTATCGACCAGTCGGGCCGCAACGTGGCGCCCACGCACCGCGCGATCTGCTGTTTGCGTGCGATCACGGGCAACGTTGACAAGCCCGGCGCCTGCATCATTACCGAGATGAGCGACTTCACTACGGAAGTCGAGCTCGAGATGACCGACGAGATGGCGCCCGAACACAAGGCGCGCTGCCTGAACACCCCCTACACCCCGCTTCAATGCTACGAGGGATACGCGAAAGTGCAGAAGGTGACCGAGCGCTTGGGTTGCAGGCTTCCGACACGCTACATGACCTCGGCTCATCCCGATCTCGTACTCCGCGCGATGGAGACAGGCGAGCCCTATCCGGTGCGCGCGCTCATCGTGAACGCGACGAACCCGCTGCTCACTTACGCCGATACGCATCGCGTGTTCAACGCGCTCATGGGGCTCGATCTGATCGTGGTGATCGACTACTACCTGACGCCGACCGCCTCGATCGCCGATTTCGTTCTGCCCTGCGCAGGGGCGATCGAGCGTCCGCTCTTCCAGCAGCATGGCGGCGTCGCGAACATCGCCTACGGTGGCCCGGCGGCGGTCGAGCCGTACTACGAGCGCAGAAGCGACTACGATATCTTCCGCGCTTTGGGGCTTCGCCTGGGACAAGCAGAGGCGTGGCCGCACGAGACGTTCAAGGACGCGCTTGAGGACGTGCTCGCTCGCGCGGGCATGACCTGGGAAGAGTACTGCGAGCGTGGCATGTACTTCCGCCCGCCCGTCCCCTTCAAGTACCTGTATCCCGATGAGACGGGCAACCCGCGGGGCTTTGCCACCACCACGGGGAAGATAGAGCTTGCAAGCGAGATCCTTCCCGATTTCGGCGGCCAGCGCCTGCCCGAGCCTGCGCCCTGCCTCTCGCTTTGCTCAGACGAGCTCATCGCTCGCGCCGAGGCGTGCGGGGGAGCTCATCTGGCGATGGTCACGGGTGCGCGCAAGCAGCCCTACAACGCGTCGATGTACTTCAACAACCCGAAGTTCCGCAAATCCTTGCCGCATCCTGCGGTGGAAATCTCGCCCGCGACGGCTCAGCGGCTGGGACTTCGCGCGGGAGACACCGTCGAGGTTGCCACCGACAAGGGGAGCGCGCGCTTCGTGCTGGAGGTGCGCACGATGCGCGACGATATGGTGAGCGTCGATTATGGCTGGTGGCACCCCGAGTGGACGCCGGGCGCGCCCGACTTCGGCGGCATGTGGGAGTCGAACGTGAACTGTCTGACGACCTGCTCGGTTGCGACGGGCGAGCCCATGATCGGCACCTGGTGGTACAACGCCATCGATTGCGTGATCAGGAAGGTCGATGCAACCCTTTCGTGGCAGGATGATCCCTACATGAAAGAACGTACCGATGCGGACAAGGATGATGCCAGATAGCGGCTCGCGTCCTATAATATGCAAGGTGCACTAATGGTGAATGCGCTCGAAATCGAGCGAGTGATATACGAAGGAGAGTATTGTGGCAGAGAAAAAACAAGCGTTGCTCCTGTTCTGCAAGCCGCCCGTCCCGGGTCTGGTGAAGACGCGCCTGACGATTGAGCGCGGTGGCTTTTTGAGCCCCGAGCAGGCGGCAGAGCTGTTCCGCCGTTGCCTGTACGACGTGAGCGAGATGTGCATGCAGGCGCTTCTGTCGATGCAGGCGGACAACGACGCCCTCGTTGCCGAGGATCCGTCGGTCGATAAGATCACCTACGACTTCTTCGTGTCGACCACGCCGGCAGACAACGTCGAGCTCATGCGCGAGACCTACGACTCGCTTGGCAAGTGGCCCATGGAGATCCACTACATCACCGACAAGGGAGCCACGTTCGACGACCACTTCGACGATGCCTTCAAGCAGATCTTCGACATGGGCTATGAGCACATCGTCTCCGTCGGAGGCGACGTTCCGACCATGCCGATCACCCACATCTCGCAGGCTTTCCAGTGGCTGGACTACTTCCAAGACCTGGGGACCCCGGGCTTCGTGCAGGCTCCCTGCCAGGAATGCGGCACGTCGCTTGTCGGCTTTAGCTACAACACGCCGATCAACCATCAGGGCGTGTACTACAACCTCACCGGCAAGCCCGCGCTCGACGCCTACGTGGAGAAGCTCCAGGAGATGGACATCCCCTCGGCGTACTTCACGCCCGTCGCCGACATCGACGAGAAGGTCGACCTCGCTCACGCCGTGTCCTGCATCCGCGCGATCAAGGAGGCCGCGAAGTACCAGACCGAGATCTACGTGCCGCAGCGCGTGCTCGATTGGTGCGACTTCATGAACATCCGCGTCTCCACGCCGCCGAACGACAACCACGACCCTCGTCAGTACATCGACGAATAGGGGTTGCGGCGGCTTATCAGCCGTCACAACGGGCCGTTGTTTCAGACCAGATAGGACGAGATTTTGCGTACTTTGCATACTACGGGGGCACTGTGCCCAACGTGCCTGAAGGAGTTGCCGGCGGAGGTGTACGCCGACGACGAGGGGGTCGTGTGGATGACGCGCACGTGCCCCGAGCACGGCAAGCTCGACACGCGCATGTGGCCCTCCGCTGAGCACTACGAGTGGCTGCTCTCCGAGGCGTTCGAGAAGACCAAGCCGCAAAACACCATTCCCGTGACGGACAAGTGCCCGTTCGGGTGCGGCACCTGCGCGCGCCACGAGCGCCGCGGCACGCTGCTCGAGATCGAGGTCACGCGCAATTGCAACCTGCATTGCCCCGTGTGCTTCATGAGCGCCGAGACCGGCGAGGGCGACCCGACACTCGATGAGATCTCGGCGATGTACGACGTGATCGCGAACGCGGTGGGAACCGACGGCGCGGTGCAGATCACCGGCGGCGAGCCCACCTGCCGCAAGGATCTGGTCGACATCATTTACATGGGTCGCGAAAAGGGCTTCTGGGGGATCGAGGTCAACACGAACGGCCTTGTCATCGCGAACAAGGAAGGCTATCTCGAAGATCTTGTCGCCGCGGGCCTCACTGGCGTGTACCTCTCTTTCGATGGCTTGACGGGCGACGTGTACAAGGGCACGTGCGGGCGCGATATCCTGGCGACCAAGCTCAAGGTGATCGAGCGCTGCCGCGAGGTCGGCATCCAGGTGGTGCTTTCCGTCGCGGTCGTTTCCGGCCTCAACGACGACCAGCTGGGCGACCTTCTGCGCTTCTCGCTTGAGAACGCCGACGTCGTGGCTGGCTTGGCGCTGCAGCCTGCTTTCACCTCTGGTCGTTTCGACGCCGAGCGCGCCATGCCCATGAGCGCAGGCGACGTCATCTTCGATCTGGCCGAGCAGTCCGACGGCCTTCTGCGTGTGGAGGACATCTGGCCGCTCGGGTGCTCCAACCCGCTGTGCGATACCGGCGTGTTCCTGGTGCACGGCACCCCGCCCGAGGGCGTGCCCGCGCATCCGTCCGGATTCTATCCCGCGACGCGCGCGATGACGACCGAGGAATATCGCGAAGGCTACAGCCCCGACAGCCCGCAGGGCTCGGTGTTCTTGGACATCCTCTCCAAGAAGGGCGTCGAGGTGAAAAGCGGCCTGTCGGTCATCATCATGAACTACATGGATGCCATCTCCATGGACACGCAGCGTCTGCGCGAGTGCTCCATGATGGTCACCGTGCCTGATGGGCGGGCCATTCCGTTCTGCTCGTACCATCTGACGGACTCTTCGGGACGACGCGTGTATCCGCCCTGGTGCAAGGAAGAATTGCGGTAGCGAACATGGACACTCAAGATCAGATCGCGTTGTGGGACGCCTCCAACGACGCGAGCGAGACCGTTTATTCGGTGGCAAACGATGCGTCGCGCTGCGTGAAGTGCGGCCTGTGCATCGCGTTTTGCCCCTGCAATGTGCTCGAGGCGAACGAGGAGGGCTATCCCTTCGCGGCGCACATCGACAACTGCGTGGGGTGCACTACGTGCGCGGGCAACTGTCCCCAGCGTGCGCTCACCGTTGAATGCGAGGGGGACGCAACGTATGACCCCTTCGCGGACGAGCCGCGCGCCGAGCCGATCGACTCCGAGCTTCACCGGCACTATGCCGAGCTGGAGCGCACCATCATGGACAAGCTCGACCTTCGCTGGCGCCCCGTCGCGGTGAGCCTCATCGACAAGGACGAGCTTCTTCCCGACGTCCCCATGCCCTCTGAGAACCTGCGTTTTTGCCAGGCGATGATGGCCGCGCGCCGCGGTGCGAGCATCCTCATGCCGCCGTTTCGCCACTCATGCCCTGATGGCACGTCGATTTTCGGTATGACGGGCGTTCCCGAGAAGCTGGCGACGGGCGAGATTTACGTGCTCTTCCACAAGGTGGTGAACGCGGAAGCCGCTGCGCGCATGGTGCGCGAGCGCCCGACGCTTCCGCCGCACAGCCGCCGCGCCACTTACGTCGCACCGCTTTCGAAGACGGTGCGCAAGCCCGAAGTGGTCGTGTTCACTGGCACACCCGAGCAGATGATGTGGCTGTGCATGTCGATGAGCTACTACAGCGGCCATCGCTTCGATTTCCATGCATCGGGTTTCAACTCGATGTGCGTGGAAGCAGTGCTGTATCCTCTGATGAAAGAGGAGCCGAACATTACGTTTGGATGCTACGGCTGCCGAGCGGCGACCGACATCGGCGAGGACATGATGTTCATGGGAATCCCGACCGATCGCTTGGAGACGGTCGCGCAGGGGCTGATCGAGCTTTCGCTGAAGGCTATCCCGCACTCGCGCATGAAGATCTATGTGCCGCCTATTATGTAGTATAAGGCCAGGTCATGAGCGATTTATTTACGCTGCGCCCGGCACGCGAGAGCGACTGGGCGCTTATCAATTACTATGCGTACAACGAGGGGATGGATGCCATCCCCTCGCTTGAGAACGTCACCGTCGCGGCGAACGGTGACGACGATTGCGTGGGCTTTTGCCGTCTGGCGTTCAGTGAGGCGGGAATCGCGCACGTGAATCCCGTGGTAATCAACGAGCAGTGGCGCGGGTATGGCGTCGGGCGGGCGCTTATCGACGACGCCAGAGCGCATCACGACGAGATTCGCCTGGTAGCACGCGGGAAATCGATCGAGTTCTACCGTGTTTTGGGGTTCACCGAGATTCCCTGGGACGACATCGCCCCCGGTGTGACGGAGGAATGCGACGGATGCCCGCTCATCGAGGAGTGCGGCCCGCTTCCCATGGGATGGAAGCGCGAGGGCGCGTAAGGGCTCCGGGAAAAGCGAATTGAGAAACAAACACGGGTTCTGCCATCGTCGAAGTGGCAGAGCCCGTGTTTTTCTTTGGGGTGAGCGGTGATGCGCGAGCCCAAGGTGCTCACAGCGGTGGGTCGCTTTGGTCGCTGGGAGCTTGCGGGCCTGCTAGAGCACGCGGTCAGCGGCGTAGGTGCCGTGTTGCACGCAGAGGAGCATATCGTGGGGAATGAGCTGGCCTTTTCCGTCGCGTTCGCAGTCGATATGCGCTTTCTCCACATTGCAGATGACAAGCAGGTGATCGCCAGCTTGCTGGATATCGTTCACTCCGCAAACTTCCCATGCATAGGCGAGCTCGGGCACAGGAACGGGCGAGCCGTTTTCTGCGGTTGCGGTGAAGTGGGGGACTTGCGAGGCCTTGTTGACGATGTTCCCCGAGGTAGTGCCGCAGTATTCCGCAAGTTTGACGGCCTTTTCGGTCGCGGGAAGCGTGGTGATGCTACAGGCTCTCGATTGCTGGATAAGCTGCATAGTGCGCGATTTCGCGCGGAGGGCGAAGCCGATGAGCGGGGGATTGTGGGAAAGCGGCGTGACCCAGATGACGGTGGCGAAGCAAGTTTCGCCACTGAGGCCGCATGCGCCGATGATGGTCATGGGGCGCGGGTCTTGCAGCGCGGCGATGTCGCGGCCGAACACTTCGGGGAAATCTTGCGCACGACGCGCGGATGATTCGCTCATGGGGCTCCTTTTCCCAGGTGAGAGAGGGTGATAGCGGATCTCTCGCAGTCGAGGGGCTCACCGCCATGAGCGAATCGAGTGCGAAAGCTAGTGCGAGCAGGTCGGTGCGTCGGGAAGCTCGATGTTGAGCGCGTCGGCGGCGTCCTTGCGAAGCTCTTCGAGCGTGAGCTCGTAGCAGGCGAGCGCGTCGATCCAGCGACGCAGGCAGCGACGGCCCTTTTCCGTAAGCTTGAACAGGCGTTTCGCCGATCCTTCGGCGGGAGTTTCCCACTCAGAGGTGACAAGCCCCGATTCCTCCATGCGCTTGAGCGCGCGGTAGACGCCTGTCGCGTCGGGTTTCTTTCCGCCAAACATCGGGGAGCTGGCCGCTTGCTGGACGATGATGTAGCCATGAAGCGGGGTTTCCGATTGGGCAAGCAGGGTGAGAATGGTGGGTTGGGAAAGACGATTGAGCGATTTGCCCAGCTCGGCGCATTCCTTCAAGTCGTCATCCGACTTTGGATGGCAGCTGCTCCACATAATGCAGGACCTCTTTCGTACACGTATACGTCTGAAACAACTCCTTATTATCGCTCAAAGCTAATCAGCCTGCCAATATTTTCCGAAAGAATGCAGTGGCTTTCGGTTAGTCGCGCGAGCGCGGCGGATTTCGAAAGGCGAATCGCGCGAGCAGGGTGTGCGACAGGACCCGTGGCGATGTGGTTTCGCGGGGCTTGGCCGGTGCCATCGCGCGAGGATGCGCCATTGCCGATTGATTTTCTGCTTTGACGGTCATGGGAACTTCCAACCTTCGCGAATCGCCTAAAATAGGTGCGGAAAAAGCGCCGCCCGCGCCTGACGACAAGGAGCTCTCATATGTGCGGAATCGTGGGATATACTGGTAAACGCCCAGCTCAGGGCATTCTCATTCAGGGTTTAACACGGCTTGAGTACCGCGGTTACGATTCGGCTGGCATCGCGGTGCAAGAGGGCGACTCCCTTGCTGTCATCCATCGCAAAGGCAAGGTGGCGAGCCTGGAGCACACGCTGTCGCATTTTGATTTCCAGGGCACGTGCGGCATCGGGCACACGCGTTGGGCTACGCATGGCAAACCGAGCGAAGCGAACGCGCATCCGCACACTTCTTGCGGCGGGCATATCGCCGTCGTGCACAACGGTATCATCGAGAACTTCGCTGAGCTGCGCGAAGAGCTTGAAGGCCGCGGGCACGTCTTCACGAGCGAGACCGATACCGAGGTCGTCGCCCATCTTCTTGAAGAGGCCTATCAGGGCGATCTCGTTGCAGCGCTGCGCGAGGCGTGCTCTCGTATCGTGGGCGCGTACGGTCTTGCCGCTGTTTGCGACATGGAGCCGGGCGTCATCGCGGTCACGCGCAAGGATTCCCCGATTGTCATTGGGCAAGGGGAAGATGGCGCATACGTCGCTTCCGACATGATTGCCATGATCGACGCCACGCGCGACGTCGTCATCTTGGGGGACGGCGAGTACGCGCGCATGACCGCGTCGGGCATCGAGTACACCGATGAGGCGGGACGTGCGATCGAGCCGCGCATCACGCATGTCGATTGGGACCTTGACCTGGCCGAAAAGGGCGGCTATCCCGATTTCATGCTGAAGGAGATCCACGAGCAACCGCGCGTCATCCGCGACACGCTTGCTGGGCGGCTTGTGAACGGCGCGCTTTCCATTGACGAGCTTGACCTGACGCCTGAGGAGCTCAACCTCATCGACCGCGTGTACGTCATCGCGTGCGGCACGAGCTACCATGCGGGCCTCATCGCGAAGAACCTGATCGAGGGCTGGGCGCGCATCCCCACGGAATGCGAAGTCGCAAGCGAGTTTCGCTATCGCAACCCCATCATCACCCCGACGACCCTCGTCGTGGCGGTGTCCCAGTCGGGCGAGACGGCCGACACGCTCGCCGCTATCCGCGACGCCCGCGTGAAGGGCGCTCGCGTGTTCGGCATCACCAACGTGGTGGGCAGCCCCGTGGCGCGCGAGTCCGACGGCGTCATCTACACGAAGGCGAACAAGGAAATCGCCGTTGCGTCGACGAAGTCGTTCTTGGGCCAGGTGGTAAGCTTGACGCTGCTCGCGATGCTGCTCGCCCAGGCGAAGGGCAAGCTTCGCATGAACCAGATTCGTCTGTTGTTCCGCGAGCTGGCCGACACGGCCGAGCAGGTCGAGCGCATCCTCGCCGAGTGCAAGCCCTCCATCGAGGAGGCGGCGCGCGCGTGCAAGGATGCCCGCAACGCGCTCTTCATCGGGCGCGGCATGGGCGCCGCCATCAGCTACGAGGGCGCGCTCAAGCTGAAGGAAATCAGCTACCTGCACGCCGAGGCGTACCCCGCTGGCGAGATGAAGCACGGTCCGATCGCGCTCATCGACGAAGGGTTCCCCGTCATCGCCATCGCGACGAAGAGCCCGGTCTACGACAAGGTCGTTTCCAACCTGCAGGAAAGTAAGGCCCGTGGCGCGATGATCGTTGCCGTGGCAACCGAGGGCGATGAGGACATCAAACAGCACGCTGACCACGTGATTTACATCCCGAAGGTTCGCGATGCGTTTTCCGCCATTACGGCGAGCGTGCCGCTGCAGCTGTTCGCCCGCGCCATCGCCGTCGAGCGCGGTTGCGATGTCGACCAGCCGCGCAACCTCGCGAAGAGCGTGACGGTGGAATAGAGAAGCGGAGTTTTGATGCCTGCACGGAAAGAGGAGACCGTTCGCGCGGTCGAGGACGCCGCCGCAGTGTCGCTGCCCATCGACGGGGCGGTCGGCCTTGGCGTCGACATCGTCGAGATTGCGCGCATGAAGAAGATTCTGGAGCGCACTCCGTCGTTCGCGCGCAAGGTGTTTTCCTGCGAGGAATGCTGCTACTGCGAGGACACGGCCGCACCCGAGGTCCATTTCGCCACGCGCTTCGCTGCGAAGGAGGCCGTGGTGAAGGCTCTTGGGACGGGTTTCACTCGCGGAATCGGAGTGCGCGACATCGAGGTGAAGCGTTCGTCGAAGGGGCGGCCTTATGTGGTGCTGTCGGGCCGCGCGAAGCAGGTAGCCAAGGAGCTGGGCGTTCGCGAGCTTCCCATCTCGCTTTCGTATACGCATACCGATGCCGTCGCGTGCGCTTTGGC
>NZ_CAKUAL010000005.1 GCF_934636505.1 uncultured Ellagibacter sp.
AACCAGTGTAACGTACTTTCGGCATTTTTCGGCCGCTTGCCCCAAGATTTGCCCCGCACTTTGGAAAGCACTTGCATTTTATGGGGAAATGCGTGCTACACGCCCCCGCGCGTTGCCATGAAGGGAAGGCGGGGAAAGGGCGGGATTGGGTGATTTGTCTCGCTTGGGCCCCTGTCCCGCTTTGCGTGCGACTATTCTGCTCGCTTCATGCGGACGCTCATGTCGATGGGCTTGGCGGTGAAGGGCGCTGTGGTGGCCAGGCCGTCGACGCCGCAAGCCGCGTACGCCGCGGCGTTTTGCAGGTTGATGCCTCCCGCCGCGATGAGCGTGAGATGCGGGTCGATCGCACGCAGCTCGGGCACAAGCGCGGCCAAATCGTCCACCGGCAGCTTGTCGAGCTGGATGCCATCGACGCCCGCTTCCGCGAGGCGGCGCGCCTCTTCGGGCCCTGCCTCCACGAACAGCTTCTTCTCCACGCAGCGGCAACGAAGGGCGGGAAGCGCTTCCAAGAACGCCTCGAAGCCGCCCATGAAGGTGATGTGGTGGTCGAACACGAGCACGGTCTCGGACGCGCCCAAACGGTGCGGGAAGGCACCGCCGCAAGTGACCGCCTTTGTGAGCAGATCTTTTACCCCTGGCATGCTCTTACGCGTGGTGAGCACCTCGCATGCGGGGTTTCCGCTGTGCGCTGCGTCCACGATTGCGCGCGTCTTAGTCGCCACGCCCGACAGGTGGTCGCACAGGTTGAGCGACACCTTCCACGCCATATGTAGCGCCGCCGCCGCGCCCTCCGCGCGAAGGAACGGCTCCCCCGCAGCGAGGCGCTCCCCCGAGCGACGCGACCACACGACGCGCGCGCCCGTCTTCCCGAGCACGCGAGCTGCCTCCTCCACGCCGGCAAGCACGCAGTCTTCGCGCGTGAAGTACTCGATTTCCCCTGGCACGTCCCCGATGCCGAGAATCTCGGTTGTGAGGTCGATGTAGGGCATGTCCTCCAAAATGAACTGGTCGATGCGGCCATCGGGAATAAACACGTTCATGAGGATCCTTTCCATTTGCCGTTGCGGCGCGTTTGCCACAACCCGTTGATTCGGCTGTCCCGCTAATCGAAGCGAGACAGAAAAAGCGGGACGAGACACCCGATGTCCCACGCCTTTGGTTCGACTCCAAGCCTAGGCTTCGGCGCACGTGCCTTCAACCTAGTATTTCGATGGGAATTATCCCCGCAAACGCCGTTATTTGAAAAACGCCGCAAGCTGAAAAAACTCGAACTACCTCGCGCGCAGGTTCGTCGGCTTCGCCCGTATCGGCGAAGTCGAGCTTGTCGTGCCACGCCGCGTTCGCCTGCGCAGCACCGCCGAGGCGCGCCCCGTGGTATCATTCCCCCGACAACGCCTTCGCCCAAAGCCAACGACCAGGCAAAACGGAAGGCAAGGCCATGAAGCAGCCGTTCCCGAAGTACGCGTTTTTCAACAACGAGCTCTATGTCTCGATCAAGGCGATCGAGCCTGTCCCGACGACCGGCCGCGACGCCGCAATCGTTTGCAGGCGCGCAAGCGACAACGCCGCCGAAGCCGAGGAGCGCTACGTCAAACAGCAGCTCTGGCTCGAAGCCGCCTCCGCGGTCAACGAAACCGCGAGGTCGCGCGGCCTCGTCACATCGCAAAGCCCGGCGCACGAGAAGATTGCGCTGTTCAGGTCGCTCTTCAAAGGAAGGCCCGACGTCCATGCACACGGATTCCGCAGGAAAGACGACGGCATCGGCTACGTCCCCGCCTGCGAAAACGAATGGAAGCGCGGGGTGTGCCCTCGCGTCGAGAACGCGCATACGAAGTGCTCCCTTTGCGAGAAGCAGGCGTTCGCGCCCTTGACGGACTCCGCGATCATCAGCCATTTCAAGGGCCTGGACGACCGGTTCCGCGACGTTTTCGGCCTTTACGTGCTCAACGAGGACTCGACCACGTCGCTTCTCGTCATGGACTTCGACGAGGGCGAGTGGCAAGACGCCGCGCGCGCCGTCAGAGAGGCAGCGAAGTCGCATGGCCTGCAGGCGAGCGTAGAGCAGTCGCGCTCGGGCAACGGCTGCCACATCTGGTTCTTCTTCGAGAGTCCCGTAAGCGCGAAGCTCGCGCGCGACTTCGGCAGCGCGCTCATCTCGGAGGCGATGGCGCATGCGAAATCGGTCGGATTCGATGCTTACGACCGCATGTTCCCCGCTCAAACGACCATTCCCGAAGGAGGGTTCGGGAACCTGATCGCTGCGCCCTTCCAGGGTCGGGCGCAGCACCGCGGCAACAGCGTCTTCGTCGACGAGCAGCTTCGCCCCCACCCCGACCAATGGCTCTTCCTGTCGAAGGCCGGCAAATTGAGCGAGGAAGCGGCCCGCGCGGTCGTCGACTCGCATGCGGGAGCGCCTCTCGGGAGCCTCCAGGACGAGCACGGTGTCCCTTGGAAGGGGCGCGCCGAGAAGCCGCTTTCGCGAGAGCTTCACGGGGTTCCTCGACATCGTCGAGTCCGACATGATCTACGTTCCCGAGTCGGCCCTTTCCGCCGAAGCCGCGAACGCGGTCAAGCGGGCCGCGGCGTTCGCGAACCCCGATTTCTTCCGCGCGCAAGCTATGCACCAGTCGGTTTACGGGAAGCAGCGCGTGATATGCCTCGGCGAGGAGCGCGAAGGGTTCATCGCTCTTCCGCGCGGCTGCAAGCGCAGGCTCCTGAAGATTCTAAGCGACGCCGGCGCAAGCTTTCGACTGCACGACGAAAGGCACGCGGGTCCCGCCATATCCGCCCAGTTCAAAGGACTGCTTCGGCCGGAACAGGAAAAGGCCGCCGAGCGGATGCTCGAACACGACGACGGAATCCTATCGGCGCCCACCGGGTTCGGCAAAACCGTGATCGGGGCGTACCTCATCTCGCGCCTTCGGCTGCCGACGCTCGTCATCGTGCCGCGCTGCGCGCTCGTTTCCCAATGGGCCGAAAAGCTGTCCGAGTTCCTTAGCGTCGAGCACCCGGACGGACCGCTTCTGACCCTTTCCGGAAAGCCGAGCAAGCGAAAGCGCCTCGTCGTAGGGCAAATCGACGCTGGCAAGAAAAAGATATCGGGGATAATCGACATCGCCACGTCCCAAGCCCTCATCGAGAAGGACCCCGACACGGGCGAGCCGCGCGCGAAGGGAATTGTGAAGAGCTACGGCCTGGTGATCTGCGATGAGTGCCACCACGCCGCGGCTTCGCACCTCGAGATGATCCTGAAGGCGACGCCCGCGCGGCGCATCTTCGGCCTGTCGGCGACGCCGAAGCGCTCCGATGGGCTCGATTGCGCGCTCTACATGCTCTGCGGCCCGATCCGGTGCACCATCGACCCGAAGGAGCAGGCGGCGCAGCAGGGCTTCAAGCGCATCCTGCGCCCCGTGTTCACGAGGGTTCGGGTGCCGGGTTGCGGCGACGGGGCGTCGTACAACCAGATTCTCGACAAGCTGTGCGCCAACGAGGCGCGAAACCGGCTCATCGCGACCGATGTCGTGGAGGTGGCGAGGCGCGGCGGCACCCCTCTCGTGCTCACGAAGCGCAAAGAGCACGCGCGCAGACTGGCGCGCCTCATCTCGGGCGAAGGCCGTACCGTCCACCTTTTGATCGGGGAAGGGACCGCCGCCGCGCGGCGCAAGCTGATTGCGGAGGCAACCCGCGAAGAGGCGGAAGGGCCTTCCATCATCGTCGCGACGGAGGGCTACCTTGGCGAGGGCTTCGACTTCTCGAAGCTCGACGCGCTGTTCCTGACGACGCCCATATCGTGGGACGGCAACGTGACCCAGCAAGCGGGGCGCCTGCATCGGACCCACGAGGGGAAGAGCCAGGTCGCCATCTGGGATTACGTTGATTCGAGCGTCCCCATGTTGGAGCGCATGTACAAAAAGAGACTGAAGACGTACGCGAAGCTCGGATATGAAGTCGAGCTGGCGCAACCGGGACGCGAAGAAGAGCGCGCGGAATTCGTCACGGCCGGCGACGCCGTGCGAATGCTCGCCGAGGACATCCGCGCAGCGTCTTCTTCGGTCGCGATCGTTGCGCCGCGTGCGTCCCGAAAGACCATCGAGCTTTTGGGGGCGTCGCTGTCGGACGCTATCGCAAGGGGCCTGCGCGTTTCGTGCACGCTCGCGGGAAACCCCGCCCCGGAGATTGCCGGTGTGCTCGAGAAGATGGGGGCAACGGTGCATGCTGCCGCCTCGACAGCCCATGCGGGGCTGGCGGTTTTCGACGAGGAAACCGTCTGGTACGGGACGCTTCCCCTGCTCGCGTTTCCCAGGAAAGACGACTGCAGCATCCGCTTCAAAAGCCCGGAAGCCGCCCATGACCTGCTGCAAGAGGCGCGGCTCGACGAACAGGGCCGCCAATCGCCGGGCGAGGGCGACATTCCCGGAGAGGAGATCCCTCGCCGAGGCGGGCGGAAAGCCGCAAGCGGGGGAAGCCAGGGGGATGGCACCGTGAAGTGAATGCGGGCGAATCGAGAGTCGCGCACGCCGAGCTTTCCTCCAAAACCGGTATCGGAACAAGAACGATATATGCCCTTGAGCAAGGAGAAAGCAGGAATTTCGGGCTCGAGAACTACCTTAAGATCCTCGCCGCCCTTGGACTCGATATGTCAGTCGACCTGAAAGGCTCCCCTGCCGCCATCAAGCAACCTGACGATTTGGAAGCGCCCCTTGTTCCCACGTTCGAGCTTGCTGACATTTGGAAACTTGACGGATGCGGTGAAAAATGACAGCCCCATTACGAGGGTGCTCCTCTTTCCGCGTCCATGCCCGTCGGGCTCGAGCGCGGATATCGAATCAAAACTCGCGGCAGTTCGAGACAACCCCGCTGTCGCATGGATCGATGCCGAAGAAACGCAAGGCCGATGGTCCCTTGCTGGCTGCCAGGAAAAATCTTCTCCAATTATCTTATAGGGGCAACGGACGCCCACGCGAAAAATCACTCGCTCCTGCTCGTCGCACCGGATGACATAAGGCTCGCTCCTCTCTACGACGTTGCTTCAATCGCACCATATCGCTCGCTTGCCCCCTCGGCGCGAAAGCCGCGCTCGCGGAATTTCCCGCAAACACGGCTTTCGTCATCCTGCGCCTAACGCCCGGGCATCCAGCCGGGCACATCAGACCCGCAGCACGAGCCCTCGGGGCGCGCAGCGCGAGAGCGCCCGGCGCGCTAATCCTTCACGTCAAGCAGCTCGATGTCGAAGGTCAGCTCCATGCCCGCCAAGGGATGGTTGAAGTCGATCGTCGCCATGCCCTCGTCGATCGAGGTCACGCGCGCGGGGAATTTCAGCCCCTCTTCGGTCACGAAGTAGAACAGCTTGCCGACCTTGATGTCCTTCGCACTGGGAATGGCGTACATGGGACTGTGCTCGATGCGCACGTCGCTGTAGGCGCCGTAGGCGTTCTCGGGAGCGATCGTCACCGTTCGCTTCTCGCCGATCGCCATGCTCTGAACGGCTTCGTCGAAACCGTGGATGACCATGCCCGACCCGATTTGAAACTCGAGCGGATCTATGCCCTCGGTGCTGTCGAACACGGTGCCGTCCTGCAGCGTCCCGCGATAGCGCACCGTCGCAGTGCTACCGTACTTCCACATCCTTGCCACCTCGCTTCTTGCCGACAACCGTGTTCACCACGAAGGCGAAGACCAGCATAAGGACGGCCGACACCAAAAACACCACAGCGTAGTCTCCCGACCCTTCAATCGACGTGACCAGCTGCACATACGGGCTCGACACGAACCCGCCCAGGTTCATCGCCATGGCGGTGTACGCGAGCGCGGCCGACGCAACGGCAGGGGTGCACGTTATGCTCACGTAATGCGGTACGCCGGCGGTGATCGCCATATGCCCGAACGCGATGATGCACACGCCCACCACTACCACCGGCAAAGACTTCGTAACGGCGATGCCCAGGAAGATCACCGCAAGGCCGATAGCGCACAGAAGGCACGCCACGGGCAGCGTCTTCATGCGAAGGTTCTTGAACAGCAGGCCGAAGATGGCCGCGACGACGATGCCTACCAGCGTGAACAGCGACAGAAGCTGCCCGCCCATAACACCGTCGCACACGCCGTGGTCGATGAGCGCGCTGATGAACACCGTGAAAAACGGGTAGTCCAAAACCATCGCGACGAAGATGATCGACGTGTAGAACCAGGCCAAAGGCGTGATGCGCGCCTTTTCGGACTTGGACTCGTCGTCCATCTTCACAAGGGGTTCCTTGTAGAAGACGATGACGAAAACCAAAACCACGAGGCCTATCGCATACAGCCAAAATGCGGTGTTCCAACCGATGCCCACGCAAATGCCGCCAACAGAAGAGGCGAACACCGCGCCGACGTTGAACGCAACGTTGCCGATGCCGTAACCGTTAGCGCGCTTGTTCTCGTCGCTGAACACGTTCGCGACGAACGCGAAGATGATCGGCTGCAAAAAGCCCAGGAACAAACCGAAGACGGCGCGGTCGACCATCAGAACCCAAAACGGCACGGCGGCAGGCGAGAAGAACACCGGCATCACGCCGAAGACGGCCATGCCCGTCACCGCGATAGAAAGCAGCAGCTTGCGGCTGACTAACTTCCCGGCGATAAGCCCGCATATGAGCGCCGATACAATCTGCGTCAGCGAGACGATGGTCGACAGATACGACGCCGACCCCGCATCCACGCCGTACTGCTCGGCGATCGCGGAAAGGCTCGGCGCGATATAACCCATATCGGGAATGACAAAGTAAACCGCAAGGATAACCGCATATACCCCGAACGTTGCGCCCTGCTGGCGCTTCGCCGCACTCTCCATGAGGAATCCCCTCCTCTTTCTATTCTTTCGAAAGTATCCTAAATCGGCACATTCGAAAAGGCGGTGATGCCGGGTGCCCATCGAAGGACGCCCAGCATCCCCCAAAACGATTCGAAGGCTATTTCACCGTGCCCGCTTTAGGAACGAAGATCGTATATTTCGTCTTCCCATCGGCGTTGGCGACAAGCTCGGTAACCGAGCCGTATTCCATAACCAGGCTCTGGCAATGTTTCACGCAGAGGGGCTTTTTCCCCTTCCCCACGCGCTCGGCGCACAAATCGCACTGGTCGGTCGGCACCGGTACAAAATCATACTGGTATTTATCGCCCTCGATTTGCCAGGGACCGATTTTCTGCAATTTGATTCCCCAGCGATCGACGGGGTAATCATGCTCCATCTGGCAGGAAACCTCGCACGAATGGCATCCGGTGCAGAATTCGTAGTTGATCAAAAGGCCGTATGCAACTTCGTTTGCCATTTACACCAGCTCCTCATTCATCGCGAAGCGCTCGGAGATCATCTGCATATCGGTGTCGCCGATGATTTCCTCGGGCTCGCACTTATACACGCGGCACATATGAGACTTGCAGTTGTTGCCGAATCCGCTCTCGCCGCAGCCTGCCTCGATGACAACGTTCGCGTTCGAGATGTAGGTGTCGAAGCAGCCGTTGCCGTTGTCCTCGGGGTCGCGCTCGGGGAACCACCACGCGTGGTCGAGCGAGATGGTGGACGGGTCGAGCACCGGCGATACGTTCGCCTTCAGCTGGACGCGGCCGAGGTGGTTCTCGATCCAGCACCAATCGCCATGCTTGATGCCGTACTTTTCCGCCGTTTCGGGCGCGATTTCGAACTCAGGGTTCGGGTGCAGCGCGCGAAGGTGCGGAATCTGCCTGTGCTCGGAATGGAACGAGGCCCACTGGCGCGCACCCGTCGTCATGATGAGCGGGTACTTCTCCAGGTACTCTTCCTTGTCGAAGCGCTCAGGAACCTGGTTGGGACTGTACGGCGGCTCGGCATAGTGCGGAACGGGCTTTTGGCCCCACTGCCCGAACAGGGTGGAGTACAGCTCGACGCGACCAGTCGGCGTGTTGAAGCCAACATTGCCGTCGGGACGTTGCTCGCCCGTGCGGAACTTCTGATAGTGGTACTCGGGGTAGATCCAGTTCTCCTCGCGGGCCTCTTCGAACGTCATGCCCGTCTCCTTCATCGTGAAGGTGAAGAACTCCTCGAGCGTTTCGCCCGGCCACAGCGTGTCGTTCCACTGACGACCCAGTTCCCAGCAGATTTCCATGTCGGATTTGCTCTCGCCGAGCGCCTTGCAGGCCTTGTTCGTGGTTTGCACGTGGTAGTAGATGGAACGGATGCCGTTGCGCTCGGGGTACATGCACACCGGAAGGAACACATCGCAACACGCCTGCGCCGTCGGGGTCATGAACGGGTCGACGTACACGTTGAACTCGGCGTTGCAGTACGCGCGCTCCATGCGCGTGTTGGGCTCCTGAGCCGTGCAGGAAAGCGGGTTAGTCGACTGAATCCAGTTGGCGCGAATCTTGTACGGGCGGTTGGAGAGCATCTGGTCAACCGTCATGTCCGCCTGGGTCAAAACGACGCCAGAGTACTTAAGCGCGGGGAAATCCTCGCCGCCGATGCGCTGCGCCTGTTCTTCGGGGGTCAGGCATTCGGCTGGGTCGGGCGGATTCCACGTCTGGATGTTGAAAGGCTGGTGAACCGTCACCATGCCGCCCGGGATGTCGATCTGCCCGGTGATGGACCACAGATCGACCACTGCCGCCGAGCCAGCAAGGCATTCCATCGTCATGTCGAGCGCGAGACCCCACTGCACCGCGGAGGGCTTTTCAGCCATCATTTCCGCAGCTCGGGCAATCTTCTCTTCGGGAATCCACGTAACTTCGGATGCCTTTTCGAGCGTCCATTCCTTCGTCGCCTCGTAATATTCGTCGAAGCCGTAGCACCAGCAGTCGACGAACTCGTGGTCGTACAGGTCGTTTTCGATGATGTATTTGCCCATGGCCAGCGCGAGCGCCGCGTCGGTGCCGCAGCGAACCTGAAGCCAAAGGTCGGCCTTCGCGGCGAGCCAAGTGAGCTTGGGATCGATGACGACCAGCTTGCTGCCACGCTTCATGCAGTCGACCACCCAGTGCCCCAGGTTGCCGTCGGCGTTTGAGACGAGCGGGTTGTTGCCCCACACGAAGATGTTCTTCGGGGGAACCCAGCCGTCATGCTCGTAGCGGTCGTAGTGGTTCTGCGAGCAGTCGGGCACGGTGTAGGTTCCCATGAGCACGTTGCACGCAGCGACGCGGGGAACGTAGCAGCTGTTGCCGGAAAGCATGTAGGCGTACTGCACCGAACCGAATGCGTATTGAAGACGCGTCATGTAGGGAGCGGTGCCGCGGCCCGTGCCCAGATGGAACACGACGGCCTTCGCGCCCGATTCCCGCTTGATAGTGTCGAACTTTTCCTTGATCATCGCGTAGGCTTCGTCCCACGTGATGCGCTCCCACTTGTCCGCCTTGCCGCGGTCCTTCGGGTCGCGCTTCATGGGGTACAGAACACGGCCGGGGTGGTACACCGCCTCCTTCAAAGCGATGCAGCGAGCGCAGAGGCGGCCCTGGTAGTACGGGCTCTCCTCGTCGCCTTCGACCTTAATGAACTTCCCCGTTTCCTTATCGGTGTAAACGATGACGCCGCAGCCGTCGTGGCAGCCGGGAGCAGCCCATGCGCCCGTGCGGGTGCAGATCACGCCGTCCTCTTCCCATTGCCACGGCAGATCTCCGCCCGTGTATTTAACCGGCGGCTCGCGGAAAAAGTCCGGGCGCACCTCGTTGGTGCCGCCCTGCTCGACTTCCATGTCAATGCGTTTCGTCATACCTCACTCCTCTCCAAAGCTTTCATGCAAGCTTTCCCTCGTGCCCCGAAGCGGGCGCCTTTCAGCTTCAAAGCTTCAGGCCCCCTCTTGGGTTTTTCCGGTACGATTACCGCTTTTACCCTGATGAAGATTCGTTTCCCCTGCATGCGACCGCTCAACGAGGCGCGTCGCCAATGCGTGAAGTAAGTATGGGCAGGAAAAAGTAAGTTGGTAAGCGGGGGGGATTTCTTGGCTAACGGCGCATACAACCGAAATCTCGTCATCTCAAACGGCTGCAAAACTTACTTGTTGGCCGATATGCTGCAAAGCGTCCTGAAAAGATTCCCTGAAACAACCCCATCTCCTTCAACGACCAGAAAGCATGAAGACGAGTTGCGCGCACCGAATTGCACGCAATGCGATTGGAAAGGAGAGAAGGATGGCCTTCCATTTCAAAGAGCATCCTGCCCCGAAAAAGACGGTCCTCGACGACGGCACCGAGATTATTCGCACCTGCGCGTGGTCTCCCCCGGGATGCCACGCCGTTGGATGCGGCATCCGCCTGTTCGTCAAAGACGGCGAGCTCGTCAAGGTCGAAGGCGACCCCGACCATCAGCTCACGCGCGGGCGCCTTTGCCCCCGTTGCCTCGCGCTGAAGGAAGCGGTGTACCACCCCGACCGCCTTCTGTACCCCATGAAGCGCGACCCGAAAGACCGCGGGCTGGACAAATGGGAGCGAATCAGCTGGGATGAGGCAACCGAGCTCATCGTCAACAAGACCGAGGAAATCCGCGCGAAATACGGCTCGGAATCCATCTGCGTGTACATGGGAACCGGCCGTGAGGCCGTCCGCTACGGCTTCACGCTGTCTTCCAAGGTGCTTCGCACGCCGAACAACTGCTACGCTCAGTCTGGCTGGTCGTGCATGGGCCCGCGCCAAACCGCAATGACCATGATGCTCGGCAGCGCCTACATCGAGCTCGACTACAACGGCGGGTCAATCGAGGCCTGGGACGACCCCGACTGGACGCGTCCCGATTACGTGTTCTGCCTGGGCAAAGAGCCGTTGAAGTCGAACCCCGACGGATTGTGGGGCCATGCGCTCATCGAGCTTATGAAGCGCGGTTCGAAGCTCATCATGGTCGACCCCCGCGTGAACTGGCTTGCCAGCCGCGCCGACCAGGTGCTCCAACTCATCCCCGGCACCGACGCCGCGCTTTGCCTGGCCATCTTGAACGTGCTCATCAACGAGGACCTCATCGACCACGATTACGTCGAGAAGTGGTGCTACGGCTTCGACGAGCTGAAGGAGCGCGTGCAGGAATACACCCCCGCGTTCGCGGCGAAGGAATGCGGCCTTACCGAAGAGGAGATCGTCACCGCAGCTCGCAAGCTTGGCTACGACGGCGTGCACCACTGGAGCCTGCTCATGGGCGTTGCCGTTGACCAGAACCCCAACGGGTGCCAGGTCACGCAGTGCCTCATCGCGATGGCGGCCATCACGGGCAACCTCGACGTGCCAGGCGGCACCGTCGTGGGCGTGCAGATGCAGTTCGAGATGACCGGCGCCACCGACTTCATGAGCGACGAGCTGAAGAACAAGTGCATCGGCTGGGACACCTACCCCATCGTCAAAGTCCTTTTGAACACCACGCACCCCGACATCACGCTCGAGTGCCTGGAGACGGGCCGTCCCTACGAGCTGAAGATGGCCTGGTTCGACTCAACGAACCTTCTGTCCCCCACCTGCTCGGCGCAACCCAAGCGCTGGCACGACGCCCTTATGAAGATGGAGTTCGTCGTGGCGAAGGAAATGTTCATGACCCCGACTGTCATGGCGCTCGCCGACGTGGTGCTTCCCCTGGCAACCTGGGCCGAGCACGACGGCATCGTCATGACCAACCAAGGATGCCAAATGGGCATCGCAGGCGCCATCAACAAGGGCCTTCAGGTGGGCGAATGCAAGTCCGACCTCGAAATGCTCATCCACTTCGGCAATGCCTTCTACGAGAAGGCCTTCCATGAGGAATACCCGTTCAAGACGGTTGAGGAATACCTGACCGACGACGTCGGGAAAATGGACACCACCTGGGAAGAGCTTTCCGAGAAGGTCGTCGCGACCAACGACATCGGCGGCTACCACAAAGCCGAGCGCGGGCTTATCCGCGCCGACGGCCAGCCTGGTTTCCAAACGGCCACCGGCCGCATCGAGCTGTGGTCGACCGGATACCAGGCCCTCGACGACGATCCGCTGCCGTACTACTTCCCGCCGAAGCTCGGCGCAGAGGCGCGCCCCGACCTTGCCAAGGAATACCCGCTCATGTGCACGACGGGCGCCAGATACTTCGCGTCGTTCCACTCGGAGCATCGCCAGATTCCCAGCCTCCGTCAGCTGACGCCCGACCCGTATCTGGAAATCCACCCCGATACCGCGGCGGAGCTCGGCATCAAGGACGGCGACGAAGTCACCATCGAGAACCCCTGGGGCGTAGCGCACGAAATCGCCAAGCTCACCCCGATCGTCCGCCGCGACGTCGTGGCGGCGGCGCACGGCTGGTGGTTCCCCGAGGAAGACGCCGAAGAACCGCATCTGTTCGGCGTTTGGAAGTCCAACGTGAACAGCCTCATCCCGCATCGCGTGCTGGGCAAGATGGGATTCGGTGCCCCCTACAAGCAGGTTCCCGTCAAAGTGTTCAAAACGCCCAACGAAGAATGCGTTCTCTAGGATAGGAGGCAGTCATGGCAAACAACGGATTGCTTATCGATTACGAATACTGCAGCGGATGCCAAAGCTGCGAACTCGCTTGCAAAAACGAGCACGGCTATCCCATGGATAAATGGGGAATCAAGGTCACTGAATTCGGTCCCTTCGAAATGGAGAAGGGCAAGATTGAATGGAACTACCTCCCCTTCCCTACAAGCTTCTGCGACATGTGCGAAGAGCGCGTTGAGAAGGGCGGTATCCCCACTTGCGCCCTCCACTGCCTCGCGAACGTCATCGAATGGGGTCCTGTTGAAGAGCTTTCCAAAAAACTCGATGAAAAGGGATCGAAGGCCGTGATCTTCCTCCCGTAAAGGCCCGCTCGCCATCCCCCCTGTTCTTCCCTCCACAGAAAACGAGGCGCTTCCCCTTATCGGAAGCGCCTCGTTTCGCATAATGGATACCAGAATCCCTTGTGCCTTGCGCGATTACCGGCGCGCCTTCAGGCCCGCTTACGTTTCCTCACCCAGAAGGCGGCGAAGCGACTCCTCGAAAACGTTCTTGAAATCGCACGATGAAACAAGCTTCGCGTTCGTGCTCGCACGCAGGTAATCACGCGTCAGCGGATCGTTCAAGTCAAGCCCGTAGCGCTTTTCCATCTTCTCGATGCGATAGAGCACCCCGTTTCGGTGAAGCCCGCACATCTGCCCGACTTTCGTGGCCTTGCGCTCGTTCGCAAGATAAACGAACAGAAGCGCCAGATCGTCCATTCCCGACGATGGGCGCGCTTGAGATTCCTTCGCGCCGCCTTTGGCGATCGCCGTGACGAGAAGATGGGAAAGGACGAAGCTCGCGAACCCCTCGTCAGCGCGCGCGTCGCGCCAGAAAAAGGCGAACGCATCCCGAAACGAGATGATGAGCGTTCGGCCCTTCTCGAATACGCGGCTCGCATCCGATGAGGCCGCCCGCAACGTCAGCGCGATCTCGCCCTGGTAACGCTCAATCGCATCGACCTCCTGCGCAGCGTAGTAAAGCCCCGTCAGGCGGTAAAACGGATCGGAGAGATGCAGGGCAGCGCGGGTCGATCCGTATTCCGTCTTGCTAGCTGAAACGACCGCTTCCCAAAGCTCGCGAACCGTGTTAGCCCATAGAAGCGCGTTCGCATGCCCTTCCCGAACGAAGGTCACATGCCCTAGGGGAAACCTGCCGTCAAGATCTTCCGCCATATGCCCGGCTTGTTCGCCGAACGCGCCCTTGGAAGCAATTCTCACCAGCACGAACACACCAGCGGAAGGCAAGCCGAGCAACTCGGCGCGCTCGCGGACGTATGCCCCATCGAGCCCGCGCGTCACTGCCAGCTTGCTTACGAATGCGCGCTGCGGCGAATCTTTGAAGGTCGGCGACGCGACCTGCCGCCTTGCCAAGCGCTCGCAAAACAGCAAGAAGATGTCGAACTCGTCGACAGTGCCCTGCGAAGGCTTATCCAGGTATGCCATGAGCACATGTCCCGCATACTGCTGCGAAGTCCTCATCACGCCGGTTACAAGATGGTAGGGAAAGGCCTCGCTCGGCGCCCACACCCTCACGCCGGTTTGATTGGCGACGCTGTCCAACAGGTAGCCCGTCATGTGCTGCCTGCGCAAATGTTCTTCACTATGGTAGCCCATGGAGATGAGCGATCGGTTGATCTCGTCTTCGGGCATATGGTGCTTGGTATACGCCAGAAGACGGTAGTGGGCATCGGTTATGTTCATGAAGCAGCCGAAACGCCGCTCCGCCTCGTCCATAAGCGCCTGAAACGATCCTCTCTCCCCGCTCGCAATCCGCAAACGGCTGACGAGCAATCGCTTATCGAGAAGAAACCTCAACACGCATTCCTTAAGCCTTCCAGCCTTTTCCCGAGAACCCGACACGATGCACAACGGTTCGCCGAGGTCTTCCTCTCGCCATTGGGAACTCTCGCGCGATGCAGCGAAAACCACCACCGGAGCGCCCATCGAAAGCGCCGCGCGCGCCTTCTCAAGCGATTTGCCCGCGCAATCCTCGCAAACGACCAGGGCCTTTTTCTGTGTGCAGGAAAGGATGTCGCCCATATCGCCTACATGAATGCTCCCTGCGAAAAGCGCATCCGCGAACAGCGCCAGTTTGTCAGGTCGCCTTAGCACGGCGAAACCGTTTTCCCGAAGGTAGTCTATCAACATTTCAAGCGTAAAGGAAAACGGCTCGTATTCCGTTCTTTCGGCATTCATCGGCAATCGCCCCTTAGCGCAACTGGAGATTCCTCTAGCGAAATGAGCCGAAGGTATGATTAAAAAAGTAAGTTTTCCAGTCCCGTACAGAGAATGAAAGCGGGCAAGCCATAAAGCCCGCCCGCTTTCAATGGTTGCATTGTTCCGCCGGCATTACACCAATCGATGCGCCAACGCCTTCGTTTAAGGAATGAACACCGACGCCATCTTGCCTTTTTCCCGCATCTTGATCGCAAGCTCGTCAAGCGTGCCGTACTCCATAACGTTGGCAGGGCAATGCTGCACGCAGTTGGGAATTCCCCCCTTGCTCACCCGTTCCGCGCACAGATCGCACGTCTGCGTGAGGACCGGAACGAATCGGTACTCCCAATGGTATCCGTCCTCAAGTTGCCAAGGCCCCATTTCCAGCAACTTCACGCCCCATTGCCCCTTGGGGAGGTCATGCTCGTTTTTGCAAGCGAGCTCGCATGTATGGCAGCCCGTGCAATACTCGTTGTCGATCAGGATCCCGTAATTCTGTTCGCCCATGATAATATCCCCCTTAGCCGACTATTCCGCACGATAGACTTTGCAGGGCAGGCACTTGTAAGGAGCACCGAAGCCCGTCTTTCCCACAACCCGATGCGGCATCAGCTGGTTGAAGCTCGTCTCCCAAATATCGAACAGGTCCTCTTCCTTCCGCTCCGGATACCACCAGCCATGATCGCAGGACACGACGTCCTCTTTGACGATAGGCGTTAAATCGGCCACTTCCTTAACCTTGCCCCATGGCGTTTCGATGTACACCCATGCCCCCTGAGCGATTCCCAGCTTCTCAGCTGTTGCGGGGTTGATCTGCACCGTCGGCCACGGATGGATTTCGCGCAACCGCTCGATCTGGCGATGCTCGGAATGAAACGACGTGAACCTACGGGCGCCCGACGTCATCGTGAGCGGGTAGTCCTTCGCGAATTCGGGGCGCGCAATGTGGCCCAGCGGCGGCTCGAGGTAATAGGGAAGCGGATCTTCACCGACGGAAACGAGCATGGAGCAGTACAGCTCGATGCGGCCGGTCGGGGTCCTGAAACCGGGCTGGCCGTCATCGCGCAAAAGGCCCTTCTCGTACTTCTTGTATTCAAGCTCGTACTGGCCGAATACGCGCTCTTTGAGCTCGGGGAACGTGATGTCGCAGTCGCGCACGGGCTTAAGATCGCTCGTCAGGAACGACTCCACATCGCGCCATTTTTCCTCAGTGCATTCGGGGTGGATTCGTTTATGCAAGTCGATGGCTATTTCAAGGTCGCTTTTCGTGTCGCCGATCCGGTCGATCGCATTCACCATCGCACCGAGCTGACCATGCATGGAAGCCTGATTGTTGGTGACGATTCCGTCGCGCTCGAGCGAAGTGCACACCGGCAGCACCACATCGGCGAGAGCGGCCATAGTTGGCGTCATGAAGATGTCGGCGCACGCGATGAATTCGATTTTCCGCAGCGCCTCGTACCAGCGTTGAGGCTGTGCGGGCATGCAGGCCAGCGGGTTCGTGTTCAGAATGTAGGCGAACTCGATGCGTTGCGGGCGACCCGTTTCAAGGCACTCCAAGACGATGTCGGGGTGCGGCGTATTCGCAACGGCAGGAAGCGCCGGATACACGTCGTGCCCAATGCCGATTTCGGGTTCGCCGGGTTCCTCTTCAACGGACGATTCGCCCTGAAGCGCCTGGAACATCAGCAGCGGCTGTCCCAAAAACACTCCACCTGGAACATCGATGTTGCCGGTGATGGCGAAGATGGCCAAAAGCGCATGGGCGATTTGAATGCTGTTCGGGTTCTGATCGACGGCAAGCCCCATGGAAAGCGTCGAGGGACGCTCGATCAGGCATCGGGCCACGGCCTTGATAAGCTTCGCGTCGACCTCGCAGATCCCCGCGACACGTTCTGCCGGGTATTCCGTTGCACGAGCCGCCAGCTCATCGAAGCCGTACGTCCAGCGTTCGACGAATTCCTTGTCGTATTCGCCTGATTGGATCACCTCGTTCAAAATGCCGAGAGCCAACGCGGCGTCGGTGCCAGGACGCAGCTGCAAGTAGTATTCGGCCCTCGTAGATAGCCAATTCACCCGCGGGTCGACGTTGATGAGCTTGGCCCCCCGCTTCATCATGTCGATGAGCGAATGGCCCCAAAGCCCGTCGGGGTTCGAGCGCAGCGGGTCGCGACCCCAGTTCAGAATGTATTTCGGGCATTCCCATTTATCGGAATCGTAGCGCTCGGGAAAACCAATCGCGTTGTCTATTTCCAAATACGGCGCGCCGATAACCCACGACATGCCCGCCATGCGGGGAATGATGCACGACCATCCGCTAATCGACTGAATGGCGGTGTTCGATCCGAAAACGTCCTGCGCCATAGTGAAGTGGTACCTGCTCGCCTCGCGCCCCGTGCCCGCGAACACGCCGATCGAGTTCTTTCCGAAGCGCTCGCGAATCGATTTCCACTTCTCGATGATGATGCCGTACGCCTCGTCCCAGGAAATGCGCTGCCATTTGTCGGCGCGTCCGCGGAACTCACGCGCGCGTTTCATGGGATATTTCAGGCGATCGGGGTGCTCGACGTAATCTTTGATCGCCATGCACCTCGGGCACAATCGGCCCTTCGTGATCGGCTGGTCGGGATCGCCTTCCACCTTGATAAGCTTGCCATCTTTCACGAAAACCTTCAAACCGCAGCCCACGCCGTGGCACCCCGGAGGAGCCCACGCGCTCGTTCGAAACACCTTCGTTCCGTCTTCAAGGCTCACTTGCACCGGTGCCGCAGACTCATCGAAATGCAGTTGCGCCATAATGCCCTCCCCTTTCGCATAACGCTCCTCGTCTGGGAAAACACGCCTGAGCGCGCTTTCCCCTTAGGTGCAATCATACGAACGGAAAACCGTTGCACATTACCGCATTGCGCCTGAATAACAGCTGTTTCTCTAGAGATTCCTCCAGTTGATCCAGGGCTCGAAACGAGCGACCGAACGTTCGCAGCCGCCCGCTTCTTGCCTTACATTTCCTTCCCCTCCAATTTCCATGCCAACCTATCTGTTAAAATGCAATTCAATAATTGTATTGCATTATGCAAGTAAGAAGGCGCCGTGAGGTACGCAGATCTCATCGATGGAAACGTTACGAAAAGCGAGCTCAAAACCTATCTAGTCGGGGGCGAGAACGTGGCCGTGACGGTTCGCATACCCAAGAACATGCGTGATATAGCCAAGCAGGCCGCCGAGCTTTCGGGCGTGAGCTTCACCTCGCTCGTGAAGATGAGCCTCATCGAGCACCTTGCGGAAAAGGACAGCTAGCATGGCCGACATTAAAAAGAGTGAAGACGAACTGTGGGAAGCGGGCACGATGGGCCTAATGCCGCACGTGGGCAACAACTTCCTCTACACCAAGTGTCTGCCGTGTACGCCGCGGTTCTTCGGCAAAACAAGCCCCGAGCTATTCGCGACAAGGTTTTGTTGACGAAATGAAAGCCTTTCCGGCCAAATCGCGCTGCCCGCGAGGCGCGCAATCGCCTGCCGCCCAAAACTCATGCCCAGAGAAATCGAGGTATAGCCATGCTAATGGATACGAACGAATACATCACATTTCTTGAGTCTATCAAAGCCGAGATAACGCAAACCCGTGCACGGGCTGTGGGCAAGGTGAATAGCGAGCTCATTTGCCTATACTGGCGAATCGGCTCGGAGCTTAACAGCCGAAAGGATTGGGGAGCCAGCGTCATAGACACGCTGTCCAAAGACATACGCGTGGCGTTTCCGCAAATCAAGGGCTTCTCAGCTCGCAATCTGCGCTATATGGCAAAGTTCGCGCGCGAATGCAACGAGGAGTTTTTGCAGACAGTGTCTGCAAAATTGAGCTGGTCCCACACTGTCAAGCTCATGGACAAGCTCAAAGATGATGCGCAGCGCCACTGGTACGGCAAAGAAGCTATTGAGAACGGTTGGTCATTGGCTGTGCTCGACCACCAAATCGACCTCAAGCTCTATGAACGGCAGGTGCTTTCGGGCAAGGTGAGCAACTTCACGCGCACCCTACCCGCGCCCGACAGCGAGCTTGCCCAGCAGGCGCTCAAAGACCCTTACATCTTCGACTTCATCACCGCAAAACAGGGGCAAAAGGAGCATGACATCGAAGAACAGATGGTCGCCAACGTGACCAACCTGTTGCTTGAGCTGGGCACGGGCTTTGCTTTCATGGGTCGTCAGTATCACTTGGTTGTTGGTAAAGAGGACTTCTATATCGACCTGCTCTTCTATAACACAAAACTGCGTTGTTACGTGGTCATCGAGCTTAAAAACGATAAGTTCAAGCCCGAGTTCACCGGGCAGCTCAGCTTCTACGTTGCTGCAGTGGACGGCGAGCTGGCCGGCGAGCACGACAACCCGACTATTGGGCTTCTGCTCTGCAAAGAAAAAAACGACGTGGTGGCAGAATACTCGCTAAGAGACATCAATGCGCCCATCGGAGTCAGCGAGTACAAGCTGGGAGACGTGCTGCCCGAGGAGTATCTAAAATACTTGCCCACGCCAGAAGATTTGCAGGCGAGAATCTAAGGACACGCCATAACTGCTTAGAGGATGAGGCCGATGCCGCCGAGGCGATAAAGACGCCCGGCCATCGAACATGATCCGTTGCAAAAAAGCGGGCGGCCGCACATCGCAGCCGCCCGCTTCATGGAGGGGAATAGGATGTAGGAGAGCCTTACTTCTCGGCCACTTCCGCCTTCTTCGCGGCGTTGGCCTTCTTGGCAACCCAGAACATGCCCAGAAGAAGGATGACGCCGAGCACGACGTTGAAGATCCACACCGAGCTCAAGATGGCGTCGGTTCCCGCAATCGAGAGAACAACCTGGTCGATTGGCGAGGCAAGGAAGCCACCACCGTTCTGGAACACGTAGCTGAAGCCCATGACGGCGCCCACGATGGCCGGGGCAACGAACGTCGACAGAAGCATCGGAACGCCGACGGTCATGGTGTTCGTGCCGAAACCCGCCAGGATGATTGCCACGTAGAACAGCACCACGTTGCCCGTCGCATGCGCAACGAACCACAGGACGTAGCCGACAAGGCCGATGATCCAGAACACCGGGATGGCGTAGGCGCTCAAGAACTTGTAGGCAGGCCCGAACAGCACGGCGGATGCGATCGCACCGACGGAGAACAGCGAGAACACGGTGCCGATAACGGCCGGGTTGCCGACCACAGCGCCGATGGAAACGCCGCCCAGGTTGAACAGCGACTGGCTCATGATAATGGTGCCGAGGAACAAAACGAGCAGAACCCAGCCGGAAACCGGGAGCTTAATCTTAACCTTCTCGCCCTTCTCGTCTTCCTGCGGAACAGCGGGAACGTTCTTCGGGTTGAGCAGGAAGATGCACATCACGAACGGAAGGAGCGCGATGAGGTAGATGCCCCAGGCCAGGTTCCACGAAATAGCGCCCAAAATGCCGGCAAGCGAGGTGAGCAAGATCATGCCTACGTTGAAGCAGACACTTGCGATGGACATCATGGTGGCGCGGACGGATTCCTTCTGAAACATCAGCGAGATGACGCCCATGACGATCGGCATGAAGCAGCCAAGGCCAAGACCGAGGATGCAGCGGGTCGCCATGATGCCCCACCACGGAAGCGCGGAACCCAGAATAGTCGGCACGCCGCCGACGACGACGAGCGCGGTGGCGAGCAGCGCGCAAACGCGGTAGCTGAGCTTGCGGCCCGCAACGAGGCCGATCACCAGCGCAGCCGGAATTTCGAGCAAGTTGGTGATGGAAACCATATACGAAACGGCGCTCGCATCGACGCCGTACACGTTCATCAAATCCTGCGAGGCAACGTTGACGGCGCTGTGCATAGGACCGATGAAGTACATGCACATAAGCGCTACGAATACGCCAATCTGACCTGCACTTATCTTCGTCTTTTCAGACATTTCAATCCCCTTTCAAGTGATTGGATCGCAAAAACGATATCCAGGTTGCATCGACCGGCCCATCACCTCCTTTCGGCATAAGGCCCCTTCTCTTTCGCCGTCCGCAACCGCCAACGTGGGACGAAGGCCTTTGCAAAGGCGGCTTCCCAGCCATGCGCCTTTGCAAAAACAGTTCGGTTACGAAAGATGCGAAGCAGGCCTTTGCCCTATGCAACCCGATCCCCTTCTACAAAGTGTAGAAGCAAAAAGGTAAGTTTCCCACGCTTACGGAAGGCATCCCTTTGGTTGTTACGGGATGAAAATCGAGGCCATCTTCCCCTTCTGCGCCATCTTCGCGGCAAGCTCGTCGAGCGGGCCGAATTCCATGGCGCTCGCCAGACAATGATGCACGCAGGAAGGGTCCTTCCCCGCACCGACGCGCCCGGCGCAAAGATCGCAGTCGGCCGTCGGCACGGGGATGTAGCGGTATTCCCAATGCTTTCCGTCGGAGCGCTTCCATGGCCCCAGTTCAAGCACTTTGATTCCCCATTGGCCGTGGGGCAGGTCGTGCTCATTCTTGCACGCCACCTCGCACGAATGGCATCCCGTGCAATATTGGTTGTCGATCAGCAATCCGAATTCGCTCATCGTCTTTCCTCCTATGCTCGATAGATCTTGCAGGGCATGCTCTTGTAATGCGTGCCGAAGCCGAGCGGCCCGTTTTCCTCGTGGGGAATCAGCTGGTTGACGTTGTAGTCGAACACATCGAACAGGTTCTCGGGGTCGGATTCGGGAAGCCACCAGCCGTGATCGCACGACACCACGGACTCCTTCACGATGGGCGTCAGATGCGCGCTCATCTTCACCTTGCCGAGCGGGCTTTCCACATATACCCACGACCCCTCGCATATGCCGTACTCGTCTGCGGTTTGGGGGTTAATCTGTACCGTCGGCCACTGATGGATCTCGCGCAGCGTCTCGATCTGGCGATTCTCCGAATGAAACGACGTGAACCTGCGCGCACCCGTGGTTACGGTAAGCGGATACTCTTCGGCCAAATCGGGGCGGGAAACCGCACTGAACTTCGGCTCTATGTAATACGGAAGCGGGTCGTCGCCCAAACGCTCGAGCACCGTCGAATACAGCTCGATGCGACCGGTCGGCGTGTTGAAACCCGGCTGCCCGTCGGAGCGCAAAAGCCCCTTCTCGTACTTCCTGTACTCGATTTCGTACTGGGCTATCACGTGCTGCTCCAAATCGGCGTACGTGGCGTCGACGTCGCGCATCTTGGAAAGCTGGCTGTTGATGAAGTCCTCGGGGTCGGCCCAGCCGGGCTTCTTACTGTTCGGGTACAGGCGACGATGCAGCTCGAGCATGATTTCCAAATCGGCGCGGCATTCGCCCACGGGCTCGAGAGCGGGGATGATGGCGCCCATCTGCCCGGGCTGCGACGCGTTGTTGTTGGAAACGTAGCCCTTCTTCTCGAAGAACGTCGCCGCAGGGAGCACGACGTCGGCGACGCCCATGATGGTCGGCGTCATGAACAGGTCGGCGAACGCGACGAAATCGATCTTGCGCATGGCCTCGTACCAGCGCTTCGGCTGCGGAACCATGCAGGAAATCGAATTGTGCCCGAACGCGTAGGCGAAGCGGATTTTATAGGGCACGTTCGTTTCTAGCACATCGAGCGTCGCGTCGGGATGCGTCGTGTTGACGATGGCGCTCATGGCCGGGTACCGGTCGTGGCCGAGTGGCTCGACGCCGATGTTGCCGAACTTCGCAAGCCCTTCGGGTTCGCCTTCCGCCTCGGCGGTCGGCGCGTTTTCCGCCATGCCCGCAAAGATCGGCGGCAGGCCCATGAAACAGCCGCCGGGGATGTCCATGTTCCCCGTGATGGCGAAAAGCGAAAGAAGTGCGTGCCCGATTTGCAGCGTGTTGGGGTTCTGGTCTACAGCCAGCCCCATCGAGAGCGTTGAGGGCCGTTGAGCGATGCAGCGGGCCGCTGAGCGAATGTCGTCCGCGTCGACCTCGGTGATCTCAGAAACGCGCTCAACCGGGTATTCCTTCACGCGCTCGGCAAGCTCGTCGAAGCCGTAGGTCCACTTCTCCACGAAGTCGTGGTCGTAAAGATCTTCCTCGATCACCACGTTGAGCAGGCCTAAGGCAAGCGCGCCGTCGGTGCCCGGGCGCAGCTGAAGATGAACCTCCGCACGCGTGGCAAGCCAGTTCACGCGGGGATCGCACACGATGAGCTTCATCCCGAGTTTCATCATCTCTACGATGGAATGCCCGAACAGGCCATCGGGGTTCGAGCGCAGAGGGTCACGCCCCCACACGAGCATGTACTTCGGGCACGCCCAACGCGGGTCGTCGTAGCGGTCGGGGAACCCGATAGAATTGTCCGCCTCGATATACGAACTTCCCATGGTCCAGAGCATCGCCGCCATTCGGGGGACGATGCACGACCATCCGCTGTTCGGGTGCACGGCGTTCACCGTACCGAACACGTCGTTGGCCATCTGGAAGTGGATTTGGCTCGCCTCGCGGCCAGTTCCGCACCATACGCTCACCGCGCCGATGCCGTAGTTCTCGACCGTCTCCTTGTACTTCGAGATGATGGTGTCGAGCGCCTCGTCCCAGCTCACGCGCTCCCACTTGTCCTTACCGCGGTCTTCACGGGCGCGCTTCATAGGGTAGAGCAGACGGTCCTTGTGGTAGAAGTACTCCTTCGCCGTCAGGCAGCGCACGCACAAACGGCCCTTGCTGATGGGGTTTTCCTCATCGCCTTCCACCTTCACGAGCTTGCCGTCTTTAACGTGCACTTTAAGGCCGCACCCGAGGTTGTGGCACCCGATGCCGGCAGAGCACGTGCGGTGAACCGTCGTTCCATCCGACAACGTCGTTACCACGGGCGAAGCGGATTCGTTGTAATGCAGTGTTGGCATTTCTCTCTCCTTTTCTCGCAGTCTCGGCTTCTTACGCGCGCTCGAGCGGGAAGTCTCCCAGGTTCACGCTTTCCGTCACGTCGATCGCGGTTCGCTCAACCGGCACGAAGCCGCGCGCCTCGATGGCAAGGCCGTACGTCCCTTCGTCGATGCCGCGGAAGTAGAAGTCGCCGAAGTCGTCCGTCAGCGTTTCGACCGTCTCGCCGTTCGGCATGGTGAGCATGACTTTCGCGCCCTCGATGATCTCGTTGTCCTTCGGGTCCCACACATCACCCGCTATGAACAGATGCGGACGGTTGAGGTAGAAAACGCGCGGGGCCCCCTTGCTTGGTGGCGTCAGCGTCTCCGCCGCCTCTATTTCGGAAGCGAACTCCTCCGCATCGCCGAACCGCAGGGCGCCCGTTGCGCACAGATCGACGCAATGCGGAAGTTTCCCCTCGTCAACCAAGTGGGCGCACCCCGTGCAGGCCTGGGGAACATCGAGCTTCTCGTTGTAGTACACGCCCTCGAAGCGCTCCGCGATATCGCGACGGCCCTTGGCCTTTTCGGGCATGATCACCTGCAGCCCGTCTTCGCGCTCCATCAAAACCTCGGGCGCATAGTCGGCGATGGCGGGATCCTGCCCCCCGAACACCGGCCAGTATTCGACGCGAACCTTCGGAACCTGACCATGTTCGCGTTGCTTAACCGCGCACCAGAACTGCCCGGAATTCGGCTGCGGCGCGGCGTAAGGAGCCCAATCGTTGCCGCTATGCTCGTCTTTGCACGCAATCTGACAGTTGTAGCACCCGCTGCATTTCGCGACATCTACCATGAATACCTTCATAGCAACCTCCCCCTAGCGTTCCTCGATAAACCATGCGTCCTGCATAACCCCGAAGTCTGGGTCGTAAGGCCTGTTGAACGCCTCGGGATACTGCTTGGCCAATTCGAACACGTCGACTTTTTCCACACCTACCAAATACCCGCTCGTCACCTCGCCGGCGCAGTTCTTCGAGGCAACCGCCTTCGGCGCGATGAGGTTGTTCGTTCCCCCTCGGTCGGAAACGCCGGGCTCAATGGGGTCGATGCGCGCCCCGTGGTCCTGCAGAACAGAATGCGGCATTATGCGTTCGGTCACATATGCGCCGCCCATCGTCCAGCCGCGCTCGTTGTAGATCCGCACGATGTCGCCGTGTTCGATGCCAAGCCGCTTCGCATCGGCGGGGTTGATCCACACGGGCTCGTAGCGGTAGCCGTCAGGTCCCATGATTTTGCAAGTCTCGATCTCGCGCAGCCACGTGCAGTCGTCCATCTGGGAATGCAGACGCCAATGCGGGTGATTCGACACCAAAAGGAAGGGGTACTTCTTGCCGCGCGGCGTGGTGAGCCGCTCGTCGGGATGCGTTTCCCCCTTCTCGATCCAGTGCGGATAAGGCGGGCGCTCAGTGTCGTCGGGGAAGTGCTCAGCCAAACGCGGCGAATAGTATTCAATCTTGCCCGACGGCGTGGTAAGGGGATACTGTTCAGGATCCTCGTAGAATCGCTGGAAGCCCGCCTTGTCGTTTTCCCAGTCCTTCGCCGTCGGCACAACGTAGCATTCCTTTTCGAGGAACTCCTCGAAGGAAATCCTATCCTGGATACCTGAGCCCAAAAAGCCGCGCTTGATCTTGTCGTCGATGGTCTCGCCGCCCGTTATGTCGTCGTACATGTCGAGCTTCTTCGCGATTTCAAGCGTGCTCTCGTAGTCCGACTTCGATTCGCCAAGGGGCTCGATGGACTGGCCCTCGATCATGAGCACGTTGTAGTTGCCCGACGATATGTCGCAGTTGATGTCGCGCTCTTCGAACTTGGTGTTAATCGGCAGAAGGATATCCGCCAAAAGGCAGTCGTCCTCCATCCAGATGTGCTGCGCGATGACGGTTTCGATGTAGTCCGAGCGAATGGCGTCCATGAACTCGTTGCCGCCGTTCCACGAGCTTGTCCATTTGGGGGAATCGGTCCACACCATATGGATGCGCTCGCTCCCGACAACCGGGTACTGGTACTTGACGAACTGGTCTTCGGTCGGCAGGCCCGCGCAGGTCACGCCGTACCATTCCAGCGGATGCTCATGGTCGTAATCGCCCGCCAAAGCCTCGGGGATAAGCGTTTCGGGAACGAACGATTCGCGCTGATCGGCCGCGTAAGGCCACAGAATGTCGTTGAGCGTCGGGATTACTTCGGAACGGGGCGCAGGCATTTGGCTCGTCAGGCCGAACAGCTGCCATTCCATCATCTTCACCTGGTTGCGCCCGGGCTTTCCCAGCGCCTGCATGCCCAGAAGCGCCACTTCCAAGCGCGCTGGTTCGTGGCTGTAGGTCGATCTGATCATCGAGCCGCCGTTGCAATGCGCGATGGAAACGTTGCGCTTGGCCCAATGGCGGGCGAGCGCCTTGATAATGCGCGCGGGAACCCCGCACACGCCTTCCGCCCATTCGGGCGTCTTCACAATACCATCGTCTCCGCCGTTCACATGGTAGACGAACCAGTCGAAGCCAATCGAGTGGGTTTCGATGTAGTCCTTATCGTACAGGTCTTCCGTGATCCACACGTACGCAATCGCAAGCTGCAGCGCCGAATCGGTGTTCGGAAGAATGGGAATCCACTTGTCCGCATGCACCGCCGCGCCGTAGTTCACGTCGGGACAGATGTAAATCTGCTCCACGCCGATGTCGGTAAGGAAGAAGCAGTACCTGCTAGGGAAGCACCCGCCCCAGCCCCACGGGGTGGTTTCCACATCGCAGCCCCAGAACAGAACCGAGTCGCTGTTCTTCGCCACGTCGTTGAACAGGTTGTACTGGTCGCCTTCGCCCACAGGGTCCTGCCCCCAGATGTGCTTGGCGCCCCAGTACCAGCCTTCCCAGCTATCGGGGTTGCGGGCCTGCATGGTGTAGCCACCGCCCTTCGCGCGGCCGATCTGAACCGAGCCCTGCTCGTCTTCGTGCATCCAGAAGTCGTTCACCAGCTCAACGCCCGTTTCCTTAACGGCTATCTGGTCGAGCAGATAGCCCTCGGTTCCGCGCGGCCCGTGAATCGTCTTGATAAGATGATGGCCGTCGGACTGAACCAGGATGGAGTTCAACCCATAGCATTCCTTAACGCGCCTAATTTCCTTGGCGATGATGTCGGTGGCCTCGTCCCAGCTGATGCGCTCGTATTTGCTTTTCCCGCGGTTCTGGGGATTCCTTTCGCCGTCGGGATCCCAATCGACGCGCTTCATCGGGTGAAGGATGCGGTTCGGCGAATAGACGCGCTGTTTGTACGCAATCGCGAACGGCGAGAGCTCTGTTTTCTCCTTCGCCTTGAATTTCTTGCCGCGAGCTTCGATGCTCCACGGATTCAACCCGTCTTCGCTTTGATGATTCACGTAGCTGAACGGCCTTGTGCGCAATATCTTCCCGTCGCGCACATCGATTTCGGCGGAATCCGATGCCGTGCAGGGGCCGCAAAAGCCCATAGTTTTGATGGTGGTGGTTATCTCTCCACGCTGTTTTCCAGTCATAATTTCCCTCATCCAGGTGTGTCGATGCAAGCCTTCGGGCAACGAACCCCCAAGGCATGTGCCGTTTCGATGCGCACGGACGCAAACGCCCCGCGCGCCTTTGAATTAGGTCGTTCGGATGAATTGCGAGAAAATCGCTAGGTAAGCGGCAAAGAGAGATGCGCGAGCCACCAGGAAAGTCGGTTGTCGTTGTGGAAGTCGCGTTCTACCGCACGCCACGAAAACGAGAGCGCGCGCTCCGAGCTTGACGAATCAACAGAGATGGATTTCCCCATACGAACCATTCCCCCTTCCGCTCATTTCTCCCGCAAGTAGCTTATCAGGCTAAAAGTAAGTTTTGACGCTTTAAGGAAAGAAGGGAAACGCCGTTTTGGCGCCGTTTTCAGGCAAGTCGGGGCATGGACAACGAACAGATCGCCGCGGTGAAACTTACCCGTTCTTTGCTACGCTCGCACCAGGCAAAGGAAGGGAGCGAAACGATGGGCGCATGCTACAGCTGCAACAATTGCGGGAAATGCCGCGAGTTGTCGCAGCAGCTTGCGGGGCTGTGCCCGATGTGTCGGGCTCCTTTGCCCCCCGATGCCGCAAAGTGCCCCGCATGCGGAAAACCCGTCCCCCGAAAACCTGGGCTAACCAGAGCGGACGTTAATCAGGCAGCGAACGGGTCCTAAGGCTTAGCCGTTAGTTTCCGAATGATTTATTAGAAGCTCCCGAACAGATGCCTGTCGGCGCTGAACAGCTTCGAGAGCCCCGTGGGCTGGGACAAAAGCGATTTCTCGAGGGAATCCCATACAACGTCGAGATGGCTTAAGTAGAACTGGCGCAGGTCCTTCTCGTCGAGGACGCCCTTTTTCCTGAATCTATACAGATCGGTGCAGTTGCGATACAGCCCCAGCACGACGGAGGCGCACAGGGCGACCATGTCGTTCGGCTCGACGCCGTGTTTCAGCTGCGCGTGCTTGAATATCGTGCAATACAGCGATTCCACGATCATGACGTTTTCAAGCTCGAAGCGGTTGAAAACGCCCGATTCGTCGCGCGCGGTATGCAGGATATAGCTTACGTCGAACAGCCCGAACATGAGCTTGTAGTCCTGCACCATCGTTTCGAGCACTTTTTCCTTCAACGGCATATCCGCAGGTAAAGAGCTTGTGAACGATTTCAGCTCGACGATGTTCTCGCGGCTGAACTTCCTTAGGATGGATTCTTTCGTCGGAAAGTAGTTGTAGAGCGTTCTTGTGGAAGTTCCCGCCTCTGCGGCTATGTCCGAAAGCGTGGTCTGCTTGTAGCCGAGCTCGCAAAACAGTGTTAAAGCCGCATCGTAGAGCCGCTGCTCCATTGCGCGCCTGTTGTCGTCCCTTGTCCCCATTTCGATTCCCCCCGTTCGATCCGTTTACCGCTTGCGCAAGATGAAAAGGGACATCTTCTGCTTTGCTTTCACCAAATCGGCGAGCTCATCCGCTTCGCCGCACGAGATGATGCTATACGAGCAGTGCCGCACGCATGCGGCCTGACCGCCGCTTTTCACACGCCCGGCACACGCGTCGCACCAATCGGTGGGAATCGGCACGAAGTCGTATTGCCACGAGCCGTCTTCAGTGCGCCAAGGGCCGAGCTTCATAACCTTGATGCCCATTTTGTCGGGGCCGACACCGCGTTCGGTCATGCAGGCGACTTCGCAGTCCAGGCACCCCAGGCAGTATTCGTAATCGACGAGCATGGCGGGAGCCGAATTACTCATGCATATCACCGCGCTTCATTCGGGAGCTGAACCCCGCAGACGAACCGGGGGCGGGAGGTTGCGGTGCACCGCATGCAGGGCAGATGGATGCAAACATGTCGGGCAGCTTTTCGTGGCACACCAGGCATCGACCTTGCCTTTCGATGCACTTCCCACAGTGAATGCACGGACAGCACATATTTCCCCTCTTCTCCTCGTCGATTTCAGTTTATCATTGAGTTTATGCGCATTCTTCTGTACAGCGCAATTTACATCGGCAGCTCAACGATGGGCCGTTGGCATGTCGAATACGTAAAGCAACTTGCCGAGGGAAAACCCAAAGTCCATAGGCATTGTAAGATATCCAGAAAGTTCGTAGGGATGAACCATTATGCTCCCGACGAAATACATAATAAAACGGACTGCCTATAATCAGGGATGGTCGCGAGAATCCAGCCGTGGAGGAAGTAAGGCCTTCTAAACTTGCAGATCCTAATTGGCCGCCTAAAAAAGCCTGCGGACCCTAGCACCTGCAGGCTTTGATATTCTGACTCGTCAATTGTTGCGTTGCGATCCGCTTTTTCGATCTTGTTTTTTGACGAACCTGGATTCCGAAAACAACAGGAGCGCCCTTCTCGCGATGAGAGGGGCGCTCCTGCCTTGCAAGCCGTCTGCCTTAGAGCTCGGAGATGATGCGCTTCGTGCGCGCGGAGACCTCGGCCTTCACCTGCTCGAGGTCGATACCCGGGCAAACGCCGTCGCGATAGACCACCTCGCCGTCGCACATGGTGAGCACGACATCGGAGCCATGGCCCGAAAACACGACGTTGACCTCGGGGTTTGTCATGGGGCACCACGCGGCGCCGGTCGTGTCGAGCACCGTGAGGTCGGCCTTCATGCCCACCTTCACAAGCCCGCAATCCTCGCGCCCCTGCGCGAGCGCTCCCCCGCGCGTGGCGGCGGCGATGACCTGCTTGGGAGAGATGATCGCGGGGTTAAGCTCGTGCCCCTTGTAAATCGTGCCCATGAGGTACATGTCCTGGAACAGATCGTGGTTGTTGTTCGAGGCCATGCCGTCGGTGCCGAGCGCCACGTTCACGCCCGCATCAAGAAGCTTCTGCACGGGCGCGAACCCGCTTGCGAGCTTCATGTTGGAGGCAGGGTTCAAGGCAACGGTCGCGCCGCGCTTGGCGAGGATCTCGATGTCCTTGTCGTCGACCCACACGCAGTGCGCCGCGATCACCGGCACGTCGAACACGCCGATGCTCTCGAAGTACTGCACGGGCGTGAGGCCGTCGTGGCGGCCCTTGCATTCCTCGTGCTCGCTTTTCGTCTCGGAGATGTGGATATGGATGGGAAGGCCCGCCGCTTTCGCCACTTTCCCGATATCGGTGCAGGTGATGGGGTTTGACGTGTACTCGGCATGGATGTTGTAGTCCACGCGGATGCGCCCGTCCTGCGCGCCATGGTACTGCTTGACGATGCGCTCCATCTTCTCGCACATGGGGTATTCCGCAAACGGCTTCGGCTCGAAGTAGAGCACGCTCTCGCAGACGTTCATCTTCATATGGGCCTCGCCCACCGCCTGCACGCGCTCGTCGGTGGCGTAGTACATGTCCGACGCGCTGACCGAGCCGTAGCGCGCCATCTCGGCGAGGGCGAGCTTGGTCGCCCAGTAGTTGTCCTCGGGGGTCATCTTGCCCTCGAAGGGCCACACGAGGTTGTTGAGCCACTCCTGCAGGGGCACGTTTTCCGCATAGCCGCGCAGAAGCGTCATCGGCAGGTGCGCGTGGGCGTTGTAGAGCGCCGGCATGAGCAGGCGGCCGCGGCCGTCATAGGTCTCGCCGTAGTCGGCGGCGTTCTCGGGGGCGGCGTCGCCGATGTAGTCGATCGTGCCGTCTTTGACGCCCACCCACTGATGGGCCTGGTAGTCGAGATTCTCGTCGAGGATATCGATGTCGGTGAAAAGCAAGGGGATGCTCCTCTCTGTTCGCTTTCAATGGTATCCATTATAGGACTGCATCTAGTAATGCGCGAGCCTCGATGTCTTTCTCGGGAAGTCACGAGGTAGCACTTCATAAAATATTTTAACGCAGATAAGTAATCGAAAACCAATTACTCTGCGTTAAAATATTGTCGAACGGTACTCTATAAGAAAGGTCGTTTATGCGTCGCAAGGCAGACAGGCTCCTTAAGGAATGGCGAGATAAGGCTGATAGAAAGCCCCTGTTAGTCAAAGGCGTACGACAATGTGGCAAGACCTATCTGCTCAGAACATATGCGCAGACCCTTTTCGAGTCGGTCGTCTACATCAATCTCGAGAACGATCGGCCGGCGCGGGCGGACTTCTCGGGCGGTCTCGACCCTCACTCGATTGTACGCGCGATTGAGGCGCGAACGGGGCAGCGCATCGTGCCCGGCAAAACCTTGCTGTTCATCGATGAGGTCCAGGCATGCGAGGAAGCGCTCACTTCCCTTAAGTACTTTTGCGAAGATGCCCCCGAGTATTACGTCGCGGCCGCCGGGTCGCTCCTTGGGGTCGCCATTAATCATCAGTCGTATTCCTTCCCCGTTGGAAAGACTGATTTAATCGAAATGGCTCCGCTTGATTTCGAAGAGTTTCTTTGGGCGATGGGGTGCGAGCAACTGGCCGACGAGATACGCTCGTCATTTGAATCAATGGAGCCTCTTGCTCCGAGTCTTCACGACAAAGCACTTGGGCTCTATCGACAGTATCTTGTTGTTGGCGGGATGCCCGAGGCTGTTCAAACCTACGTTAAGGTTCAGTCAGTCATCGATGTCGCCGAAAAGCACCGGATTATTCTTGATGGGTATTCTGCTGACACCAATAAATATGCTGATGAGCGCTTGAGCTCGAAAACGCGCGCGTGCTTTGATTCCATTCCGCAGCAGCTTGCCAAAGAGAACCGTAAATTCCAATACAAGGTGGTACGAGCGGGTGGCAACGCGTCCCTTTTTGGGGACGCTCTCGATTGGCTGGTGCTGTCGGGCACTGTGGCGCGCTGCAGCCTCGTCGGGCAAATTGAAAGTCCTCTAGAAGCATTCGTTCATCCCTCGTCTTTTAAAATCTATCAGGCGGATACCGGACTGCTCGTCTCCAAAGCCGGTGCTCAGCGAGCTGATATTCTCGCCGGCATCGGCGGCACATTCATGGGCGCGCTTACCGAAAACTATGTGGCTCAGCAGCTTTCGGCCATTGGCTATCCGCTGCATTATTGGGCTCGAGACAATCGTGCGGAAATCGACTTTGTCGTGGAGAGACAGGGATGCGTGTCCGCGATTGAGGTCAAAGCGGGTGAGAACACGCGATCTCGAAGCCTGTCCTCACTTAAAAAGAGCCATCCGGGCGTGCGCCTTGTCCGGCTTTCAACCAAGCCCTTCGGAATGAACGATGGTCTCAGGTCTATTCCGCTCTATGCGGCTTTTTGCCTATAGAGCGCCATCCTGCGGTAACGCATGAGGCGTGGAACACTTTTCCGCAAGAGGAGTTCGATTTTTGTCGGGAAGGCTTCGGCCGAAAACTTGGTGCAACCGGAACGACAAGACCGCAGAATTGAAGCATCGAATAGAAGTAAGTTAACGGTGTACTTTTTAGCAGATTATGAAAAAATACCCCCATAACTGATAAGATGGAACCCTTCGAGAAAGGATTTCATCTTGCGTATATACCAACGTGAAAAGTATCTGAAGCGCATACGCGGCTTCTACCACGATGATGGGATGATCAAGGTAATTACCGGTGTTCGCAGATGCGGCAAGTCCTGCCTCATGCAATCGATCGCGGACGAGCTTGCGGAATCCGGCGTCCCGAAAGACTGCATCATCTATATCGACCTCGACTCGCGGTCGAACAGGAAGGTCAAGACGGCCGATGATCTCGAGAAGCTGATCGACGCGTCGACCCTCGCAGGTGTTGAGGGAACGAAGTATCTCTTTATCGACGAGATCCAAAACGTCGAGGAGTTCGAGCTGCTTATCAACGGTTACCGGACGGACGGCGGCTGGTCCATCTTCATTACTGGCTCGAACTCATATCTACTTTCCGGGCAGCTCGTCACCAAGCTGACGGGCCGCTATCTCGAGTTCGAGGTGTTCCCGCTCGACTTCGCGGAATATATCGATATGAAGCGCTTTCTCGGCAAGCCCGTCAACGACGTCCTCGTGGGAGAATTTGCCGAGTACCTGGCTCTCGGCGGATTCCCCAAGGCGCTGGAGTACGAAGGCGAGGACGAAAAGCGCGCCTACATCAAAAGCGTTATTCAGGAGATCTTTGAAAAGGACGTCAAGCGTTCGAACAAGATCAAGAACGTCTCGGTCTTCGATGCCGTCCAGACGTATCTCATCAACAACTTCGGCGCGCCGACGAGCCTGAAGAACCTCCTTGCGCACTTCAATGATGTCGAGAAGATTCCCATCAAGCGAGAAACGCTCAATCGCTACATCCAGATTCTTGTTGACGCGAAGATCCTCTACCGCTGCTCGAGGTTCGACCTCAAGTCTCGGCGGTCGCTTACCCGCGAGGAGAAGTACTACCTGGCCGATCCAGGCTTCTATTTCGCCATGAACACGGATGCGAGGATCAACTACGGGCCGGCGCTGGAGAACGTGCTCTACCTCTATCTCGCGTCGCGCGGGTACGAGCTTTCCGTGGGGCGCATCGGGAAGCTCGAGTGCGACTTCATCGCTCGCAGGCGCAACGCCTACGCCTACATCCAGGTCTCGATGTCGATTGTCGACAGGGGCGTCGAGGAGCGCGAGTACAGGCCGTTTGGATACATCAGGGACGGGTATCCCCGTTATCTCTTCACGCTGGACCCCCTGCTCCAGGAAAGGGATGGGGTTAAGCATCTGAACATGGCTTCGTTCATGAAAGACGGCGGCGATTTACTCGAATAGCAATCGCATTCTTTTGGCGAAACGGGTCGTGAGTATCAAATCCACCGCGAGCGGCCCTGACAAAATTGCTTCACAGAACCTGAAAGCCGTCCCGTGATACATAAATTTCAAGAAGCTCCGAAAACACAGCGTCGCTATCGGCATTGATAAGGATGGAGCGGTCCTTTATCTGCGCCGGCGCGTGGGCTTCGCCGTAATTGATGCAGGCGTAAGTAGCCCGGGGGTTGGCAAAGTAGCGCTCGAAGCACTCGCCGCTATAGACGAACTCCGCCGAAGTCGACAAGCCCGAACGTGCTGTTCAGATCCCTTCGCACCGATGGGCTCAGATGCACTGCGAGGAAGAACTCCCCGCTTGCCGCGCTCGATGAGGTCGGATTAGACGAAGTCATGGGGCATCCGCAGGTTGTTTGCCTGCCCGCAAGCATTCGCCGACAAAGTTCCTCGCGAGCTCGCCGCCTCCGCCCTCTTCGGACCCATTGCGCCTGCAGGTCGACAACCATCTGCCGCGGGTTGCAATCAACCCGATAGGTGGTTGCGAGAACAACCCCGCGTCATCGCCCAAGCAGATGCCAATCGCGGTCGCCACTTTATCCTGGTAGTGCTATTATCTCGAGTTAAAACTAACTGCAGAGGAGGATTATATTCGACGACGACGCGCTCACCGCTGAAGAGGTTGCGGAAATGCTCCGCGTCTCGAAGAACTCCGTGTACCGCCTTGCGCAATCGGGCGAGCTCGCATCGTACCGCGTGGGAAGAAAACTGCGCTTTACCTTGTGCGACGTCGAGGCGTACACGCGCGCGGGCATGCCCGTCGTGGTGATTCGCCTTCTCAAGCGCAAGCAGGGGTTCGTCGTCCAGGCGGGCAACCCCAAAAAGCTCACCACCTGGGGAGGCCTCCTGCGCGAAGGCGTGCGGCTCGTCAATCGAGAGCGCGGATGCGGCACGCGAGTGCTGCTCGACGAGAAGCTGCTCTCCCTCGAGGCGCGCCCCGAGATGGTCGAGGGCTACGACTTGGAATGCGCAACCGGGCTCGAAGCAGCCACGCTCGTCTCGAAGGGATGCGCCGACGTGGCGATCGGCGTCGAGCGTTTGGCGAAGGAGCTGCCTGGCCTCGCCTTCGTTCCCCTGCAAACCGAATGGCTCGACATCGCCGTCGAGAAGAGCCAGCGCACCGCACCGCTTGTGCGGGAGATTCGCAAGGTTGCGGAAAGCGAGTCCTTCCGCGGCGCGATCGACGCAATCGAGGGCTACGAGGCGGCGAACACGGGAGCCATCGTCTACGAGAGCTAGACGCGCGACGAGCGCAGGCGGCGGGACGCGAGAGGGAAACACGCAAGTCGCGGGGCACGGCGCCCATAAGCCGCGAAAGCCCCAGCTGAGCAGGCGAAAAGGCCCCTAACAGCAAAAGAGCCCCAACCCACCAGGGCTTGAGGCTCTCGAGTCACCTCACGCAATGCGCGCGGGCGGAAGAATCGCTAGTCAACGGCGACCATGACGTCGGTGGCCTTGATGATGGCGACAGCCTTGCCGCCTTCCTTCAGGCCGAGCGCCTCGATGGACTCGTTGGTGATGGAACCGGAGATGCGCGCGCCCTCTTCGTCCTCGATGGTCACATGGCCGTTCACGGCGCCTTCCTGGACCTTCACAACCGTGCCCTCGATCTGGTTGCGGGCGGAGATGCCCGAAAGGAAAGTCCAGCACGAAGACGAGGACAAACGAGCGAACGTAGCCCCACCCGCCTTGCCGACCGACTCATCCCGTGCCAGGCCAAGCCCCGGTTTCCGTCGCATATTTCTTCGATGTCCGCATTTGTCGATAGGTTTTTCCTATAGCAATTGCATCAATTCATGTATTTCCCGATTTCCGAGCGCGTGACTATACTTCACACCGACATAAACGCAGCGATAGCCAAAACATCAGGTGCCGAATGAAAGAGGCACCGAGACGAGCCCGAGCAAACATCCAACCGAAAGGCAGACAATGACAATGAACTATGGACCGAATCGATACGACGTCGTCGGAAGCTTCCTTCGCCCCGCGAAGCTGAAGCAGGCGCGCGAAGACTTCAGCGCGGGCGCGATCGACGCCGAAGCGCTGAAGGCTATCGAGGACGAGTGCATCACCGACCTCATTGCGAAGGAGAAGAAGGCCGGCCTGCGCTTCATCACCGACGGCGAGTTCCGCCGCGCGACCTGGCATCTTGACTTCATGTGGGCATTCGAGGGCATCGGACACTCCGCGACCGAGGACGGCCTGCCGTTTCACGACGAGGCTGCCAAGATCGACGACACCTACCTGACGGGGAAGGTCTCACTCGCGGGCGAGCACCCGTTCGTCGAGCACTTCCGCTTCGTCCAGTCCTTCGAGGACGAGAGCACCACAGCGAAGCTGACGATCCCCGCGCCTGCGCAGTTCATCGAGCAGTTCATCATGCCCATGAACCGCAAGGCGACCGACGCCGCGTACGAAAGCGACGCGCTTCTCGAAGACGATATCGTCGCCGCCTACCTGGCGTTCATCGAGCAGGTTCACGCCGCGGGCTGCCGCAATCTGCAGTTCGACGACTGCTCGTGGGGATGCCTCGTCGACCCGAAGGCGGAACTGTTCTTCGGCACCGACCAGGCGGGGCTTGCGCGCATCAAGGAAACGCTGCTGCGCGTGAACAACCGCGTGCTCGACGCCGCGCCCGCCGACCTGTGCATCAACACGCATGTCTGCCGCGGCAACTTCCACAGCACGTGGGCCTGCGAGGGCGGCTACGACGACGTCGCCGATGCGCTGCTCGCAAACGAGCACGTGAACGCGTTCTTCCTCGAGTTCGACGACGAGCGCTCCGGCAGCTTCGCGCCGCTTGCAAGCGTGCCCGCAGGCAAGAAGGTCGTGCTCGGGCTTGTCACCACGAAGCACGCCGAACTCGAGGACAAGCAGGCCATTATCGCGCGCATCCATGAGGCGGCGCAGTACGTACCGCTCGAGAATCTTTGTCTCTCCCCGCAGTGCGGCTTCGCAAGCTGCGAGATCGGCAACAAGCTCACCGAGGAGCAGCAGTGGGCGAAGGTGGCGCTCGTGCGCGAGATCGCCGAAGAAGTGTGGGGCGACTAGTCGCAAGCGCGCCGCCACACGCCGCACGCGACCCCAAAGGGGAGGGCGACAAGCTCTCCCCTTTTGCATTCTTTGCGCGAAACGCCTGCAAGAGCGTCATTTTCCCCTATCCTTGAACCCCGATGACCCGCAGGCGAGGAGCGCCCATGAAACTGCAGCAGCTGAAATACGTCGTGAAAGTCGCCGAGATGGGCAACATCACCGAGGCGTCGAGGCGCCTGTTCGTGTCGCAGCCTTCCATCACCGCCGCGATCCGCGACCTGGAGCACGAGATGGGCGTCGTCATCTTCGAACGCACGAACAAGGGCGTCGTGGTGACGTCGGAGGGTGAGACGTTTCTGGGATATGCCCGGCAAGTGCTCGAGCAGGCCGACCTTCTGGAGGAGAAATACAAGGGCGAGACGCAGCAAGTCCCCCACTTCGCCGTCTCCTGTCAGCACTATTCGTTCGCCGTTAACGCGTTTGTCGACGTCATACGCGAGTTCAACGCCTTCCGCTACGATTTCACCCTGCGCGAGGAGCAAACGCACGAGATCATCGAGGATGTCTCGCGCATGAAAAGTGAACTGGGAATCATCTATCTCTCCAAGCGAAACCACGAGGTCATCGAAAAGATGCTGCGCAGCCAGGACCTCGTGTTCGAGCCCCTGTTCACCGCCGAGCCGCACGTGTTCATCTCGAGCGCGCATCCGCTTGCGGGGCGCGAGTCGGTAACGCTCGACGACCTCGACGACTTCCCCTACCTTTCCTACGAGCAGGGAGATTTCAACTCGTTCTACTTCAGCGAGGAGCTGCTCAGCACGCTCGACCGCCGCAAGAACATCCGCGTGCGCGACCGCGCGACGCTGTTCAACCTGGCAGTGGGGCTGAATGGGTACACTGTGTGCAGCGGGATCATATCGCACGAGCTCAATGGCGAGAACATCATCTCGGTTCCGCTAGACGTGGACGAGACCATGACCATCGGGATTATCACCCGCAGAAACACCACGCCAACGCGCTACGGGAAAGCCTACAGGGAGGCAATCAAACGCCACATCCCACAAAGTTCGTAAATGCGACGAGTGGGAAAGCAGGATCGCAGCGCGACAGGAACAAACAAGCAGGAAAGCAATGGAGAAAACCAGGTTGCCCTCGCAATGTGCATCCTGGACACAACCCGCTACCCCCGTTTTGCGAATGTGGCACAAAAACCGAGGTATCCCGAGAGGAAGGCCCTCGAGCGGGATTCAGACCCTTCAATCTGAACATAAAAAAAATCGCTGGCCGATTGTTCGACCAGCGATTGAATTCATGGTGGAGAATAGGGGGTTCGAACCCCTGACCTCATGGCTGCCAGCCATGCGCTCTCCCAGCTGAGCTAATTCCCCGTAAAAGGTGCATCGACTATATTAACAGAACGGCGATTTCGGTCAAGCACTTTTTTGAAAAAGTTTTCAGCGAGCTTGCAAAAGCCGCACGCAGCGCAGCGCACGACGCATAACGCACGACGAACGACGCCCGGTGCGTGACACCCGACGCGCACAGCCCGATGCGCGACGAACGACGCCGCCCGATGCACGACACTGCGGGAAACGAGCTTGGCATCCCGGCAGGCACGCCTACTCGGATGCCCATGTACAAGATTGACGATAAGTTGTGAAGGAATGGTGATGCCGCCTGTTTTTCCTCGTTGTCTGTACCGAAAATGTCGCACTCAAGATGAAACCAGGTCACGTTATTCCCCAAATTCACTTCTTTTGAGGAGTCCTGCATAGTTCCTGCACAACTTATCGTCGTTTTCGTACAGGGGACCTCGCCAGCTTCCCCTACCCCAAAACAAAAGCGCCGCCCGCATCATGCGAGACGGCGCTTGGTGAATCGGATGTCGCTTAGGCATTTACCCTCGGGCGCGTGCTATTCGGCCTTCTCCTCGGCCTCTTCGCGCTTTGCAGCCTCCACATGGGCGATGATGTCGTCGAGCGCACCGGCAACGTCGTATTCCTCGACCTTGCCCTCGTCGCAGAGCGCTGCGAACTTCGGGTCGATCGGCAGCGTTGCCACCGCAGGAATGCCATACTTCTCGGCAACGGCGGCACCCTGGGGCTCGCCGAAGATGTGATGTTCCTTGCCGCACTCGTCGCACTTGAAGTACGCCATGTTTTCGACCAAGCCCACAACGGGGACATCCAGGTCGTGCGCCAGGTTGACCGCCTTGCCGACGATCATGGCAACAAGCTCCTGAGGTGCGGAAACCGTGACGATGCCATCAACGGGCAGCATCTGGAACACCGTGAGGAACACATCCGACGTTCCCGGAGGCATGTCAATCAGCATGTAGTCGACGTCGCCCCAGTTGGTCTCGTCCCAGAACTGCTTGATGATGCCGGAGACGACCGGGCCGCGCCATGCGACGGGCATATCGCCCTTCGGAAGCATGAGGTTCACGGACATGACCTTGATGCCGCTGTCGGTGAGCGCCGGGTAGATGCCCGTCTCGTCAGCATGCAGCTTGTCGGTCACGCCGAACGTCTTCGGGATGGAAGGGCCGGTGACGTCAGCGTCCAAGATGCCGACGTTGAAACCCTTCTTGCGCAGCTCGCTTGCGAGCAGGCTCGTCACGAGGGACTTGCCGACGCCGCCCTTGCCGGACACAACGCCGATCACGTGATTCACGTTGCTCGCCGCGTTGGTCGTGTACTTGGAAGGTGCCGTGCGCTCGCCGCAGCCCTCAACGCCGCAGCTGCCGCACGAATGCGAGCACTCTTGTTCTTCTGCCATAAGGCTTCTCTCTTTCTCGTCGTCTAAGCCAAAGGCCGCTCCCCCTGGCGCGACCACCGTTACGAGTCACATGGTATCACAACAGTAGCAATTAAAGAGGCGGCCGAAGCCGCCTTAAGGTATTGCTATTTGATTGTCGAAGTGGCCCTCGCCTTTTACTCGTCTTCGGGCTTTTCCGATGCGTAGAATGTCGCGTCGTCGAACACTTCCTTCAGGCTCTTGCCATCGACGAAGGGAATGTCGAGGAACTCGCCGACCGTCGGCACAAGCTCGCTGCAATCGACATAGTGGCCCTTCTCGTTTTTCTGGGAGGTGTCCTGCGCGCGCCAGTACCGATCGTTCACATCGGTGAGGTAATAGCTCGCTCCGTTGACGTCCATGTACACCGAATGCTTGGCGCGCAGGTACATGGGCATATCCTCAAAGGATATTTCGAGAGCATCGACCGCCTTGGTTCCCATAAGCGACCCCTTTCATCGGGTTTACCTTGGGAACATGATATCAAGAAGCGCGCGGAGTTTTAAGGGCGGGGCGAAGAATTAGCGAGCACCAGGCGCTTTTTCGAAATCCCACGTGAAAGTGGCTATATCACGCCCCCGGGCGTAGCTATCAGGGAGGGGAAAATGAGTCGGGAGTGGGAGAAGCGGCGCGACGGGAATCGCCTCAGGGGCTTGGCTCGTGTGTCCCGAAATGGGAACGTGACGCCCTCGAAAGCTCGCGCCGATCGCGGGCGTCACACTGCCTTACGCGCCCGAGCGTGCCGAGCGCCGGAAGCGGCGCACGCGCAGGAAGTCCCCCGCAGCAGGAAGGGCGAGACCGGTGATGCCTGCACCCGCGCGAGCCGCGGGAACAGCATCGGCACCAGCTGCAGCGGCATCGCTCGCCCCGGCGTCGGCTGCAACGTTGGTACCCGCCTCGAGAGCAACGCCAGCCTCGGCGTCGGTCTCGGTCCCAGTCGCGGCAACTGCACCTTCCCCTGCCCCAAACGCGAAGCGATAGATACCGCACGAGCGGTTCGCCACGGGCACGGGCACCGGCGCAGGGTCGGGATCGCTTTCCGTGGGATCGGGCAGCCATGTGAGATTGCGCACGACAACACGGGTAATCGGCACCCGCGGGCTGAGAACCTCGAGTTCCTCCCCTTCCGCAAAGCGATTGCGGCAGCGCGCAACGATGGTGCGGTCCCCGGGGTCGGCAGCGACGACGTCGGCTACGTGCATCGCCTGCTGCTCATAGCCATCGTAGTTAGGAGCCTGCTCAGCCTCGCCAAAGAAGAACCCCGTCCCATACGGGCGATGCGACACCGCCTCCAGCTCAGGGGCGAAATCGGCGATCGGCGCACCGTCAAGCACCTGACGATATGCGTTCACGACGCTGGCCACGTAAAACGCCTTCTTGTTGCGCCCTTCGATCTTGATGGAGTCCACGCCCGCCGCCCGCAGCGCGTCAAGGTGTGCGAGCATATTCATGTCCTTCGCGTTCATGATGAACGTGCCGCGGTCGTCTTCTTCGATGGGAAAATGCTCGCCCGGACGCTTCTCCTCCTCGAGCGTGTAGCTCCAGCGGCAGGGCTGCGTGCAGTGCCCGCGGTTGCCCGAGCGGCCGGTGAGATAGGAGCTGATGAGACAGCGCCCCGAGACCGCCATGCACATGGCACCGTGCGCGAACGCCTCGATTTCCATGTCTGCCGGCATGTCCTCGCGCATGCGGGCGATATCGTCAAGCGACATCTCCCGCGCGCACACCACGCGGCTCGCGCCCAAGCTATGCCACACGCGCGCCGCTTCGGAGTTGGCGACGGATGCCTGGGTTGACACGTGGAGCGCCACGCGCGGGGCCACGCGACGGGCGATGGCGGCCGCCCCCAAATCGCCAATGATAAAGGCGTCGACCCCCGCCGCATCGAGTGCGCGGAAGTAGTCGGGAAGCGCGGCCAGGTCGCTTTGCTCCATGAGGATGTTCGCAGTGACGTGCACCTTCACGCCCGCAGCGTGAGCGATTTCCACTGCGGCGGGGATGTCCTCAAGCGCGAAGTTCGCCGCGCGGGCGCGCATGCCGAAGCGATCAGAGGCCAGGTACACCGCGTCCGCGCCGAAGCGCACGGCAGCGCGCAGCTGTTCGATACCCCCTGCAGGCGCAAGGAGCTCCATGTTGCGTTGGGTATTCAGATGATCACGCTCTTCCGCTCGTCTGAGGCGCGCCTGCGCTACGCCATTTCCACCTGAGGGCCTTGCGGCGTGTCCTTGATCGTGAGGCCGAGCGCTGCCATGCCATCGCGCACCGCATCGGCGCGGGCCCAATCCTTCGAAGCGCGCGCCTCGGCACGAAGGGCCACGAGCGCCTCAACGGCCTCGGTCGCGTTGCCGCCCGCGTACCCGGCGAGCTCGGCGGCAAGGTCGACGACCTCGACGGGATAGGTGTCGCCCTCGGCAGTAGCCGCCGCGACGTCGATGCCGAACACGCCCATGAGCTCGGCGATCGAGTCGCGCGCGGCGATGAGCGCCGGCACATCGGCAGCGGTGGGCTCCTTGCCCGCGATCGCGCTGTTCACGTCGCCGACCAGGGTAAACACCGCGCCCAGTGCGGCGGGGGCGTTGAAGTCGTCGTCCATCGCGTCGACGAAGGCCGCACGCGCCGTCTGCGTTGCCCCCTCGATTGCCGCAGCGTCGAGCGAACACGCGCCCTCGGCCGTCGCGGACGCGAGCAGCCACTCGAGGTTCTTCACCGTGTTCTCGATGCGCGTGAGCGCCGCGTCGGCCTCGGCCAAGCGGGCGTCGCCGAACACGAGCGGGCTGCGGTAGTGCGTCTGCAGCATGAGCATGCGCAGCGTCTCGGGACGCACGATGTCGAGCGCCTCATGCAGAAGCAGAAAGTTGTTGAGCGATTTCGACATCTTCTCGATCTCGCCGGTCTTCTCGTTGGCGATCTGCAGCATGCCGGAGTGCATCCAGTGGCGCGCGAACGTGCAGCCGCACGCGGCCTCGCTTTGCGCGCGCTCGTTCTCGTGATGAGGAAACACCAGGTCAGCGCCGCCGCCGTGGATGTCGAAAGGAAGCCCCAAGTACTTGCGCGACATGGCCGAGCACTCGATGTGCCAGCCCGGACGCCCCTTGCCCCAGGGGGAATCCCACGAAGGCTCGCCAGGCTTGGCCGCCTTCCACAGGGCGAAGTCGAGCGGGTCGCGTTTGCGCGCCTCAAGGCCCTGGCCGTCGGCGCGAAGCTCGCGATGGCCCGATTCCATCTCGTCGATGTTGCGGCCGGAAAGCTCGCCGTAAGCGGGGTACGAGCGCACGCTGAAGTACACGTCGCCTTCGACCTCGTAGGCATGCCCACCGTCGACGAGCTCCTGCACGAGCGCGATCATATCGGGAATCTCACCCGTGGCGCGCGGGCGCACGTCGGGGTCGAGCACGCCAGCCGCGTGCATGTCGTCGATGAACGCCTGGGTGTACTCAGCGGCCACTTCTGCCGCACTTTTACCCTCTTCACCTGCACGTTTAATGATCTTGTCGTCGACGTCGGTGACATTTTGCACAAACGTCACGTCGAAGCCGCGCCAAATGAGATAGCGGCGGATCACGTCGAAGCTGATGAACGTGCGCGCGTTGCCGATGTGGATGCGGTTGTACACGGTCGGGCCGCAGACGTACATGCTGATCTTGCCGGGCTCCTTCGGCTGGAACTCGACTTTTTGGCGCAGCTTGGTGTCGTAGATCTTAATCATAAGGTTCCTGATACTTTCTTGTGATAGCTGGGAAAGCGCTCGTTTGGCGGGCGCCTAGTCCTCTTCCAAATCCTCCGGGCTTACAGGCTCAACATCGGCGAGCGCCTTCTTGAACTGCGGACAGACCTCGTCGCGCAACGCGGCGATCTGCGCCTCCAGGTAGTCGATGCGCGCGCAGTTGGAGCGATGCTGCTCTTCCACGATATCGGGGAGGTTCTCCATGCGCTTCGCGGTGGCAGACTGCTCGCTGGTGACTCGCTTGCCATCGCGCTTGACGATGCGCCCGGGGATGCCGACGACCGTGCAGTTGGGCGGCACGTCCTTCACCGCCACCGCGCCGCCGCCGATCTTGGAGTTATCGCCGACGGTGATGTTGCCAAGCACCGCCGCGCCCACGCCCACGATGACGTTGTTGCCGAGAGTCGGATGGCGCTTGCCGGTCTCGTTGCCGGTACCGCCGAGCGTGACGCCCTGGTAGAGCGTGCAATCATCGCCGATGATGGTGGTCTCGCCGATGATGACGCCCATGGCATGGTCGATGAAGAACCGGCGGCCGATCTGGGCGCCCGGGTGAATTTCCACACCAGTCATGAAGCGCGTGAACTGCGACGATATGCGCGCGAGGCTCTTTAGGCCATGATTCCACAGCCAGTGTTCCACCACATGCGACCAGCGCGCGTGGAGGCCTGGGTAGGTGAGCCAGATGACGAACGAGCTTTGCGCAGCAGGATCTCGTTCCTTAACGGCACGGACATCTTCGGCGATCGTCTTGAAAATATTCATAGCAAACCCCTCTGTTCAAGTAGGATTATAGCAAACTCAATCCGTACATCGAACGAGAAGAGCCACCGCCGTAGCCGAAATGCCCTCTTCGCGGCCTTCGAAGCCCAAATGCTCAGTCGTGGTCGCCTTCACGCCCACGTTTTCAGGGGAGATGCCCATCGCGCGCGCCAGGTTCTCGCGCATCTGATCGCGATAGGGGGAAAGCTTCGGCGCCTGGGCCGCAATGACGCTGTCAACGTCGAGGATCTCGTAGCCGCGATCGCGCACGAAACCGGCCACGGCGGCGAGCAGCTTCATGGAGTCGGCGCCTTCGTAGGCTGGGTCGGTGTCGGGGAACAGCTTGCCGATGTCCCCTCCGCGAACGCCACCCAAAAGCGCGTCGGCCACCGCATGCGCGAGCACGTCGGCGTCGGAGTGCCCGAGAAGGCCCCGCGTATGGGGAATATCCACGCCGCCCATGATGAGCTTGCGCCCTTCCGTGAGCTGGTGGACATCGTAACCCTGGCCGATCCGGAGGTTCCTGGGATCCATCGGCTATTCCTCCGGCTGCTTCAGATAGAGCGCGCGCACGGCAGCAGCGAGCATCATATAATCCTCGGGCACCGTGAGCTTGATGTTGTTGCGCTTGCCTTCCACCACGAGGACCTTGCCGCCGAGGCGCTCGATAAGCGAGGAGTCGTCAGTGCCCACGAAGCCATCGGAAAGCGCGCTCGCGTGCGCGCGGCGATAGATTCCCGTGCGGAAGACCTGCGGCGTTTGCGCATCCCAGAACACGCGGCGGTCGGGCGTGCCCATGATGACGCCGTCTTCCACAATCTTGAGCGTATCAACCGCGGGGTGCCCCACGATGACGCCGTCGCAATCGATGTTGCCCTTGCAGGTGTTGATGGTGTGCAAGATGAGCTCGGGGGAAACGAGCGGGCGCGCGCCGTCGTGCAAAACGACGTAGTCGTACTCGTCGGTGACGTACTCGAGGCCGGAGAACGCCGACTCCTGACGCGAGGGGCCCGAGGGCGCGACCACGATGGGCGTGACGAACGGGAACGGGTTGATCGCGCGGTTGAGGTATTCCTCCTGGCGGTCCTCGGGGCATACGATGACGATGAGCCCCACGTCGCCCACGGCGTCAAAGGCCTCTGCCGACCAGGTGAGAATAGGCTTCCCAGCGATTTCGACGAGCTGCTTGCCGCCTTCGCGACCGAAACGCTCGCCCGAACCGCCCGCCAGAATGATGGCAGCCGTCTTCGGCTTGGGGTCGACAACACCCTGCAGGCCGCACACCGTTTTCGTGAGCGCATCGAAGTCGAGGTCATCGAACATCGCGTCCGGCACATCGAGCACGGAGGGCGTGTATATAGGGTCGATCGTTTTCGGCATGAGAGTCCTTCCCTTGTTCGTCGGGCCGCGGGGGTGCGAGTGCGCCCGAGACCCGACGCATCGTTTGCGTGCTATTTTACGGCAAGCAGCGAGCGAGCGGAGGCATTCCGCATAACAAGTTGAAAGAGGCTGCGGGCTGCGTGCGGGGCGCGAGGCGTGAGGCTGCTGGGGGCGCGGGTGGGAAACGGGCAAGAAGCAAGTCCATCGACCGCTTCAGAACCCTCAGCGGGAGCACACAGGCCAGTTCGTGGTCACTTGAGCGAATTGTGCGACGTTTTGGCGGTCGCTGAGCACGCAGAGACGCGGCCTAAGCCAGAACGCCCTGCAAAATGCCTGGTCACGATTTTCACCCTAAATCGCAACCCGAAAAAAACAGCGCACAACTCGTCCAGTTGACCACCTACGAGGGGGTTTGCTCCATGCAGCCCCTGAAAAGGATTGCCTGCCCATCTTTTCCGCCTCCTGTCATTCACGTCACAAGCCCAAAAGTCTCTCGGAACGAAAAAAGGCGGGCACCTGAGATAGGTGCCCGCCTGATAGGTTTGCCGTGTGCTCGCGACGCAGCGCTCGCTCGCGTTAGTCTGCGGCGCCGCCCGATGCCGTGCCGCCGCCTGAGCCCGCGCTCGGTAAGCCCGCGTGGCCCAAGTCGTAGTTCGTGAGCAGAAGCTCGGCATCGCGCGCGATGCTGTCGCGCTTGCGCGGCGCGGGAACGACGCCCGACCCCTGCTTGAATTCGAGGTTCTCACCGGACTCGTCCACGTCCACGTCCACGATAGAGCCGCTCTGCCACTTGCCTTCCAGAATCTGCTCGGAAAGTGGATCCTCCAAAAGACGCTGTATTGCACGGCGCAGGGGACGCGCGCCAAACGTCGTGTCGGTGCCCTCCTTCGCGATGAGCTTCGTCGCCGCGGGCGTCAGGTTGATCGACATGTTCTGCGCAATCATGCGCTCACGCAAATCGGCCACCATGAGGTCGACGATCTGGGCGATCTGCTCGTCGGTGAGCGACTTGAACACGATGATCTCGTCGATGCGGTTCAAGAACTCGGGCCTGAACAGCTTCTTCATCTCAGCCATCACGCGGCTCTTGATCTCCTTATCGGAAAGCCCCGCATGGTCGCTACCAGAGAAACCAAGCGGCGTCGTCTGCGCGATCTCGCGTGCGCCGACGTTCGACGTCATGATGATGACCGTGTTGCGGAAGTCGACTGTGCGCCCCTGCGCGTCGGTCAGGCGACCTTCTTCGAGGATCTGCAGCAGGATGTTGAAAACATCGGGATGCGCCTTCTCGATCTCATCGAAGAGCACGACCGAGTACGGCTTCTGGCGCACCGCCTTCGTGAGCTGGCCGCCCTCGTCGAAGCCGACATAGCCCGGGGGCGATCCCACCAGGCGGCTCACGCTGTGCTTCTCCATGTACTCGGACATATCGAAGCTCAACAGCGCGTCCTCGGAGTTGAACAGGAACTCGGCGAGCGCCTTGGAAAGCTCGGTCTTGCCCACGCCCGAGGGGCCCAAGAAGATGAAGCTGCCTGCCGGGCGCTTCGGGTCCTTCAAGCCCGCGCGGCTGCGACGTATTGCCTTCGAAAGCGCCGTCACGGCCTCGTCCTGGCCGATGACGCGCTCATGCAGCACACCCTCCATGCGCAGAAGCTTCTCGGTTTCGGCCTCGGTCAAGTTGGACACCGGCACGCCTGTGGTCATGGAAACCACGTCGGCGATATCCTTCACCGTGACCTGGGAGACCTGCTTGGAGGTGTCTTCCTCCCACTTCTTCTCGGCCTGCTCGCGCTCGGCTTTAAGCTTGCTCTCCTTGTCGCGCAACTCGGCTGCGGTCTCGAAATCCTGCGCACCGATGGCCTTGTCCTTCTTGGAGCGAACCTCGCGCAGCTGGTCGTCCAAATCGCGCAGCTCCTTGGGCAGCGTCATGTTGCGAATGCGCATGCGCGCGCCCGCCTCGTCGATAACGTCGATCGCCTTGTCGGGCAGGAAACGATCCTGAATATAGCGATCGGACATCTCCACCGCGGCCTGAAGCGCCTCGTCGGTGAAATGCACCTGATGGTGCGCCTCGTAGCGATCGCGCAAGCCGCCCAGAATGCGGATGGCCTGCTCCTCGTTGGGCTCGCCGACGGTGATGGGCTGGAAGCGACGCTCGAGCGCGGAATCCTTTTCGAGATGCTTACGGTACTCGTCGATGGTCGTTGCGCCGATGACCTGGATCTCGCCGCGCGACAGCGGCGGCTTCAGGATGGCCGCAGCGTCGATGGAGCCCTCGGCCGAGCCCGCGCCGATGAGCGTGTGCATCTCGTCGATGAACAGGATGATGTCGCCCGCGTCCTGCACCTCTTTGATGCACTTCTTCAGGCGATCCTCGAACTCGCCGCGATACTTGCTGCCCGCCACGAGCGCGGACACGTCAAGCGTGAACAGGCGCTTGTTACGCAGCAGGTCGGGCACCTGGTTCGCGACAATGAGCTGCGCGAGCCCTTCCACGACGGCGGTCTTGCCCACACCCGGCTCGCCGATGAGCAGCGGGTTGTTCTTCTGGCGGCGCGAGAGCACCTGCATGACGCGCTCAATCTCGCCCGCACGGCCGATGACCGGGTCGAGCTTGCCGTCGGATGCCTTCTTGGTAAGGTCGGTGCCGAACTCCTTGAGCATGCTGTCGGGAGACGCCCCCATCGCGTCGAATGCGCTGCGGCCGGCATAGACGGGGCTTTGCCCCACCAGGTCGTTCAAGGCGCCGCGGATGTCGTCGCCCTTCACGCCCAAGCGGCCGAGCACGTCGAGCGCCGTACCCTCGCCCTCGCGCACGATGCCCAAAAGCAGATGCTCAGTCGAGATGTAGGACTGCCCCATCTGCATGGCCTCGCGCAGGGAGTTCTCGAGCACGCGCTTCACGCGCGGGGTGAAGGAGAGGTGGCCAGACACATCGGCGCTCTCATCGATTGTGACGACTTGACGGATGGCCTGCACCACCGCGTCGTATTTGATATCCAAACGCTCAAGCGCCTGGGCGGCGAGGCCCTCCTTTTCCTGAATCAGCCCGAGCAGGATATGCTCGGTGCCCACATAGGGCTGGTGAAGGCTGCGGGCCTCGTCCTGCGCCAGCACGAGCACCTTGCGCGCCTTGTCGGTGAACTTGTCGAATGACATGTATCCTCGTTTCTCACAAGGTCGTTTGTTTGCGATTCATACTAGCACTCTTGTCAAGTGAGTGCTAATGCAGAGAAAGTCCGTATACATAATACAGAAAGCGTCGCGAAGCAAATCAACAAGACCCAAACAAATCGAAGGCGGTTCGGATTCATCAAGACCGCATGACGGGTCAGCCATGTTACGAAGAAGGCCGCCCGGACAATGCCCAGACGGCCTTTCAAGACTCTGCGATTCGATAACGCTTAGTACAGCTTCGCACCTGCGGGGATGCGATCGCTTACCATAAGGAGGTTCAAGCGCTCCTCGGTGGCGTCGCCTTCGACCTTCTCCTCATGCACGGCGGAAAGGAGCATGCCGCACGAGTCGATACCCATCATCTTGCGCGGCGGCAGGTTCACGATGGCGATGAGCGTCTTACCGACGAGCTCCTCGGGCTCGTAGTACGCGTGAATACCCGACAGGATGACGCGGTCGTTGCCCGTGCCGTCGTCGAGTGTGAACTGCAGCAGCTTCTTGGACTTGGGAACGGCCACGCATTCCTTTACCTTCACGGCGCGGAAGTCGGACTTGCTGAAGGTGTCGAAATCGACCTGCTCCTCGAACAGCGGCTCGATGACCACCTTCGAGAAGTCGATCGGCTCGGGCTCGGATGCCGCCTCGGCAGGCTCCGCCTTCGCAGCGCGCGCCGCCGCGGCAGCTGCTGCCGCCTTTCCGCTCGCGGGGGCTTCGTCCTTCATGTGGGGGAAAAGCAGCACGTCGCGGATGGTGGCGGAGTCGGTGAGCAGCATCGTCAAGCGATCGATGCCCACGCCCACGCCGCCCGCCGGCGGCATGCCGTACTCGAGCGCACGGATGTAGTCGGCGTCGTAGCCCATGGCCTCGTCGTCGCCCATATCCTTCGCCTCGACCTGGGCGCGGAAGCGCTCGGCCTGATCGACCGGGTCGTTCAGCTCGTTGAAGGCGTTCGCGTACTCGTGTCCGCAGATGAACAGCTCGAAGCGCTCGGTGAGCTCGGGGTTATCCGTCTTCTTCTTGGCGAGCGGGGAAATCTCGAGCGGATGATCGCACACGAAGGTGGGCTGCACGAGCTTCTCCTCGGCCACAGCCTCGAAGATCTCGCTGATGAGCTTGCCCTTGCCCCATGCGTCTTCCGCATGCCCGCCGTTTTTCTCTAGGATGGCGACGAGCTCTTCGCGCGTGCGGTCGAAGGACACTTCCTCGCCCGCGTGCTCGCTTGCGAGCTCCATCATGGTTGCGCGGCGCCATTCGCCCGACAGGTCGATCTCGGTGCCCTGGTAGGTGACCTGCAGCGTGCCGCACGCCTCCATAGCGGCGGCCTGGATGAAGCCCTGCGTGAGGTCCATCATGCCGTCGAGGTCGGAGAACGCCTGGTATGCCTCCATCGTGGTGAACTCGGGGTTGTGGTACGGGTCCATGCCCTCGTTGCGGAACTGGCGGCCGATTTCGAAGACCTTCTCGAAACCGCCCACGAGCAGGCGCTTCAGGGGCAGCTCGGTCGCGATGCGCAGAAAGTAGTCGCGGTCGAGCGCGTTGAAGTGCGTGACGAACGGCTTTGCGTTCGCACCGCCCAAGATAGGATGCAGAAACGGCGTCTCGACCTCGTAGAAACCCTGCTGCTCCATGTAGCGGCGGATGGCAGCCACGATCTTGAAACGCTTCTCGAACGTGCTCTTGACCTCGGGGTTCATGACAAGGTCGACGTAGCGCTGACGATAGCGCGTCTCCTTGTCGGCCAGGCCGTGGAATTTCTCCGGCAGCGGGCGCAGCGACTTGGACAGAAGCTCGTAGCCCGTGACGGCGACGGAAAGCTGGCCGCGCTTCGTGCGCATCATGGTGCCGTGCACGCCGATCCAGTCACCCACGTCGAGGTCTTTCATCGCGACGAAGACTTCCTCGCCGAGTGCGTTGATGCGGCAGAACAGCTGGATGTCGCCCGTCGCGTCGCGCAGCTCGAAGAAGGCGATCTTGCCCTGAACGCGCTTGGCCATGATGCGACCCGCCACGTCGACTTCGTCTTCGGTGGAGGCGCCGTCTTCAAGGTCAGCGTACTTCTCATCGAGGTCGGTCAGGTGGTGCGTGTAGTGGAACGCGTGGCCGTAGGGGTTCTCCCCCGCCTCGATAAGCGCCGCGCGCTTCGCCTTGCGAACCTCGATCGGGTCGTCTTCGATTACTTGCTTGGTAGTTTCGTCAGCCATACCTATCCTAGTGTTCGATCTTCAAAATCGTCATCTTGATGACGCGGCCGGTGGGGCCGGTGGTCTCGATCTCGTCGCCCTTCTTGTTGCCGAGAAGCGCCGCGCCCACGGGGGACTCGTTGGAGATCTTGCCGGCGGCCACGTCGGCCTCGGCGCCGCCCACGATGGTGAAGACGCGTTCGCGTCCGCCCATATCAACGGTGACGGTGGAGCCGATGGTCACCTTCGAGGAGCGCTTCGGCGCCTCAACGACGGTCGCCTCGGAGAGGATGCGGCCGATTTCAGCGATGCGGGCTTCCATCATGCCCTGCTCGTTTTTCGCGTCGTCGTACTCGGAGTTCTCGGAGATGTCGCCGAACTCGCGGGCAACCTTGATGCGCTCGCCCACTTCGGCGCGCTTCTCGGTCTCGAGGTAGTGAAGCTCCTCTTCAAGCTTCTGGCGGCCCTCCGGCGTCAGGATGTAGTTGCTGTCTGCCATGGTCAGTCCCTTCAAAAACACGAAGCGGCGCATCGTTCGATGCACCGTTTTCCCCGTTCAATCCCTATTACTTAGGAATAAACATACGAATGCGGCGCACGCTTACACTACCGCGCGCGCCGCAAATCCATCGATGTGGATGGGCTGTTACTCGCTCTTCTTCTTGACCGTCTTCTTCACGGTCTTCTTTGCGGGCGCCTCTTCCTCTTCGACTTCCTCGACTTCTTCTTCGTCTTCAGCCTCTTCGATTTCCTTCTTGTCCTTCTTGCCGGCGCCCATGCCGTCGCGCAGGTTCTTCACGGTCTTGCCGAGAGCGCTGCCGAGCTTCGGGAGATTCTTCGGCCCGAAGATAAGCAGGATGACCGCAAGGATGATGAGCAATTCCGGGGTGCCCATACCAAAGATCTTCATACATTCCTCCAAATACGTTCCTGTATGCGACGAAGTCGCGCATGAATGCAGTGTTCGCGCTGAGCAGAAAGAGTACCACAACTGGGGAAAATCGGCGCAGATGGACAGAATTAACATATGGGAAACGACCTGCGCAAAAGAAAAACGGCAGCCCCCGAAGAGACCACCGTTTCGCATTCGAATTATCATCAGACCCGAATTAGAGTAAGACTTTTGACTTTAGCAGCTAACAGTTTGGCGTCTGGTCTGCTTATTCGCTAAACTGGATAGAGGACTATTTCAATCTTACCCCATCGGTTTCGACTACTGCTATTCGCATTTAAGTATTCGAGGAGACGCTATGCCTGAAGAAGAGCATTTTGATTCGCCTGAACTATCGAAAGAGAATCTGGATGAGTTGATTTTCGAGAAGGCCAAGATTGCGATCGCGACGGGTCGCAATGACTCGATGGCATATTATATCGCCTTTTCAATTCAGCAAAGCCACCCGAAGCACGCCGCAATTTTATTTGAGCAATGCATGAATGCGGGCGATCCGCAGGCCGCAATGCTGCTTGCGGACCTCGTAAAGGGTTCAGACCCCGAGAAAGCAAAAGAGGCCTACTCGCGGGCCATCGAGCTAGGAAATACGCGTCTCGCTCCTTATTATCTTGGTCAAATGCTGAAAATCGATGACCCGCAACGCGCAATCGAGCTATTCAAGATGGCAGCAGACGCCGGCGATGAGCGCGGATCGACCTTTTCGCTTGGAAACCTTTTATGGGATAGAGACCCTCGACAGTCCGCATTGTACTACGAGCGAGCCTTGAAAGCGGGCCATCCCCATGCATTAGAGAGACTTGCGGCTCTTCTTCATTCAAGCGACCCGGAGAAATCGAAGCAATTATTCGAACAATTAGTAGACAAAACTGGAGAAGGCTACGCTTCGTACACTCTCGCTAGCTTGACCGAAACAAGTGATCCCTGCTTTGCCAAATCCCTTTACGAGAGGGCGATCGCTGCAGGAATAGGTCTCCCAGCGATTAATGCCCTTGTCGCCTTGGTGGAGGAGGACGACCCGGAATACGCGAAGTCCCTCTACGAAAGGGCGATAGCCGCCGGTGACGAGCGTTGGGCGACCTTCAACCTCGCCCTCTTGGTGGAGGAGGACGACCCGGAACGAGCCGAACGGCTCTACGAGCAGGCGATTGCCGCGGGCAACAAACGCGACGCCGCGAACAACCTCGCGAACTTGGTGAAGCGGGACGACCCCGAGTACGCGCAATCGCTCTACGAACAAGCGATTGCAGCCGGGGACGAACGCTACGCCACGAACGGCCTCGCCCTCTTGGTGGAGGAGGACGACCCGGAATACGCGAAGTCCCTCTACGAAAGGGCGATAGCCGCCGGTGA